>JANWVZ010000006.1:279-43262 GCA_025056555.1 Gemmatales bacterium | reverse complement strand
TGCCGGCGAAGTACCCGCAGCTTGTGCCGCTGCCTTTTCCTCCTTCGCCGAGCGCTTGGACTTCTTCAACTTGATGACGCGAACTTTTGGCAGGCCAAAGGGACTCATCCCTTCGCGCCAACGTTCTTCCTGCATGAGCTGTTGAATGCGTTCGGCTCGCGTCAGGACGTTCCGAGATCGGGTGATGCCCCCTTTGCGTTTCAGACTCTTATCCAAGGACATAATCGCTTCCTCATCCAGTTGTGCCGATTGAGAGCGTTCGGCTGATTCGACCTATACACGTAGCACAGAGATCCATCTCTCAGCCCGCCGACGGCAGGCTTCATTATTATAAGAAACGTAGTATCCTCACGGAAAATCGAGACCCCGGGGAGCGTTACTGTTGTGGTTGCACTGCCGCTGGAGGTTTCTGATCACCGGCAGACTGCTGAATGGCTTTGAGTTGCCAACCTGCGGGCACTTGGGGAGCGGCGAAATCGCGACGCTCCACCTGAGTGGCTGCCTCGTTTTGGCTCAAACGCACAATGTCCCAGATAACCTCGACTTTTTGCGGCTCGACCCAATAAATCTGTCGCGGATAGTATTGCGGGATGACGCTGGTCGGCTTATTCAACACCGCCAGGCGTGCATATACGAAATCTACCTGATCCTTCGGAAAATTCGGACGAATTTCCACATACGTGTACCATTCGTCCTGGCGAGCGATGGCCATCTGATAACGCTTTTTTGCTTCGTCGGCACTGATACCGAACAGAAACGACATCGGCCCCTGATCGGGAACCTCTCCTGGTTTGCGTGGGGGCAGGGTGTGAAAATAAATCGTTTTTTCTTCGGGACGGAACAAATAAAAGTGCGTGCCTGTACACAGATAACGCTCAAATCGTTCGTTCTGCCCCTTCTCATAGAGCTCAATAAGGAAGCCATAGGTGCCATCCGGCAAACGCATGAATTTGCCTTGTCCCTGGTAGGATTTGACCACACCACCGAAGTTATGAAACTTGCGAGTTGCTTCAAACTGGGCGTAGAGTTTGACGGTGCGATTCGCCTCCCGCTGCCAATAGTGTAACAATCGGTCGAGCCATTGCTGACTATCCACCCGAGCGACATCGGCTTGCTGAGGAGCTTGACCAGAAACGACCGTCAACAGGCCGCTGCTGATTATCAGGCCCACCATTGCCAGAAGGGCCATCCGACTGCTAAGAGACCGTGCCACGCCCCCTGACATCCTGGGCCGAATCTGTAATTCATCGAAGCACTGGCCTCGCACTAAGAGGGCACTTGTTGGTGCCTTACTGGCCAGGAATGGGTCGTCCGGCAAGTGGCTTGATCGTCCTGCCATCAGTCCTGTCTCCGCCCACAGGTCAGTCCTGCCCCAGCTTCTAGTCGCCTGCTTAACAACTATACCATACCACTGCTGGCTATTCCGAGAAAGAGCACTTCGCCATCGGAGCGGTAACGTCAGACGTTGCCTCATTCCACAGCTTATGCACCAGCGGACGTAAGGGATTGCAGACATAAGGGGTTTCTGATACGGTTGCTTTCCAAAAATCCCAGGTGGGCATAAATTGTATAAGGGAGACTAGTGAGACACGGGTGTCCCGCGGCCGGCTACGGACGTGTGAAGTGTTTCTCGCAGGAGTCTGAAATGCCTCAAGCCATCGTGGATCCGGCGGAGCTCCGCCGCTTCGCGCACAATCTTAAACAGTTCGTTCTCGATTTGCAGCAGCGCCTGCAGATTCTGCACAGCCAGATGCTCCAGTTGGGCGACACCTGGCGCGACCAGGAGCACGAAAAGTTCGCCGAGGAATTTCAGCAAACGGTGCTCGTGCTCAAACGTTTTACCGAAGCTGCTGAGAAACAGATTCCGTTTCTGCTGCGCAAAGCCGAAAAGATCGAGGAGTATCTCCGGATACGCTGAGGAGGCTATGGCCGAGAAAGCGCGAGTGCTTTCGGTCGAAGTCTTGGAGGAATTGCGGGCCGCTCTGGTGCTCTTCAGACAGGACGCATCCGCGGCCCTCAGTTCCGTGGCTCTGGTGATCGAGCGGGCCTACGTCTGGCTCGAACAGCAGGAGCGTTTCTGGAAACAAGAGATTCGCAAACGCGAAGAGGCAGTTTCCGAAGCCCGCCTGGAACTGCAACGTCGCAAGATGATGGAAATCCTAGACCGTCCTGCGGACACCACCGAACAAGAAAAAGCTCTCCGCCGTGCTCAGGCACGCCTTGAAGAAGCCGAGCGAAAGCTTCGTGCTGTGAAGGCTTGGTTAGTCCAATGGCCTCGGGCGGTCAATGAATATCGCCCCATTGGCCAGCGTCTGGCCGATTTCGTGGATGTCGAGATGCTTCAACTCCTGGCTTGGATGCAGGGTCGTATCCAGGCCCTGGAGGCATATCTCACAGCCCAACCTCCTGCTGTCGCCAGTGAAACACCCACGGCGGTGCCAACTCTCGCCGAGGCTTCCCCAGCGCCTGAGCACTGATACGAAGACTTCTGAGACCTGATCCCCAAGCCTATACAGTAGTGCGACAACTTCGCGGCTCAGGAAAGTGCTCATTATGTCTGTGCAGAGTGGCATTGCTCAATTACAGGAAGCGCTACGCCGACTTGGTCAGGTAGTCCAACAGGTGGGCATGTATTGGACGGATGCAGTTTACCAGGAATTCGTCGCCCAGCGTTACCAGCCGCTGGAGCTGCTCGTGCGCCGTACCCTTCAGGAAATGGAACGTCTGGAAGAAGCCCTGCGGCAAATGCAGCGTGATTGCAGCTAGCCGGATGACCGCCAACCATGTCTGCAACGCTGACTGAAAGCTGCTCAACCGCCTCGATGGACACGTTGCTCGACCAGGAGCGGCATCTCCTGCAGCAATTGCGCGAGCTCATCTCCTGGCGGGTTCACACCGAGCAAGAAATCGAGGGGCAATACCGCCAGCGACTCGAAACCATTGAAGCCGAACGCCGACGCCGACTCCCCGATCTGGAGAGGAACTATCAGCAGCAGCGCCACCAACTCGAAAGCTACCTGCGGGAACAGCTAACTGCCTTGGAAGCCCACCAGCAGGAAGAACAAGCTCGCATTTCCGCGGATTGGGAATGCCGCCGCGCCAGTTGCCAGCAACGTGCGGAGCAGGAGCGTGCCCAGCTCGACGAGTCTTTCCAGCAGCAGAAATGGGAATTACAGACTTCCTACGAAGCCTCGGCCACGGACCTGGAAAATCGGGCCCGCGATTTGGAACTCAAACTTCAAGCCGAGTCCGCGCGCATCAGGAACATTCGCCAGGAATCGCGCGAATTGCTCACGCGCTGGCGACAATCCCCCGACAAGGTGGCGGTGACACGTCGAACCTTCGCCCCTGACGAAGACCTCATCGCGATTATTCAGGAAAAGGCCGCCGAAGCTAAACAGTATCTTGAACTGCTGCGTCAACTGGTATTGCCGCGGTTATTCGAAGGCCGACGATTCTGGTGGATTATTCTGCTCAGCACTGTCCTCTTGTTGCCGGCCAGTCTGTTGGTTACCGCGCTGGGGCTGACCGGCAACGCTTTGGCCTGGTGGAAGGATACTACTTTCTGGTCAAACCACGGTGTGACTGCTGCGGCTGTTATAGCAATCGCTCTCACGCTGCCAAACGTTCTCATTCTGCCGGGGTTATACATGCTGGCACGCTGGCGTGTCAATCAGTTCTATCGTCCGCTCCTGGCGGCGATCTATGAGGCCACCAAAGCAGGACAACTTTGCGTGGAGCGCCATCAAGAAGAACAGCGCCGCCAAGCCGCTGAACTGAAGGCACGTCGCCAGCAATACGAAACTCAAATCAAGGAACTGACTGTCCGCTATCGCCGGCAGGTGGCGGAATTGGAGGTGCAAAGTCAGCGCGATTTGCAGTTGCTGGATGAGCAGTTTCAGCGGCAGTTGGCTCGGTTTCATCAGGAAATCGAGCGCAACCGCCAGCAAGTGACCGAGGATGTCCAGAATCGCCTGGCGGAACTGGAGAATTATTACCAGACAACCAGAACAGAAATTGAAAACCGCTATGAACGGGACAGGAACGAACTGGAGGCTTGGCATCAAAGGCGCTGGAATGAGTTGCGGCGGCAATGGGCAGATACGTTACAGCGTCTGACTGACTCGGCACAACAACTGCGCGATGCGGCTTATTCCGCGTGTCCACCCTGGTCGGACTCATTCTGGCTGAACTGGCAGGCTCGCACTCAGCCGCCGGCCTATGTCCCGTTGGGTCTCTTCCGCGTAAGTTTGCGGGATTGGCCGGACGCACTCCCCGAAGATGCTGAGATGCGCTCGGTGACCCCAGAGGAATTGGTGCTGCCAGCGGCCCTGGAGTTTCCCCACCGCTGCTCGCTCATGATTCGTTTACCGCATGCCGTCGCCACGCCGGAGAGTGCGCGTGGGGCTGCGATTCGGCTCATGCAGATGTATCTCTTCCGCCTGGCAGCCACTTTACCGCCGGGGAAGGTGCGCTTCACCATTATTGATCCGGTTGGTTTGGGAGAAAGTTTTTCTGCGCTGATGCACCTGGCCGATTACGACGAGCTGCTAGTTACCAGCCGTATTTGGACCGAACCCCAGCACATTGAACAACGCCTGGCTGACCTCACCGCTCACATGGAAACGGTGTTTCAGAAATACCTTCGCAATCAGTTTGCGACCCTGGAAGAATATAATCAGCAGGCCGGCGAGTTAGCCGAACCGTATCGCATTCTCGTCGTAGCAGATTTTCCTGCCAACTTCACGTCGGAAGCCGCACGCCGTCTGGCGAGCATCATCACGAGTGGCCCGCGCTGCGGTGTGTACACCGTGGTGGGGGTGGACCTGCGGCAAACCATGCCTCATGGCTTCCAGCTCGAAGACCTGGAGCGCGTCGGCACGATTTTCGCATGGCGTCAGGACCGCCTGGTGTGGCAGGATGCGGATTTCGCCAGCATGCCACTTCATTTCGATCCCCCGCCCCCGGATGAGCTGGCTAACCGTGTGTTGCATCGAATCGGGCCGGCTGCACTTGCTGCCAAACGTGTCGAGGTTCCCTTCAGGTGGGTCGCACCTCCCCGTGAGAAATGGTGGTCCTTCGATGCCGGCGCCGGCCTGGAGATACCCATCGGACGATGTGGTGCCACCAAACGCCAATTCTTCCGACTCGGTCGCGGCACGGCCCAGCATGCTTTGGTCGCTGGTAAGACCGGCTCTGGGAAATCCACACTCTTTCACGTGCTCATCACGAATCTCGCCCTCTATTACAGCCCGGAAGAGGTGGAATTGTATCTGGTGGACTTCAAGAAAGGTGTCGAATTCAAGACCTACGCCAATCACCAGTTGCCTCATGCTCGGGTGATCGCCATTGAAAGTGAGCGGGAGTTTGGCCTGAGCGTACTGCAGCGGCTCGACGCGGAGCTGAGGCGCCGCGGCGAGTTATTCCGCCAAGCCGCCGTTCAGGATTTGCCGAGTTATCGCCAAGCCACGGGACAAAAGCTGCCGCGCATTCTCCTGCTGGTGGATGAGTTCCAGGAGTTCTTCATCGAAGACGACCGCTTGGCTCAGGAGGCCGCCTTATTACTCGATCGCCTGGTCCGTCAGGGTCGTGCCTTCGGGCTGCATGTCGTGCTCGGCTCGCAAACCCTAGGCGGTGCTTATACCTTAGCCCGCAGTACCCTGGACCAGATGGCCGTGCGTATTGCCCTTCAATGCAGCGAAGCGGACTCCTCCCTCATTCTCAGCGAAGATAACA
This sequence comes from Gemmatales bacterium, assembly GCA_025056555.1. Taxonomy (GTDB): domain Bacteria; phylum Planctomycetota; class Planctomycetia; order Gemmatales; family HRBIN36; genus HRBIN36. The sequence goes on along the minus strand of JANWVZ010000006.1, from coordinate 37,526 downwards.
CTGCTGCCCGCTTACTCAATCGTCCGGGAGAGGCGATTTACAATGATGCGAACGGTCTGGTCGAGGGCAACAGTCCGTTTCAGATCGTTTGGCTTGATGACGATACTCGCGAACATTATCTGCAGGAAATCCAGCAATTGGCCCGCCGTCGTCGCCTCGCGCCTCAGCCTCAGGTGGTTTTCGAAGGCAACGCTCCTTCGGAATTGGGTCGAAATGTCGAATTGGCTCGATTCCTAACCCGTCAATTGCCGCCCACGACGACACCAACGATCTGGCTGGGCGACTCTATTGCCATTCAGGAGCCAACCCACTTCGTGCTCCACCGCCAAGCAGGCGCTAACGTAGTAGTGGTTGGGCAGGATGAAATGCTGGCCGCCGGGATGTTCTGCGCCTCGCTGATCTGTCTGGCCGCTCAGTTGCCTGTCGCAGCTGGTGCCGTGGCTCGGAGCAGTCCTGCAGCTGCCCGTATCTACTTCCTGGACGGCTCTTTGGAAAACACGCCGGCTGCTGTCGGGCTCGCTGCTACCCTGGCCGCTTTGCCCCAGCCGACTCGTGTCGGACGCTGGCGCGATAGCGCTCGCTTCCTGCAGGAACTCCAGGCCGAACTGCAACGTCGCATTTCCGACAGTGATGCTTCGTTCCCTCCCTGGTTCCTCTTTATCTTCGCACTGCATCGGTTTCGCGATTTGCGCCGTCAGGAGGAGGAATACGGCTTCAGCTTCGATAGCAGCAAACCTGCCAGTCCGACGCAGATACTTGCCGAGCTGTTGCGGGAAGGGCCGGCATTGGGTATCCACACTTTTCTCTGGTGCGATACGCTGACTAATCTCCAGCGCTCCTTAGACCGTGCTGCCTTACGCGAATTGAATCTGCGTATTGCCCTGCAAATGAGTGCCAACGACTCCAGCAACTTGCTCGACTCGCCGCTCGCTTCCCGTCTGGGTTCCTACCGTGCGTATTTGTTCACCGAGGAACAGGGCAAACTCGAAAAGTTCCGTCCCTATGGGTTGCCGGACGCCAACTTCCTGCATGAGCTTGCCGAGCGACTGGCGGCTTTGTCGGCTTGATAACCGTCTCTTGACATTATCTTCCTGCCAGCATACAGATTGTGCAAACAAAGTGCAGGTGTTCTTCAGTTACGAGCTGAACCTTCGGGTCGCGAATCCGGGATTCTCGCACTGCTTTCTCGTAAGGGAGCCGAACTTCTGATGGAGCTATTGGAAACCTGGTCAGTTCAAGATGCTGCCGAGACCTACGGCATTCGCAACTGGGGCAAAGGCTACTTCTCAATCAATGATCGTGGCCACGTAGTCATCCATCCTTATAAGACACCTAAGCCTGCCATAGACCTTAAAGAGTTAGTCGATCAACTCCAGGCGCGGGGAATTCAGCTGCCTATCCTGATCCGGCTCAGCAATATCCTGCATCACCGCTTGAGTGAAATTCATCAGGCGTTTCGCAATGCTATTGTTGAATTCGATTATCGTGGCGACTATATTTCGGTCTATCCCATTAAGGTCAATCAGCAACGCCATGTTGTTGAGGAGTTAGTGCATTTCGGCAAAGAGCTTAGTTTTGGCCTGGAGGCTGGGTCGAAACCAGAATTGCTGGCGGTGTTGGCCCTGACCAACAGTCAGGATAAAGGCGTGATTATCTGCAACGGTTTCAAGGATGATGAGTTCCTGCGGATGACAGTTTTGGCGCGAAAGATCGGCAAACCGATTATTCCCGTGGTCGAGAAGTTCACGGAATTGGAAACGCTGGTCAAACACGCTCGTGATCTTAACGTCCGACCAGTGCTCGGCGTGCGGACGAAACTGGCCGCTCGTGGTTCGGGGCGGTGGCGCCTGTCCGCCGGGTATCGTTCCAAGTTCGGACTTACGATTACCGAAATCCTGGATGCCCTGGATTTCCTCAGAGCGGAAGGTATGGAGGACTGCCTGCAATTGCTCCACTTCCATCTGGGCAGCCAGATTACGAATATCCGCAGCATCAAGAGTGCTATTAACGAAGCAGCCCGCGTCTACGTGGAACTGAAACGCCTAGGGGCCGGACTTCGGTATTTAGATGTCGGAGGCGGTTTGGGCATTGATTACGATGGTTCCCAGACCGATTTTGAGTCAAGCGTCAACTATACTTTGCAGGAATATGCCAACGATGTCGTTTACTATATCAAAAGCATCTGCGACGAGGCCGAGGTTCCTCATCCCACCATCATTACCGAATGCGGGCGCGCTATCGTCGCGTATCACAGTGTCCTCGTCTTCAACGTCTTAGGAGTAGCTCATTTTGAGGATACTCCGTTGCCAGATAGCCTCCCCGAAGATGCTCCTAAACCCGTTCAAGATCTTTATGCCATCTGCAGGGAACTGAATAAGAAAAACTATCTCGAAAGTTATCACGATGCCCAGCAGGCTATCGAACAGGCTCTCCACGCATTCAATCTGGGTTATCTAAGTCTGGAAATGCGTGGCTTAGCTGAGCGTCTTTTCTGGGCTTTCGCTAACAAATTGCTTCGTATGGTCCGGGAACTGCCTTATGTGCCAGAAGAATTGCAGAACTTAGAGGCCTTGCTTTCAGATACATATTTCTGTAACTTTTCGGTGTTTCAGTCCATGCCGGACAGTTGGGCTATTAATCAGGTATTTCCGGTTATGCCGATTCATCGGTTGGAGGAACCGCCCACCCGCCGCGGTATTCTGGGCGATATTACCTGTGATTCCGATGGTAAGATTGACAAGTTTCCCTCGCTGCGGGACGTCAAACCAGTCCTCGAGTTGCATCCGTTCACAGGAGAACCTTATTACTTAGGGGCCTTTTTGTTAGGTGCCTATCAGGAAATCCTGGGCGACCTGCATAATCTCTTTGGAGACACTAACGCCGTCCATATTAGCGTTGATGACCATGGGGAGATTTATATAGATGCGGTCGTCAAGGGGGACACCGTACGGGAAGTGTTACACTATGTTCAATATTCAGCGGACGAATTGTTGGCCCAGATGCGCAAGGATGTAGAAAAAGCGGTTCGTGCGAACATGATCTCTCTGGCGGAAGCCCGTATGCTCTTACGATTTTATGAAAATGGTTTGGAAGGCTATACGTACCTGGAGGAACCCTAACGGGCTTGCTTCAGGCTATATACCAGGTATCCCACGAGGCCTCCCGTAACAGCACCGGCAATTACTCGATAAAGGGCTACTACCAAGCCAGCTTCCAGGGCATGCCACATTTCAACGGACCATTCTCTAGGCCGATGGCGTATCAGGTTCATCCAGGCGACGAAAACAAGCACCCCAATACTTCCGAGAATAGCTCCTAGGATGGCCCCTATTACTACTTCCAAAGGAGGCGCACGACCTGCTAAGCCTCTCCTGAAGAAATAGCTTCCGAATTGCATGCCTGCAGTAATGAATGGACGTTCTTCAGACCGAATGAGCCGTATCTAGTTACTTCGCGCTGCCCCAGGTGTCGCACACTCTGATCTCAAGACTTTCCAGGCATGCCCTGCTTAGACGAAGCTTCAGGCATGTACGATGCTGTGCTAAGCTCGATCATAGTACATGTCGAACAGGAGACTTAGTCTTATGCGGCGATTCTTAAACGTTGCCAATTGCCAGGGCCCGATGAAGCCGCTCAATTTGGTCGCGCATGGAACGGGGCGGTGAAGGAGTTTTTTGTCCGAGCCGACCTTCTATTTCCAGCCAAATGACCACGGGACCAGGGGGTTCTAAGCATAGGCCGGCAGACTGTTCCCAGGACTGCAGATCAGTAAAGTGATACGTGCGTCGAATACCTGCTCCCTGGGCCAGGAGACCAAAGTGAATGCGACGGGAACCGACGATCGGCTGTCCCCCAGTGACTTCGTATAAGCCATTATCCAGGATTACCAGGTACAGCTCTGCCGGATAATTGGCTATCGTTACCAGGCAACCGAGGTTCATCAGCAGGCTACCATCGCCACAAATGGCAATCACGCGGCGCTGGGGTTGGGCTAACGCCAAGCCCAGAGCTAAGGCGGGGCCTTCCCCCATGGCGGACGGCATATAAGCAAAATCGAGGGGAGTATCGGATAGTCGCGGCCAAATGCCTACCGCGCCCATGGTTGTAATCACCATCGCGTTACCCCGGTGTTGCGCCAGAACGGCCAACGCTTGTTCAGCGGTCATCGCTCCCCCTGGGATTATCGCCGTTTTATTCGGGAAGTGCTGCGACGAACGCCTCCCCGCGACGTTGCGCTTCTCGGTATAGCTGCACGAGATCTGCTGCGGTAGCCTCGGGACTTAGTATCTGGAAAGGCACGCGCCAGGCCTCGAGCACGGGTATGGTGAAGCGCGGGCAGCTATCCGTGGTGCGGCGCTCCTGATACGCAAGGTAATTCCTAATACCAAGAATCAGGAAGAGCGGCAGATGCAGGTCATGCACGACATTGCGAAACGCATCGCCGGCATCGAAAAAGCCAGTACACTGCATCGCAACGATGGGCTTCTTTCCGCCCAACATCAATCCCGCAGCGATGCCAATCGCCTCTGCTTCGCGACTCACACGGATAAGTTGTAGCCGCGGGTGGCTGACCAGGTCTGTTTCCCATCGGCCGAGTTCACTGTCCGGTATCCAGAGCCAATGGGTCACACCCTGGCTTACCAAGCCTGTTACTAACTCTTGACCGCTTATCATGGTCGCAGGCTTTCGTTATGGCACGAGAAGGACATTCCATGCTCGCCTGGTCCCAAATTCGTCCGAGATAACTATTCGCCGCTGTTTCCAGTTTCATCATAGGGATTCCGCTCGATAAGCCGATACCTCCGCGCGGAAGGCGCGTTTCGGGACCTTGAAAACTTTGTTTGCTTGCACAATTTCCCTGAGCCAGATGGGAACGAGCACCGGTGCCGCAAGCCTTCGAATAGCCTAATAGGCGTTGGTATGGAATGGGTGGCCAACGGTAGCGCTTGCCGCGTCGCGATGGTAACAACAACCCAGGTGGAAGCAATGGCACCGATTGGCCCCTGTGTACGGGCAATCATTCTCTGGGAACACGGAAAACTACCCATCAGCAGACACTGTTACGCCGAACCAGGTGCCGTAAACGAACTGCGGCAATCCATTTTACCTGCACCTCGCAGCTGGTCGCGCTGACGACCTATCGGATAATTCACTTCTCGGCCAGGCCAGCTTGGCTCGCCGCGACGCATGGCGGTGGCCTCGAAGCTAGGGGTGCGAATTATCGGCCGCGCCCGGCATGATGATTAGCGACGTCCTCACCGAGAAAAGCACACGGCGCATCAGTGCGTTACTGACTTTGGGACGAAACGCTAACTGCCCGTAGAACCAGCCGCGTTCCCGCCCTGCGTAATCTGGACATACCCTTCGAGCTGAAGGCAGTGGATGAGGTGTTGGCGTGCTTGTTCGATGTACTTGCGTATGTCGTCTTCACTACGCCGGAGGATGACAGCGATTTCAGAAGGCTGATAGTCCTCAAGAACATGGAGCAGGAAGGCTTGTCGTGGGCGGCTGGGAAGTTTACTCAGCCACTGCAGGAGCTTTTCATGTTGCTGTGAAGCGGACAGGGCGTTCCAACTGGGGAGAGGTTGACTCTGGGGCACCAACTCCTCCAAACGCAATTGCTCATTGTAACTGACCGGTTCGATCTCTTCCCCTTCCGAAGCAGGAGGGATTACCATATCTTCAGCACGCTGCTCAGCGCGCTGCGCAGTCCAATCAGCCAGTAGTTCGTGCAGCAAATCCATGAGCCAAACGTCCATAGCCACGTCCTTGGGTCGTTGAGAGAAACGCTGCCACGCTAACGAAATCAGGGCATCCATAAGTTCGCTGACCGACCAATCACGCTCGGCCAACAGCCCTTCCAGTTCGAGCAGGCGGATTTCCCGTTGCGCATAACGGCGGAGCGTGCGCAGGGCGGGTCGCATTAGTTGGAAAAAGGCATCGTGGCGGCCTTGTTCGAGGTCGCGTTGCAGGATAGGCCCCGCGGCACTGACATCGGCCCGACGCCCACGATGGCGACGATAGACGTCATCGCGGCGGATGTGCTCCTCGTGTTTTTTCAGATTCTGGACTAACGTGTCCATCGCCGCGTCTAAGGCAGCGTGCAGGTCCTTAGCAGTTTCGTCCGCCACCAAAGTTCCTGACGGCAAATGCAACACTGCTCGCGCCTGGTAACCGATTCGCTGGTGGTGATGCCATACAGTCAGACGAAGCTCTACAGCGTCCGGGGCATAATGTTGTAACAGGTGCTCGATTCTCGGCAATTTCTTTTCCCAATAAGCCTCGACATCCTCCACCACTGGCTTATCGCAGTGGTGAAAGGTTACATGAGTGCGCATGCTCAGCTCCTTCCTGTTTGTGGCAATTTGGCTTATTGACAGCTATCAGTTTCGATAACTGTTCAAGTCTAATGGGCAATCTGAGTGCCAAGGCATGGCTCTATAAAGCCACGATCCAGTTTTGCTCACACAAGATGCTATCAGGATTAGGAGTTGCGTTCGAGTTAACATGGCTCGATTCTTGTTCCTTATCACCCAGCGTTGGGAACAAAGCGCGACGATATGCCATCTTGGCAGCTTGAAAACTCAGGCTCTCAATTCTAACGCTGAAACTGTCGTTATGACATCTTTCGTGTCGCACCATAAGCAAGACCAATTCTGGCAAATAATTAGGCTCGAAGTCGCAAGATTTGACCAGGTAGAGGGATATGCGCTCTGTTTCGTGGGATACTGACGCTGGCACAGTTATTGCGAAATATGAAAACGTCAGGCATGAGCAAACCGGCTCAGTGCTTTTACAAGTAGGAAATCCAGGAAAGGAGGTGTATCATGGCACGGCTAGGCTGGGAACCCTTAGCAGGACTGTGGCGGGAAATGGAGAATTTTCGCCGTGAGATGGACCGGCTCTTGGAGCGTTGGGGTTGGGAGGGGTACGGCTGGCCTTCTCTGACCGCGGGTTATCCGCCTATCAACGTTTGGGAAGACGAAGCCAATGTCTATGCAGAGTTGGAGCTTCCAGGCATGGCCCTGGAGGATCTGGAGATTTACGTCACTGGCCGGAACCAGCTCAGTATCAAGGGGGAGCGTAAAGCACCCCAGGTGGAAAAAGGCACTTGGCTCAGGCAGGAGCGACCGTTTGGCAGCTTCCACCGCATCGTGACATTACCTGTAGATGTCGAGGCCGACAAAGTTGAGGCACGATTGCAAAATGGTGTGCTGACCATTGTCATGCCGAAATGCGAAGAGGCCAAGCCTCGCAAGATTACGGTCAAAGCAGTCTGATGAATCCAGTTATGGCAAGGCCGACGCCAAGGAATGAACCCAGGCAACTGACCAGGCCCACGAATCTGAATCGCCACCAGAAAAGGAGGTGAATCATGGCTAACATTGTGAAACGAGAGCACCGAGGAGAGGTAACCGCAGCAGAACCCGTTCGTACGGTCACTTACTCACCGCCGGTAGACGTGGTGGAAACCGCGGATGAACTGCGGCTGTACGCGGATCTTCCCGGCGTTCGTCCCGAGGATTTGGATATTCGCTTTGAGAATGGCGAACTCACTTTGCATGCCAAGGTGGCGCCTCGTCCGGAGAAGGGCGAATTTTTGCTGCGGGAATACGGTGTAGGCGACTTCTATCGCACTTTCACGATCAGCGAGGAAATTGATAGCGACAAGATTTCTGCCGAACTCACCCAGGGTGTCCTGGTACTGCACTTGCCCAAACGGGAAGCGGTGAAGCCCAAGCGGATCACCGTAAAGACGAGTTGAGGATTGGCTTGATTTCCTGTCTCACGCTTGCCCTGACAGGATCGCGCTAGCAGCACGCAGAATCAAGAAATTCTAACAAGGAGGAGCAACCGATGTTCAAGCTACTACCCTGGCGCAGGAAGGAGACGAAGGTGCCTGTGACCGTCGAAGAAGAATTCTTCCGCCCCCTGGCGAGGTTGCGGGATGAATTAGACCGACTGGTGGACCGCTTTTTCGGAAAACTCCCCGCAGCCGAAGAAGAATCAGAACGCTGGGGCAACGTCGAATTAACCGAAACTGATAAGGAATACGTGGTCAAGCTGGACGTTCCTGGTTTTGAGCCCGAAGAATTCGACGTGCAGTTGAGCGGTAACCGCCTCATTGTCCGAGCGGAGAAGAAGGCCGAGAAAAAGAAGGAAGAAAAAGGCCGCGCCTACCAGGAAGTGAGCTATCGGAGCTTTCATCGTCTGGTAACCCTGCCTAATGTGATTGATCCACAGCGGGTGGAAGCAAAGTACCATAGCGGGGTGTTGGAAGTTCATGTCGGTAAGAAACCGGGTGCGGCGGGACGTAAAGTACCTGTGAAGGCATCCTGACAGTTGACAGGGTTATGAGGCAAAGCCAGGCGAGGAGCCTGCCTTTGGCTGAGGGCAAGGAAGCCCATATTCTGTAAATGAGAGTCGCGGTACCGATTTTGTAGTGTGGCTTTCTGCGTGAGGAATCCAAGACGCGGTCGGAGGGAGTGCCAGGAGGCAAAGTGTGAGATCGGCCAGTGAAGCGGTCGGCCAGGAACCAGGTCGTCCCCAAGCATCACAAGTCGTTGCCGAAACGGCTGCACCTTTATCCAACCGCGTTACCGAGGTGTTGCGTGGGCTATTCTGGATCGCATTTGGTGTCGCCGGACACGCCATGGTGGCGTTGCTCGGCCTCTTGATGGCTGTGGTGATTATTCTGAGCCCCATCCTTGTCCTGGGAGGAATCATTGAACTGATTACCTGGCTGTTGCCATAGTGAACTCTCGCTCAGTGCATCTAGGAAACCAATTACCTTAAGAGGGCCCCATCAATATGCCGCGACGCCTGGAGCTTTATGAAGGAGTCTTGACGCGCCGCATAGTGAGGCAACTGGAAAGTGTACACCGGCCGCAGGAATACGTGCTGAGTGTCTATTGGGACGTGGATCCCCGACGTTGGGGTGACATCGAGGGCACACGTATCGCCCTCAAGAATGCAGCGGGGCAATTGCGAGAACAGGTTCATAGATTGCCCGGATTGAGTAACGGTGAACGGCAGCGGCTGTTGGACGAGATTGAGCTGATGCACGAGGTGGCACATCTCAGTGCCGGAAGGCGAGGCATGCGCGGTCTGGCTTGTTTCATAGCCAGTGCCGAAAACATGGCCTACGCTTTTCCGCTGCCCTGGCCACTGCGTCAGCAGCATTTCCTGGAACAAAGGTTTGTCCTGTGGCCTTTGCGGCAGGCACTCGAACAATCGGATCCGTTTGGCATCGTTCTGGTGGATAAAGACGAAGCCAAGTTGTTTCTTGGTTATCTCGGTGAGGTCGAGGAGGTTACTTACATTTTTGATGAAGTGCCGCCCAAGATTCGTATCCCCGACGCTTTCGGAGAGCTACAGTTTCGGCGCAAACATGTCGAACATTTTCACCAGCACTTCGAGTGGGTGGCGTTTCATGTGCTGCGCTTGTGGGAATTGGAACCATTCCGCTATCTGATTGTGGGCGGACTTTGGGAGATTCTGCCTCAATTCGAGTCGCATTTGCATCGTTATCTGAAAGATCTGATTGTAGCCCGCTGGCAGGTCAATGTGCATATTCCCAGGACGGAGTTGCGTTCGCGATTGCAGCAGGAAGAACAGAAGTTACTCGAGCACCAGGCACAACAACTGTGGCAACAACTGAACAACGCGCCGAGTTCCCAGCAGGCGTTTGGCCCCGAGCAGGTGTTCCGCGGACTGTGGCAAAGACGGGTCTGGCACCTGCTGGTCAAGCCGAATACTCACTATCACGGCCACGTTTGTCCGCAATGTGGTCGGCTGCATCTGAGCGGTGGGCCTTGCATTGAATGTGGTGCGGCTGTTCAGACCGTGTCCGACATTTACGAAGAGGCCGTGCGCGAAGCGGTTGCTCAGTCCGCCCAGGTACGTTACTGGGACCATCCTGCACTGGATGAACGTGACGGCCTCGCCGCGTTGCTGCGCTATTAGGGCTCACTGATAAATCACCAGGCTCCTGACTGGGGTTGCTCGCGAATAATCTGGGCGGGACTTACTTCTTCCACAGGGTGTAACTGAACGCGCAACAGGAGGACTGATCATGAGAAGACTTCTGGTGGCCGGTCAAATCAACGGACAGCTGGAGAAGATTGATCTGCTGAAGAAAGCCGCTAAAGAGATGCACGCTGATACCGTCGTGTTTACCGGAGGCGTGGTAGACGCGGAGCTGCGGGACCGCAGCAGCGAAGGACAACTTTTGCGGTGCTGGGAAAGCTTCTTTGACGCTCTTGGCAGTATCGCCGAAATGGGGGTGCTCACAGCAGTCCTGCCGGGACCCGCAGATGCGCCCCTGCGACACTTTCTCCGCCTGGGAATGTACGAAGAGGGAGAGCATCCTAAACTCCATCTCATTCATGCCACCCTCTTGGAGGAGGCGGACGTCGCCCTGTGTGGCGTAGGGGGCGAGATTACGGAGCACGAAGAACTTTCTGAAACCCGTGTCCGCACTTCACGCAACCTGGCCGAGTATTACTTGCGCAAGCTCTGGGAGTCCGATCAGTCCCGAAAGATTCTCGTCCTGAGCCAACCGCCGACCGGCCAACTGGGCGGTGCCAGCGGAAATCCCATTATCGGTGAATTCCTCGACAGTTATCATCCGGCGTTGTGCCTGGTCGGTGGACCAACGGAACATCGCGGCTGGCAGCGTGTGGCCAAGACTATCGTGATTAATCCAGGTCGGCTCGCAGATAATTCCGTTGCCTGGTTTGATGCCACCAAACACGCCGATGAACAGGTGGATTTGCTGTATCTCTAATCTTCGACCTGGCGAATCTCGACCTGCTTCGCCTCGGGGCCAACTACTGAATGAGCCAACGTCGCACTGCAAGCACAAAGAGCAGTCCAAGATTCAATCCCGCCAGAAGCACTAAGAGCCAGATCCAGGCCGACCACTGAGCGCTCTGGCCTCGTTTGCGGATACCGGCGACCTCGGCTAAAGCCACTCCTTCGCCGGCCGGAATCAGGTGCACCGAAAGTTGTGTAGAAGCCCGATCAGCCTCTTGGTCGGACAAAGAGGGCGGCGGCGATCCGCGCGAAGCGCTGGCCGGTGCGAGCGGAGACGGTGCTGCTGCCGGCTCAGTGGTCTTTGGAACGGGCCGATCCTTGTCGGACAGCAAAACTGCTTCCGGAATGTTCTCGTCGCGCACCTGCACCGGTTGGTTGCTCACGACGCAGACCCGCGGAGGCTTATGCCAACGCTGTAAACATTGGGCGACCGCTAATGCTGATTGCGGGCGTTGCCGCGGTTCTTTGGCCATCATACTACTGACCAATAAAGCCAACTCTGCCGGCACGTCCGAACGCAACCGGTTCAGAGGTGTAGGCTCTTCAGTCTGGTGCCGCAGAATTTTCTCCATGGGCGTGCCGTCTGGGAACGGAGGACGACCGGCCAGGCAAAAATACAGTGTCGCGCCCAAGCTATAAATGTCGGAACGCGGATCGGCATTCCGGCTATCGCGCGCCTGTTCCGGAGCCATGTAGTCTGGCGTACCCATAATGGCGTGTAAGCGCGTGATTTGCGTAGACTCCAGTTGTCGCTGGGCATCCACACGTGCCAGACCGAGGTCAAGGATCTTTATTCGGCCATAGGTCAGCCGCTGCACGGCCGTCGAACTGTCCTCTTGGCGCACAATCTCCAACATGATATTGGAAGGCTTCATGTCACGGTGGACGATGCCGCGCTGGTGGGCATGATGTAAACCCAAGGCTGCCTGATGGATACAATAGGCTGCCAAGTGTACCGGTAGCGGGCCGACCTTCTTGATCAGTCGTAGCAAGTCTATACCTTCGACGTACTCCAGTACCAGGTAAAACTGGCCGTTATGTTCAGCGGCGTCCAGGGCCCGCACAATATTGGGATGCTCCAGTTGCTGTAACGCAGCGATTTCACGGCGGAAGCGTGCCAACGCGGTGGGATTCTGCGCATGCCGTTCATCCAGAATCTTCACGGCAACGACCAGCCCCGTGGCTAGATGTTGGGCCTTATAGACGCGGGACATGCCTCCATGACCGAGGCGTTCCAGAAGCGCATAAGGCCCCAGGCGCAACTGTTCGCCACGCCCGGAAAGAAGATAATTGGCTTGAAGGGGGGTCAGATATCGTTCCCGTACCAGCAACCGTGCCAGATTCAAGCCATCCAAGCCTTGGGTGTCAGCACGGCGCAGACGCTCATGAATAGCCGGCAGGAGCGCCAAGCCGCTCTGCTGAAGTTGGCGGAAGAATTCCTGCCGGTGCATATCTCGACCATCCTCCAAAGACATGCTCACACTTTACTCGTGCCCGTAGCGGCAGGCGGTGCCGGGGCGGTGCTGCCCCCAGCCAGACGCTGCCACCAATCCCGCAACCGCTCCCGCCAGCTGGGTATGGCACGTTCCTCCAAGTCGCGAAAGTTTGGCCGCAGCATCACCAGAATCAGTAACGGAGCGTACCACAGTACGTAAGTCCCTCCAGCTCGCCCATACCAGAATTGCACTCCCAGCGTCAGGGCACTGGTTAATGTCACCAGGTGACCAAGATTCTTCTCGCGTGGCCAGATTGCCGTTCCCGCAGCCAGGGCCAGGTAAGCTATGAATAACGGCACACGGTAAGCATAATGCAACTCCAAGCCCGACCAAAGCCCTTCGCCGCTCGGGCGACGGGAGACATCCCAGACACGCCAATCGGGCCAGTTCAGTACGGACTGCCATTCTTGCCATAGTGTGCCACCCCACCATAACGCGCCTGCCAGGACCGCCACTGCAGCCCCTAACCCTATCAGGAAACGCCCTAATCCTCGGCCGAGATAGTAGCTGATCCATAGGGGAGCCAGAAACAACGGAAAATTCACCAAGACACACCCCAGGCCCAACAGAAAACCTGCAACGGACGGCAAACGATAGACCACGATCATTCCTATCAGTAAACTGGCCGGAGCGACATGGAGAAGATCCCGTGCCTGGTAGGCGCTGTAGGGCAACAGCAGATATAACAGGGCCGCTGAAGCGCCCAACGCGGCTCGACCAAAATAACGCCAGCCTATCCAGAATAAACCTGCGACATTGAACACGTGAGCCACCACGTTCATCCCAGCCAGCAAGCGGTCCAAATCGAACAAGCGCTCGACCACCGGTTGACGTGCCAATACCTGCCCTGCCCGTTCGATCAGCACTGCTCCCGCTTCCGGTGTCTTAGGAGCTTCAAAGGCCGGCAGGGCCGTCGTGATGCTGAAGACAATCAACAGCATCACCGTTAGCCAGACCAGACCATCCGTGCTCAAGTTGGCCTGAAACGATTGCCGTCGCTGAATGAACAGGTCTGCCAAGCAGCGCAACAGCAGCGCGGCACTGCCCAGAAGCAGCAGAAGATAAGCCCGTCGTACTCCACGGTCTGCCTGGTGCAATCGTCCGGCCGCCTCTATGGCCTGACTCCAGGGCAGGGCTGTTTCCGCCAGACCGGAACCGAGGGCGTGTCCTGCGGCCGCTTCCGTGACGCTGGTGCTGAGGGTTTGGGCAAACAGCTGGGCCACTTCCTGACGGCGAGCCTGGCACTCGCGCAGATAAAGCAGTCCCGGCACTAACAGGAACATCAGCAATACGTCCCAATTCTGCCAATTCGTCCAGTGCCGAAATCGCACAAACAACGCCACCGCCAACACCAACGACAGGTAAAACCATGTCGTCGCGCTGGGCAGGCGAAAGTCCAGAAATATCGAACCGCTGCTTCCGCTCATGGGCGCTCTTTAGTGCTGAGTACACTATAACCTTAAAAGTATAGCAACTGCGTGTCTGCCCGCGTCGCTGACCTGCCTCCCTCAGGATTATCTCCATCAGGCAATTACCGCTTCCGTGTGCGCCGGCTATCAGCTACGGGGCCATCCCAGTCGCCAGCTCGCACTCATACGATAAGTTACGCATCCTGAGAAAGTTAGCCCGGCAGGGCATGGAGTACGGATCATGACCGATGACGTCCGGGAATTGACGGAAGCACGGCGCTACCTGATCGGCTTCCGTGGACGGCGGCTGGCGCATTATTTCACAGACATCCTGATCTTGGGCGCTGGATTAGCAGGACTGCGAGCGGCACTCGCCGTCGAGCCGAGCCTCGATGTATTGGTTGTGACCAAAGATCGTCTGCCGGAATCGAGCAGCTACTATGCCCAGGGCGGAATTGCCAGCGTCGTGGATGCCGGTGACCGCTTTGAAGACCATGAACAGGACACCTTGCGGGCCGGGGATGGGTTATGCGATGTGGGCGTCGTAGCTCGAGTGGTACGCGAAGCTCCACGCGAAATCGAAACCCTCCAAAGCTGGGGCGCTCGTTTCGACCAGGAAGGCCCTGGCAAACTGAAACTCGGCCGGGAGGGTGGCCATAGTTATAATCGCATTGTCCACGTCGGTGATGCCACTGGCCAGGAAGTGATGCGCGTCGTCATTGCTCAAGCACAGCAGCGCCCCCACATTACCATTTGGGAGAACACCTTTACCCTGGACCTGCTGACGCGCGACAGCTCATGTGTCGGTGCAGTGGTGTACCGGGGCGGCGAAGCCATGTTGGTATGGGCGCGGCAGACGATCCTGGCTACAGGAGGTGCCGGTCAACTCTATCGCGAAACGACGAACCCGGCAGTGGCCACCGGCGACGGCATTGCCCTGGCTTGGCGCGCCGGAGTCCAGATTCGCGATATGGAATTCTTCCAATTTCATCCGACCGTGCTCTATGTAGCAGGGTCGGCACGTTATCTGATTACCGAGGCGGTGCGCGGTGCGGGTGCCGTGCTGCGCGACCGTCTCGGCAGGCGTTTTATGCCCGACGTTCATCCCCTGGCCGAACTAGCCCCTCGAGACATTGTAGCGCGTGCCATCGTGCGCCAGATGGAGCAGACTCAGCACCCGTGCGTGTATCTGGACATGTCCCACCTCGACGCTGAGCACCTCCGCCGTGATTTTCCGGGCATAGCGCGGGTGTGTGCAAGTTTCGGCCTGGACATCACCCGCGACTGGATACCGGTGCGGCCGGCGGCCCATTACCTGATAGGCGGCGTATGCCTAGACGCCTCGGGCCGCACGAGCTTACCCGGACTATGGGCTTGCGGCGAAGTTTCCTCCAGCGGCTTACACGGTGCCAATCGCCTCGCTTCCAACAGTTTGCTGGAAAGTTTGGTCTTTGGCCGATGGTGCGGGGAAGGAGCCAGCGCTCAGGCTATCAGCCTTGCCAGCTGGTCACCTCCGTTCGCCATTTCGGCGCCGGCTGCCCCCTGCGACCCTAATCTCCAGGTGAACGACATCCGCAACGCCCTGCAGAGCTTGCTCTGGCGCAAGGCTGGTATCATTCGCCACGCCCAGGGATTGAGCGAGGCCTTGCACGACGTGCTCTTCTGGGCGCGTTACGTTCTCGCTCAGGAATTTCGCACTGCCTCCGCCTGGGAGTTACAGAACTTACTCACCAACGCCTGGATGCTGGTCTGGTCGGCGCTGCAACGTCGGGAGTCCCGAGGTGTTCATTACCGCGAAGATTATCCTCAACGCGATGACCGGCATTGGCAATGTCATATCACGGTGCCTCCACCTCAGTTCGTCTCCGTCCCTGCCGAGTGACTTGTGTTCCACGACTTCTGACCGCAATGGCCAATCGGAGTTATCTATCAAGTACAACTGCCATCAGGGCGGCCACGACTCACCCGCCCCACCGCATCCATGTAAGTCCATAACCCGACAAAACGGAAGACGGTTATTCCCGGCTTTCCCGCTCAAGTTACCCTCTGCACGATAGCGTAAGTCCACAGGCAGAGCGGTTTGCTAAGCACGTCATCAAAGCGCCTCTCACCTTGAGTTGGTAGTTCTCTATCATCTAACTTACGCAGGAAACCAGCAGCGCCTTAGCGCACGAGGGGATGCGGTTCAACACCGAGCCGGCTTCCGAATCTTTAGACTGGCGACGAAAAGCCATGACGGCAAGGGAAGCAGTGTCCAGGAGCCTGGTAGTGGCCGAGCCATCGCCATAATCGGCTTGTCGAATCCAAACTCAACGAGTGATGAATCTAAGGATTGACCGATCGAACAATAAAGATTTGGTTACCGGGCTGAATAAACGCGAAAACCAACGGGTAAGTTGGCCTTTCTTTTTCGGTCTTATGATAGCGCCGGGGAGGGTTGGACATCCCTGGAAGCTTCCGAAAAAGCGGAGATTTATGACGAACGGAATCCCCGGAGCGGCGCTAGGATTCGGTCGCTGTTCACCATCCTCGAAAGTGGCCTCTTCCTGCAGTGCGACATCACGCGAAACAGGCCGAAAGAAGTGAAAAGGCTAAAAGCCGAGAAGACGTATATTGAATTCCGCCACGTTGCCCAGCTGCGGCTGCTGCCGCCAGCGTCGGTCGCCCGGTAAATGGGTGGTCAGGTAAGTATCAATCCATTCTTCCGCCTTGAAATTGGCGACGCCTGTCAGAAGACGGTGGCCGATCAGTTTGCTCTTGATTTGATTAGTGCCCGTGCCGCGAGCTTCAAACTTGGCCTTCATGCTCTCGGGGCGGATGTAGGAGAGAACACGCTGCCAGGAACCGCGCCCTGTAGTATCATCCGTACTGACGTTGTTGGCCATGGGCGTGTCCCGCAGGTCTGGACATTTCTGAAACCAAGCGGGTAAACGTGGCGCCAGTGCGAAACCGTTGAGAGAATCGCGGAAACTGAAGAAAATGAACGCCGCTATATCTTTCCCTTGTTGCTCACTGGTTGGATTCGTGGGATCTTTACGACGCGCTGGATCAACGTATTCGCAATAGGCCCAGCATAAGGCAAGCATTCCCGCTTCCTCACAGGCCAGAATGACCGTCGAAGCGGAATTGCATTCGTTGCCGTTATTCGCGAGATTGAGCCATTCCTTAGCGGCCGTGAGATCATTGCCCATACTCAGAAAATGATGAGCGCGAGTAAACTGCTTGGCCTCGATGGAACTTGGAGGATTAGTACGACTAACAGCCAGGCCGAGAGGGTTGATATCCCAGAATTTGGGGTCCACCTGGGTGCTCTCGCCGTAACCGCGAAAGTCGAAGGCCAGGACAGCGTAACCGCGAGATTGCAGTTCCTCGATGAAGGCCGGGGGGAAATTCTTGCGGCTAAGGGCGTCTTTAGTAGCAGAACGGCCAATGGCGTGTAAAAGCATGATTACGGGGCCATTGCGTCCCTTAGGCGAAGGGTAAAAATCTCCCACCAGCCGAACGCCGTCAGGTGTGACTGCATTGAATTTCTGTTTTTGGGGAAGTTGCTGCTGCTGAGCCTGGACTGCCCCAGGAGAACCAGGTTGCGATAAGCTACACACCGTGATCAGGAAAGCCAACGCCAAAGGCAGAGTCTTCACAGAATACCTCATGGCACACCTCACTGTGTTGGTAAGCCAATGTGTCAAATCTAGCGCAAGCAGCCTCTCCCGAGAAACGAATGGTGAAGCTCAACTTGCCTTCATCATCATGCTAAGTAATGTTATGGGGGCGGTCAAGCCATGGCTCGAAGGAAAACCCTTGCTGCAGCCTGCCAGATTCTGGTTTCGAGCCGATCCCCGTTGCGGGCCGCTCAACCATTACGCGGTTCACTGCGAATATCCCTTAAGAATGCTGGGGTGCAACAGTCCTTCCAGGCATTCTGCTTCGCTAGCGTTTATGAGTAAAGCCAGCTGCTTCGAGAATCGAGAAAAAGTTATTTAGCGAGAAATGAGACTATCCGTTGGACTAATTGTACCCCTGGGGCATAGGTCGGTTGAGAAAACTGCGGGAGAAAACACTTTACGAGACGTATGAGCAGCTAGGCATGTGGGTAATCTTACCAAACGTCGTTCGGTCAGACGGCAAGAAGGAAACAACACCGCTAGGAGGAGATGGCCTGGAAGACGATTCATTCAGAAGAATAATCCTGCGCAGCGTAAGCAGGCAGGATGATGTCTACTCGAGTCCCGCGCCCCGGCTCGCTTTGGACGGTGATGTGACCGCCGTGGGCCTCGACGATCTTCTTGGCAGTGGGCAAGCCTAAGCCGCTGCCGTTGCGTCGGGTAGAAAAGAAGGGCCGAAAAATCTGCTCGAGCACGTCCGGCCCCATGCCCTCGCCTGTGTCAATGACGCTCAAGCGAATATGACCCGGCAGGCGTTCCACTTGGATGGTAATCAGTCCGCCCTGGGGCATGGCTTGTTCAGCGTTGATGATCAGGTTCAGTAACGCTTGCTGGAACATATCGCGGTCCAGATGGACAAGCGGCAGGTCTGCCGGAAAAAAGGTCTGCAATTCGATGCCTTTCTGTCGCAGCGAAGGAGAAACAAACTCCGCTAAGTCGCGAAGCAGACTGGCTAAGTCTTCCGGTCGAGGGTCTATCTGGGAAACACGAGCGAAGCGCAGGAAATCGTTCGACAAATCCACCAACCGCTGGCATTCCTGCTGGAGCCGACGCAACCGTTGCAGCGCCCGGCGTTCCCGAGCTGTTTCCGCATGCTGCAGATCCTCGCTGAGCAGTTGCAAATTGAGGCTAAGCGTACTGAGATGGTTCTTGATTTCGTGAACAATACGACCGGCGAGATCGGCCAATTCCTGATAGCTGGCGGCTAATTGAGAACTACCCGCGCCGGGCGGCTCCTCAGGTCGGCGATCGGTCGGTGGACTCGACGCAGTGGCGGTCTTAGTCATAAGAGGTTCCCGCAAGAGGAGCTAGCGATAACGGTCTCGATGCTCACGGCGACGTGGGGGTCGGCGACCGGGCTCGCGACGTTCGCGGTAAGATTCACGGCGGGCCGGCGCCGTTTCAGTTTCGTAGGCTTCCGAAGGCGGGGCTATCTCTTCCTCTACCACAGAGGGCGAACTCACCTCACCGGGCACAGCCTGTTTTTCTCGTAATTCTCGCAGGGCTGCCTTGCGCGACAGTTTCAAGCGATCCTGTTCATCTATAGCGATAACCTTCACAGGAATACGGTCACCCAGCTTTACTACATCCTCGACGCGAGAGACGAACTTGTCGTCCAATTCACTGATGTGCACCAGACCATCCTTACCAGGCAGCACCTCGACGAAAGCACCGAACTCCTTAATGCCGACTACCTTGCCATCATAAATATTACCCACGCGCACTTCCTCCGTGAGAGCGCGCACCTTGCTGACGGCCAAGTCTGCTTTTTCAGGATCGTAGCAACAGATAGCTACTGTGCCATCTTCGGAAATATCAATGCGGGAGTGGGTCTCATCCTGAATCGCCTTGATGGTCTTCCCACCTGGTCCGATCAGCAAGCCAATCTTCTCAGGGTCTATCCGCAGCACAAAGAGCCTGGGGGCATTCTTGCTGATTTCGGGACGCGGCTGCGGCAAAGTTTGCAACATGATTTGAAGAATCCGATGACGCGCTTCTCGGGCCTGGAGCAAGGTTTCGCGAATGATTTGCTCATTGATGCCGTCTATCTTCAGGTCGAGCTGAATACCGGTTATGCCGTAGCCCGTGCCGGCGACTTTGAAATCCATGTCTCCGTAATGGTCCTCGTCGCCCATAATATCCGTCAACAGCACGTAGCGGTCATCCTCTTTAACCAAACCGATAGAGATTCCTGCCACGGGTTGGTAAATCGGCACGCCGGCGTCCATAAGGCTCAAGGTGGCCCCACACACCGTGGCCATGCTGCTGGAGCCATTAGATTCGAGAATCTCAGAAACAACTCGAATGGTGTATGGGAATTCCTCAGGAGCAGGAATCACCGCTTTCAGAGAACGTTCTGCCAAGGCGCCATGTCCGACTTCGCGTCGTCCTGGGCCGCGAATAGGACGTACCTCGCCGACGCTGAAAGGCGGGAAGTTGTAGTCAAGCATAAACTTCTTAGTGTATTCCTCGACCAACCCTTCGACTCGTTGTTCATCGCTGACAGTACCGAGCGTGGTGGTAACCAGAGCCTGGGTTTCGCCTCGCGTGAACACTGCCGAGCCATGGGTCCGAGGCAGTACGCCTACCTCACAGCTTACTGGTCGCAAATCGCGCAAGCCGCGACCATCCAACCGATGTCCCTGAAGGGCCAGGTCGCGCACCACTCGTTTTTCCAACCACGTCAGTGCTTCGTGAATCTGAGCCTCCGTCCAGCTGGTAGGAGTACCGTCGCTGGCTATGGTCCCCCCGATATATTCCTGGGCAATTCGCTGTTTCAGAGCTTCGACTTTCTCTTTGCGTTCCTGCTTTTTCGGCGTCCGTTTTGCTTCCAGCATCTCCTGATAAAAACGTTCACAAAACACCTGCTTGAGGGGATTGGCCGACGGCGGCGGGATTTCTTTCGGGGGCAAACCAAGCTTGTGGCGCAGGTCGGCGATCATGTCAATAATGGCCAGGGCTTCCCGATGGGCGCGGACAATGGCCTGCACCATCTCTTCTTCCGACAACTCCTGGGCAAAACCCTCGATCATAGTAACTGCCTGACGATTGCCGGAAACGACCAGGTCGAGTTCCCCTTGTTCGACTTCATCGTATGTGGGCAGAACAATCAACTGCCCCTGCACCCGTCCCAGGCGAATGGCTCCGGTAGGACCCAGAAACGGAATCGGGGAAATGTGCAGCGCCGCGCTGGCGCCAATCATGGCCAGCACATCGGGGTCGTAGTCGGGGTCGGCCGATAACACGATGGCATGTATTTGCACTTCGTTGACGTAATTCGGCGGGAACAGCGGACGGATCGGGCGGTCTATCAACCGGCTGGTCAGGATTTCCTTCGTAGTAGGTCGGCCCTCGCGCTTGATAAAGCCACCGGGGAATTTGCCCGCCGCGTAGGTTTTTTCACGGTAATCCACTACCAGAGGGAAGAAATCCTGGCCCGCTTGGGCAGTTCCCTCAACCACCGCTACCAGCACGACACTATCGGCATATTGGACAGTAACCGCTCCATGAGCCTGTTTGGCCAGTTTACCGGTTTCGATGGCTAAGGTATGTCTTCCAATGACCTGTTCGACGCGAACAACTGACACTGCTTACTCCTCGCTGATAATGGTCGGCTGAGCCCAAACCTGGGTGCAATCTTGCCCGGCGCAACGACGCCCACCGAGTTGAGACCGACTGTTCACTATGGCTTGGTTTAGCGCAAGCCTTTTCATGCTTACGGCTGCCATTGGCCAGGCTGCACAGCATGGTGCTTTCTGTTCCCCGGGCGATGCCGGCGAGTGTGTGAAGCCTGCACGCCCGACTGGAGCGATTGGCCTAACTGTTATCGTTACTTCCGCAAACCCAGACGCTGCACAATTTCCGCATAGCGTTGCGGGGCCTTTCTGCGGATGTAGCCAAGCAGACGATTGCGTTTACTGACCAGCATGAGCAGACCGCGTCGGCTCGAAAAATCCTTGCGGTGTTGTTTGAGATGTTCGGTCAGCTCGTTGATTCGGGCGGTTAGTAGCGCAATCTGGACCTCCGGCGAGCCGGTGTCACTCTCGCTTCGACGATACTGTTCAATAATCTCCGTCTTGCGCTCTTTAGTAATGGCCATGGTCCGCCCTTGCCTCAGCTTCGTTAGGCGTCGTCGGCTTCACCGACCTGGTCCCAGAATAATCCACTTTATTCTTGTATTCATAACACAATTTATGAGGCATAGCCCACAGTTTCAAGAGGTTTGTTGCTTCTGCTGCTCAACCGAAAGGCTGCGCGATCGAGGCGGGACAGGAGCGACGGCTATGTATCGCAAGCCAAGCGTTCGTTTCACTAGTATCACTTCCCCTGGGTCGTTGCCCTCGAGAGCATGACCGAGGAATTGCAGAACATAGCCCCCCAGCAGGAGCAGCCCAGCGGTCCACCACCAACCCATCAGCAAACAGGGGAGCGCAACCAGCGTCAGGGGTATTCCTATCCCGTGCAGCAGGAAATTCACAGGATGCTGATGACGTACCCGCCAACTATACCAAGCCCGCGCCAGCCAACCGGAACGGCTCTCGTTCTCATTCATGAATACGACCCGCTTGGTAGAAGTCCTGCCTGCCGTGCATACGCAAAGAGACCACCCGCTGCCAGAATCGCAGCAATTTCGCCCAGCGGCTTCAGGGCGAACGTCTGGCCCGTTGTATGATTGGTGAGTAAAGCTTTGGTAACATCTACTTCCACGTCGTCGCCCGTGCTGATCTTCTCGATCAGCCGCTCTGGCGACTCAAATGGAATCAGATAGCCCCCATTGACCGCATTACGATAGAAAATACGGGCAAAAAACTCCGCGACTACGACGCGGACGCCGGCTGCATTCAGAGCGATCGGTGCGTGCTCTCGAGACGAACCGCAGCCAAAATTGCGGCCGGCAACAATGATCCGATAAGGAGAGACGAACTCGTCCTCGGGCCCGTGAAATGGAACGTTTCCCTTGGGCAGCCCAGCTTGCGCCGCAGGAACGCCAGCCAACGCATATTTCCCAAACAGGCGATATTCCTCTGGGATGGCCGGATTATACATCAGGTACTGGGCGGGAATTATCTGGTCAGTATCTATGTTATCCCCCAAGACGTAAGCTGGGCCGCGAATAGTTGTCAGCATCAGTCTTTTCTCCGCATAGGTACCTGGCGCTTAGCCCAAACCTGCCGTGGCTCAATGCAAAGCATCAGCCCGGCCACACCCCAAGACATCTCGGCTGCGCTAAGCGTCCAAACCTTAGCCAAGCCCGCAGCACGACGCTACTTCTTAGCGGGTCCAAGAATCGCATCTTTGGCAGCTTTCAAGAATCGGAACTTGAGAACTTTCTTCTTGGGTATGGTGATTTCCTGCCCTTGCTTGGGGCCGAAGCGCATAATCATCTTACGAGCGGGCCGCTCCGTCAGCACAATCTTGCCAAGCCCCGGCAGTACAAAGCCATTCTTGGCCTGTTTATAAACCAACTCGACCAGTTCTTCCATCACTTGGGCCGCCTGTTTCTTAGTGATGCCGACGCGTTCGGCCAGATGTGCGGCAATCTGCGACTTGCTCATCCGTCCGGGAGCTGCTGCTTTAGCCATGAGGCACCTCACCGACCTGGGAAGACCACGAAATGTTGGCATCTCTGAGCCGCGACACTGCTTCCCCAATCCCAGTGCAGCGGCTTCCGCCGTGCCCCACGCACGGGGACCTCAAGGGCATTTATGAAGTCCAACAATAACGAAATCTCCAAGATTTTCAATCGGGAAATTCAAGAAATCCTGATTTTTCAGCAATTTTTTGGCCCAGCAGCGACCCGGACTCCACAGCTGGCGACGGCTCCGAGGGTCTTGCTCCGCACAAACTTAATCCCAAGGCTCATCGTTCCGTCAACCGCTGCACAGCTGCCTGAAGGCCACGCTGACTGTTCACAAACTTTTCCGCCAGCTGCTCCAGGAGCCTCAGGAACGTCAGCAGATTCTCAATGCGTTCGAGCCGTTGCCGAGCCTTGGGGTCTTGTGCAGCATCTCCGAGCGACTCAGTGCTGAGCCGTTCGCGGCAGTGTTCCAAAGTTCGTAGCACCGGATCAATTTCCCGACGTTTGCGTTGCGCTGCCAGCACGGTGAACATCTCCCAGACATCAGTAACTGACTGGAAGTAATCACGCCGATCACCGCGTTTACGGACGCGCCGGACCAGGCCCCATTCTACCAGGGTGCGAATGTTCATGCTTACGTTTCCCCGCGATATTCCCAGGCGCCTTTGAATTTCCTCCGCGCTCAGCGCTTCGCCAGTTATGTAGAGCAGACCGTGGATTTCCGCCATCGTCCGACTGACACCCCACCACGAACTCATATCGCCCCACAACTCGACGAATTGTTGTTCCACTTCCGCCAGAAGTTGGGGTAACCTACTACCATTGGCTTTCACTGATTTTGCACCTTTTGCACGATTTACTTTGTTCAGCATGATTTGAATTTTAGCCGCCGAGGCATTTCTTGGCAATCATCCGTCCAGTCGTGGAGGGGGTTCGTGGCAGAAGATTCAGCGGCCCCACCATGCGGCAGGCAATTCAAGGGGTGCATTTTGCCTACTGAAGGGGACAACTGCGCTGCGAAAGGGTACTGCCCAGCCAAGCAACGTGTAAGCAGTTCCTCCGATCAGTCCGGACTCTCGGCAACAATGGGGCGGGGTTCGTGCCTCGAAGAACTGCCGCATGCACGCAGCGGGAATGGTCGGGAGTAGGAAGCTAGAGATAACACGCTGTGCCTTGCTTTGCAAAAACCGGCCTGCGATCCTGCGGCGTCACAATCCGTTAGTCAATACTCGGCAATCCCAAAGCCCGGCGTTTTTCTTCGATAAACTTAATGTGGTGCGGAATGTGTCGAATAGCCGTTTGAAGGAGTTGCTCAACGGTGCGTGGACCTGCCTGATTATGTACAGCGACACGTTGAAAATCCTCAGGTGCCAACGTCCTGAGAATGCGGGCTAGTTGCTGGCGTGTTAGTTCAATGATGCTGAGTTCTTCCTGCAAATCTCTTAGGTGGTAAGCCAGACGCTGCACGAAAAGGTCTTGATTCGCACCCAAAATCGTCGGGCGATCTTCGGCAATCGCCCGTTTGATGCGGTCTGCAAAGATCGGCTCGAAGTCGGCCAGGTGACAAACCACTTCGAGAGTGCTCCAACGTCCTGGAATCGGACGCGCCAGCAATTGTTCCTGCGTCATTCCGGACACCGCTCGACGCAAGAGTTGCGGACCCTGCAAGTATTCCTGAATGCGAGCCTGAAGATCCATGCGTGATCTCCGTCCTCGGATGTAATGCGGGTGACTTCGTGTAGAGTCTGATCATGGCTGGACCGTACCACCTATTCCGGCATCCACTCTCGACTTGGGATATGGGAAACCTATGAAGGCCAGTTCACCGCATTGGCCCTAAGCTGTCGGTTAGTCATTTTTCACCTTCGGATTTCGAAGGCCTCCCTTGGGATTGTTGCATTGCCGTATGCTAGCACGGCAAGGCGAGGGAGTTGAGCGCGTGCTATCAGGTAAGAGCGAGTTCTCGTTCCTGCCAAGCCCATTGTTGGCGCAGCCCTTCCTCCAGGCTGATGCGTGGTTGCCAATCCAGGTGAATGCGAAGCTTGGAAGTGTCGGCAAAGGTATAGCGTTGATCACCGGGCCGGGGAGGTTCATGACGTACTCGTGCCTTGCGCCCGCTAATCGCTTCCAATTTACGAATAATGTCCCAGACCGTGGCTGCCTCTCCCCCTCCGATGTTATAGGTCTCTCCGGGCAATGCCTCCATAGCGCGGATAGTAGCCTCGATGCAATCGCTGACATAAGTATTGCCGCGCACCTGGAACCCATCGCCGTAGACGGTTATGGGTTCTTCCAAAAGCAAGGCGCGAATAAATCGGTAATACGCCATGTCCGGACGTTGCCGTGGGCCATAGACGGAGAAATAACGTAACACAACCAATGGCAAGCCAAAGGCCTCTGCATGCGCGCGGCACAAGTGTTCGCCTGCCAACTTGGTCACTCCGTAGGGTGAAATTGGTTTCAGAGGCAATACCTCATCCCCGGAAGCATAGCGACCATAGACCGACGATGTGCTGATGTAAAGGAATCGGCGCAAAGGTGAGGCACATTGTCGGACGGCCTCTAATAAACGATGCGTGGCCAACACGTTGCACGTCCAATAGCCCTCGAAATCGTGCCAGGCCTGTACTAATCCCGGCATTGCCGCCAGGTGAAATACATACTCCTGACCTTGAACGATGTCACGCAGATCAGCATGACGCAAATCCAGACGGTAAAACCGGAAACGAGGATGCTTCCAGATATCGGCTAAGTTGCGTTCTTTCACGGCAGGATCATAATAGGGAATGAACGCATCTATTCCCAAGACTTCATGCCCTTCCTGTAACAATCGTTCACACAAATGCGAACCGAGGAATCCGGCGGCCCCAGTTACGAGACACCGCATGTTTCGCCCTCCTTGACGCCATGGCCCATGTCGGAATCCCTGATTATTCAGTCCTACTCCTTTTTGTAAGTAGGGTCAATGTAGACTGTCTGGCTATATCCATCCTGAAAATCGTTCCTCACGTTGATCCTGGTCTCATAACTCTGAGGTCAATGAGAAGTCAGCAACTTGACTTCCGCGCCGTTGCGGTCCAGGCAATGAATTTCGAGAAAGTCCGGGGGTTGGTTGGGGACGACATTGATGACAATGTGCATCTGGTGACGTTCTTCAAGCACGGAGATGTCCCTGCGCCGACGGTTGAGCAGATAATGGGCAACGGGCTCTGCAACCCGCAGATGAACGCGATGAATTTCAGATCGATGAGCGGCGAGCTTGAGCAGACGCATGATTTCCAGGCTCGTACTTTCGGGGGTCTTGACCTGTCCCGTGCCATGACACCAGGGGCAATCTTCAAAGACACTGCGTTTAAGCGAGGGACGAATCCGCTGGCGGGTCATTTCGACAATGCAGAACGGAGACATGCGAAGAATCTTGGTACGGGCACGGTCGCGCTTGACGGCCTCTCGAAGTGTACGCTCCACCTCGCGTTTGTGCTGTTCCTCTCGCATATCTATGAAATCAATAATGATCACCCCGCCGAGATCGCGAAGCCGAAGTTGCCGAGCCACCTCCTTGGCCGCCGCCAGGTTGACCTGATACGCTGTCTTCTCCGCATCGTTATCCGCCCGAAAATTGCCACTATTGACGTCCACAGCCACCAGGGCCTCCGTAGTGTCAATAACCAAAGACGCACCACCTGGTAGTTGTACCCGCCGGCTCTGAACACGGGCGATTTCTCTCTCAATGCCATAGCGATGAAACAGAGGCTCGCTGTCTGAATAAAGTTTCAGGCGGTTAGCGTAACGCGGCATGACGATTTGCAAGAACTCTCGAGCATGTTCGTAAGCCTGGACTTCATCTACCCAGATGGTTTCGATGTTACTGTCAAAGACATCGCGAATGGTACGAATGATCATGTCGCTTTCCTGATAGATCAAGGCCGGAGCCTTGGACTTGCGCACGCGACGAAGAACAACCTTCCAAACCCGCGATAGATAGGCCAGATCGCGTTGTAGTTCCTTTTTAGTGCGATCAAGGCCTGCAGTGCGGATGATAAAACCCAGGCCTTTGGGCGGATGCAATTCCTGCAGGATTTGCCTTAGGCGTTGCCGTTGTCCTTCGTCGGTGATCTTGCGGGAAACACCGATGCGGCTCAGGCCAGGCATCAGAACCAGGTATCGGCCCGGGATGCTGATGTAAGTAGAAAGGGTCGGCCCCTTAGAGCCTAAGCCTTCCTTGATCACCTGAACGAGGACCTCCTGCCCCCGGCGAAAGATTTCCTGAATGGGTGGCTTGGGCTGACGTCGTGTGCTGGTTCGCACGCGCAGGCGCGGGCGGGGACTAATGGGCGATTCCTCCTGCTCGTGCAGTGTAACTTCCGGCCCGTTGGCGGCAGGCGATCTGGAGGCTGCGGGAGGTGTTTCCTCATGTGGCAATGCACTGGTGCCTACCTCCAAGCTGCTGGATTGCAGCGTCGGAATACTTTCCGAAACTTGCAGCGGTTGAAACGACATAGGACTGGTCGAGGAAAGCAAAGGTTCGGCAAATCCTCCGAAGGGACGATCTCGACCTCGCGTTTCCGATTTGTGAGGACTGGGCGTTGACGCTGAGGCCTCAGCCGAGGACAGAGCTTCTCCCTGAGTCGAGGTTACCTCTCCAGTTACTTCCTCGTCCTCCTCCGGAACGTCGTAAACTGGCATGTCCGGCAGTTCGAGAAGAGGGTCGGCTGGAGCAGGTTCGCCTTCGAGGATGTGGCGATAGTACGGCGGAGCAACATCGCTGACGTGAAGGAAACCATTACGGCCGATGCCGAAGTCCACGAAAGCTGCCTGAATACTTGGCTCAATGTTGACGATGCGCCCCTTGTAAATGTTGCCGATGTAACTTTCCTGCGAAGTGCGTTCGATGTAAAGCTCCTCCAAAACTCCATCCTCCAGTATGGCAATGCGACATTCTTCAGGCTCAAGGACGTTGATAAGCATTTCTTTTTTCATGAGGAATAATCCTCCAGAATCGTTTCGTCATCCAGTTGTAAGGCGGTGCGTTCCAGTACGTAGCCTGCATCGAGGAGCGTTTCGAGGTCGAGCAGACGGAGGATCTCTTCGGCACGAGCGGAACCCTGAGGGGTAATGCGGCAGGTGAAGTAGAGAAAGCCCTCCTGAATCCAGAGTCTTTCAACAAAGGGACGAATGTCCAGAGAACGGACTTGGCGGCGGGGAACAGGAGCGACCAGAGGGACTTCCATATCGCCGGTAGCCGGATCCGGGCGATGAGCGCCCCCCTCGAGAATGCGAATTCGCTCCACCCACCACTGCGGTTGCTGGTGCAACTCCACCACCCGATGCGAAATCTCCCGCTGCAAGGAGTCTGGGATTGGGAAGCGGTAAGTGGCCCGGATGGGCTGGGCCTGTTGCCGGGGATCGATCAACCGTACGGAGGTGATTTGTAGTCCCGGAGGTGCCTGCTCCGCGAGTCGGCGCTCGATTTCTGCAGCGGCCAGCGGCTGGGTAAACTCGATTTCGACGACTTCATCGAGCCCGGCAATCCCTAAACCCAAGGCGCTGGCGAAGACCATACGAGGCATCGGGTGGAACCCCTCGGACAGACGAAACGGCAAGTTAGCTCGGCGGAGCATGCGCTCGAACATCCGCATCAGATCATGGTGACTGAAAAAGCGCAAGTCGCCGATTTTCCGAAACCGAATGCGTGCTTTAGTATGAGTAGTCATGTTGCCAGGAAAAGCTCCTGGCCGGACACCTGTGCTGACACTCTACTGAATTCCGCCGAATTACTCGACCTGGGGCCCTGATTTTCCGGAGGCGGAATGGAGGCAGGGGATGAAGGACATGCATGTCCCAGGCAGAGCACAGCTCGGGCTGATTCGGTCGGCCAAGTTATCTGCTTACGAAGCCAGCAGGCATCCGGCGTGTCAGACGGCCAGTGCCTCGGGGAGGATACGGCGAAGCTGGTCGCGTAAGTAGCTAGTAATATCCTGAGCAGTTTCCATTTGCAACACGGCTTGGGCGGCGCGGCGGGCGTCTTCGGCAGTGATAGAGCGCACCAACCGTTTGATTTCTGGTATGGCGTGAGGCGAAGCGCTCAGTTGCCTCAACCCGATGCCGACCAGGAAATAGGCATACATTGGCTCGGCGCTCATCTCCCCGCAAACATTGACGGGAATCCGAGCACGCTCAGCGGCACGTACCACCTGGTCAATCAGTCGAAGCACAGCGGGGTCGGAGGCGTTATACAAATAGGCGACGTTTTCGTTGGTACGATCGGCTGCCAACACGTACTGGATGAGATCATTGGTACCAATAGAGAAGAAATCTACCTCCCGAGCCAACTGGTCGGCCATCAGGGCCGCTGACGGTACTTCTATCATTGTGCCGACAGGGATGCGTTGGTTAAAAGGCACTTGTTCTTCACTGAGTTCTTCCATGACGTCGTACAGCAGAAGCTTGGCTTCGCGTAACTCCGCCAGGGTGCTGACCATGGGAAACATAATGCGGATGTCGCCGTAAGCGCTGGCCCGCAAAATGGCTCGCAGTTGCACGCGAAACAGATTTTTGTTATGTAAGCATAACCGCAAACTCCTCACGCCGAGGAAGGGGTTGCGCTCCTGCGCCAGCGGCTCGGTTACCGAGCTGAATTTGTCGGCGCCGATGTCCAGAGTACGAATCACAATGGGCTTGCTGGGAAGTTGACGCAGCACCTGAAGGTAAGCCTGGAAATGTTCCTGCTCGGTGGGATCTTCCTTGCGACCGAGATAGAGGAACTCAGTGCGATACAAACCCACACCATCGGCGCCGCGTTCCAGGATTTGGGCAGCTTCTTCGGGAAACTCGATGTTGCCCAGCAGGAAAATGCGCACGCCGTCCCGCGTAACCGCTGGCAAATCGCGCAATTCGACCAACTCCCGCTCATGACCAGCCTGCGCTTGCTGAGCTTGGCGGTAATGCTCCAAGGTCTCAGCATCGGGGTCCAGGATGAGAACGCCGCGATTGCCATCTACGATTACCAGATCGCCCCCGGATACGTCGGTCAGGAAAGGCCCCAAACCGACCACTGCCGGGATGCCCAGCGCGTTGGCCACAATAGCGGTATGGCTGGTGCGGCCGCCTGCTTCCGTCGCAAAAGCCAGGACCTGTCGGCGATCCAGTTGCGCCGTTTCGCTGGGAGTCAAATCATGGGCCAGGAGAATGGTGGGCTGAGAAAGCTTCTGCAACTGCTGCTGACGCTGACCGACCAATTGACGCAACAGGCGTTTTTCAATGTCGAACAAATCACTCTGGCGGTCGGCCAGAATGCGGTCGTTCAGTCCTGCCAGAAGTTTGGCCCGACGCCGGATAACGCGGCTGAGGGCATACTCGGCAGTGAAACCTTGGTCGCGAATCTGCGCCGCCACCTCTTGGCGTAGGCTGGGATCCTCAATAAGGGCGGCATGAGCGCCAAAGATGGCGCCATATTGCTCGCCGAGGCGTTCGGAAACAGTCTTCTGCACCTGCCGCGCCTCGCCGGCTGCAGATCGCACTGCGCGATCAAAGCGTTCAATCTCTTCCGGATAAGTCCCCGGAGCGATGAAACGTTCGCCGATGCGTACTTCTTCTGTGTCCAGCACCCAGGCTGGCCCGATGGCTACTCCAGGCGAAACGGCAACTCCGCGCTTGATTTCCATGTCGGCAATAGGCGTATCTGCTCAATTAGGAAATTCACGACTGAGAATGGTGGCAATCTCTTCGACCGCCTCCTGCGCATCGGAACCGATAGCCTCAATGGTCACTTCCGCACCGTAGCCGGCTCCCAGTTGCAGAATGTCAAAAGGGCTGCGACAGTTCTCCGCCCGCCGCTCTCCGTGAACCAGAATGATCTGGCATTGAAATCGAGCGGCGGCTCGAGCACATTCCACGGCCTGGCGCACATGCAATCCTTGCCGGTCGGCAATGGTGACGCTGCGCACCACGCGCTGCTGAGGCATCGCTCCTTGCCCTGCGGGATAACTGGGATGTCGGAGCAGCGTCTGTTACGGTGACGGGTTGCCGTGGCGCACCGCTTCAGGCACTGCCTTCCGCTTCGAGGATCAGTTCCCAGATTTCGTCGGCCGTTGTCGCCTGACGCAGAAAGCGGCAGAAGGTTTCGTTGCGCAAATTGCGCGTCACATTCTCCAAAGCCCGCAGATGTTCCCCCGTCCGTTCCAAAGGGGAAATCAGCAGGACAAAGATATAAACCGCCTCATTGTCAATGCTCTGAAAATCCACCCCCTGGTGAGAAACAGCCACCGTGCCGATGGGGCGATCGACCCCTTCGTGCTTGGTATGGGGAATGGCCACTCCGTGGCCGATGCCCGTGGAGCCTAACTGCTCCCGCTTCAGCAACGCTTTGACGATACTTTCCACCTGGCTGGCTTTGATGTGGCCACTGCGTTTCAGCGATTCTACCATCTCCCGAATGACGCCTTCCTTCGTGGTCTGTGTCAAGTTAGGGATCAGGGCTTCTTTGATGACGAATTCCGACATGCGCATGGGCTAAGCCCTTTCTGTGCTCAGGAATCCTGAGACGACTGGCTGCCACAGTCGTTGGCCAGCAGCATGGCTTGCTGGAACTCGGCCCTGGCTGCGACCGACCCAGTGCCTAACGCTGCGGCCCGGCTCCAACCCTGAGCCGACTAAGGCACCCCTCCCATAGGTGGAGTGCGCCGATGATCCTGAAGCTTTTCCTTATAGCGAGTCAGTTGCCTTTCGAGCTTGTCCAAAATCATGTCCACGGCAGCTCGGACATCTCCCGCCGACTCACGTGCGACGAAGTCATGCTTGTGCTCTGCTGAGACCAGGAATTCCACCTCTTTCCTGTCTCCTTTGAGGTCTACGGTTACTTCCACCGCCATCAACCGATCAAAATAATGCACCAGCCGCTCCGCTTTCTCCCGAATAAAGTCTTGCAGTTCCGGCGAAAGCTGACCGTGACGGGCGGAAATTTTGACCAGCACGGGTGGACTCCTTGGTTTGTGCGGGAGATTCTGGTCTGCGAACTAATCATAGATAACTTCGCTCCCCCAGTCAATCGAAACGCTCTCCGCATTTATTGCATAGCTTCGCCAGAAACGCGGTTTCCAAGTGCGGCTCCGCTCGTCAGGATGGGCAGATAATGATGCCACACCTTGCAGAACGTCTCCATGGGAAAACCTACTACGTTGCTCACCGTGCCTTCCAGCACCGTCAAGTATGGGTCGTTATGTTCTTCGATGGCATAGGCGCCGGACTTGCCCTGCCACTGGCCAGAATCGAGGTACGCTTCTAGCTCAGCCTCCGAAAAAGGCCTCATGGACAACGTGCTCTTTTCCTGCCAGGCAAGCTGCCAATTTTCCGGACGCACCCAGACACACACCCCCGTCCACAACTCATGAACTGTTCCGCTGAGGCGCAGTAATATGCTGCGCGCGTGCTCGCGGTCCAAGGGCTTGCCGATGACCTCGCCTTGATGCCAACCCACGGAATCAGCGGCGACGACGATACCGAAGCTGACTCGCGAAGCCACGGCATACGCTTTTCGCCAAGCTAACTCCGCCACATACGGACGTACATCAGTCACTCCAATTCCGTCCGGCTCCTCGATTTGCGGAGGCATGGCCTCAAAGTCGAAGCCATATTTCCGCAACAATTCCCGCCGTGCAGGGGAACTACTCGCTAATATCAAAGGTCTTGGCCAAGACACAGCGCGGTTCTCTTCCCCATAAGCCAAGCTCGGCACCAATCTTGTGTGCCAAGTACACGCCCCTCAGCACGACCCAATAGCATAATCCTTCCCGCGGCAGGCTGCCAGCAAGCGCCTTTCCATAACCTTAGCCGAGCCGGTGGGCCAGCTTCCAGAGACCTCAGGTTTGTAACTTCTGTTGCGCTAATTCTGCGAATAAGAACACCAGCGACCGAGCCAGATTGCGGAAAATGTCCAAGCTGAGACTCTCGTTTGGGGAATGAGCCGCCGATTGCGGGTCCTCGATCCCCAGTAACAGGGCGGGGATACCGCCAAACATTTCGCATAATGGCCCTACAAATCCGATAGTTCCTCCGCATCCGATAGCTAGCGGCTTTCTGCCGTAGCCGGCCTGCAACGCACGAAGGGCCGCGTCAAACGCTGCGCCTTTGGGTTGAATATACCACCACTTGACTGGCTCACCGACAGGCGTCACCTGCACTTGCACTCCCCAGGGGGCACGGGAACACAGTTCCTTAGTAAGGGCCCGAATTACCTTTTTCGGCTCTTGTTCGGGCACGATCCGCACACTGACTAAGGCCGTGGCGTACGGAAGTACCTGATTACTGGCCTGTTTCAAAGAACTGGCCTCCTGGGCGATGACGGTAACGGCGGGTAAGCGCCAGGTTTGCTCGTAGGGGTGTACTCCGGCCAGGTTGGCAAACTTGACCCCCGGCAACAACGTGAGGTCCTTGCGCAGCTTTTGTGGGGCGACTTTCAGGGCACGAAGGGCTTTCCGCTCCTTGCCGCTCATGCGCTTGACGCCT
The DNA here is from genome assembly GCA_025056555.1 of Gemmatales bacterium. GTDB lineage: Bacteria > Planctomycetota > Planctomycetia > Gemmatales > HRBIN36 > HRBIN36. Next base: position 4,057 of record JANWVZ010000006.1, on the reverse strand, counting down.
TCGTAGAAGCCGGGAACGGGAATACGCCGTTTTCCAGCCCAGCACAGCCTCGCTAGGACCGCGTTCAGCGCCAGCGCTGCATCGGGGGCGAGGCCTCCCGCCATTCCAGAATGCAGCGGGCGTTCCAGGGCGCGCACTTCGACTTTCAGCGTGATAATGCCCCGCAGCGAGGTGGTGATACAAGGCGTTTGGGTGTCCAGGTTTTCTGTGTCGGTAACTACTAAGACATCTGCCTGCAACCGTTCTCGATGGTGTCGCAGGAAGCCAAGTAAATTACGCGAACCGACTTCTTCCTCCCCCTCGACCAGCATTTTGACATTCACAGGCAACCGTCCGACTGTTTTCAGCCAAGCTTCCAGAGATGCCAGTTGTACCGAAATAGCTCCTTTATCATCTGCAGCACCGCGTCCATAGAGCCGACCGTCTCGTTCTGTGAGTGTCCACGGATCGCTGTGCCATTGTTCCAAATAGTTGGTTGGCTGAACGTCGTAATGCGAATAAAGCAGAACGGTGGGCTGACCGTCTGCATGCAGCCAGTCTCCATAAACATAAGGGTAGGCTCCTGGAGCGTGCAGAACCTCTACGTGTTCCAAACCAGCCCGGCGCATCTGTTCAGCTGTCACGTGCGCACAGGTCTCGATCTCCTGGGCGTGAGCACCGTCTGTGCTGATGCTGGGAATGGCGACTAATTCCGCCAAATCGCGAACAAAACGCTCCTGCTGCTGTTCCAGATACTGCAGCGCCGACGCACATCCTTCGTGCCGGTTTGATTCCCGAGACATAGTCCGTCTCCAACTTAGTTGCCTTTCTCGCTCTCTATTGTGTACTAAGCAACGACAAGATTGACCAGTTTGTTAGGCACAACAATTGTCTTGCGCAGCGACTTACCCGCGATCCAATCTTGAACTTTGGGGTCGGACAATGCTGTCCGCGTTACGGTTTCCTCGTCCGCATCTACAGGCACAATGATACGCGTTCGCACTTTCCCATTCACCTGGACGGGGATTTCTATTTCTTCAGTCCGGATCAGGTTGACATCGTACTCCGGCCAAGGGTGATAGGCGAGCGTTTCCGTATGTCCCAAAGCTTGCCACAATTCCTCCGCCAGGTGAGGTGCAAAGGGGGATAATAACAGCACCAGCGTTTCCAAGACCGATTTGGGGCGCACCGTCAGCCGACTGAGATAGTTCGACAACTCCATCATGGCCGCGATAGCTGTGTTGAAGCGCATGGCCTCGATGTCTTCCGTAACTTTCCTGATGGTTGTGTGCAGACGCCGAAGTGTTTCGCGGTCAGCTTCCACTTCTTGCACCGCCGGACTGAGGCGCAGAACCTCAGCCTCTTCATCTACGACGAGCCGCCAGACACGATGCAAGAACCTGTAAACCCCTTCTACGCCTCGCATACTCCACGGCTTAGTGGCCTCCAGGGGTCCCATAAACATCTCATACAAGCGGAGGCTGTCCGCCCCATATTGGGCGACTACCTCATCGGGATTGATCACGTTGCCGCGGCTTTTCGACATCTTGTAAGCACGGGCATCCACACGAACATCGGGAGCCTCGCGGAGAACAAAGTAGTCTCCCCGTTTTTCCACCTGCTCTTCGCCGATACGAACCCGTTCATATTTTTCCCCGGTGCGTTTATCCTCGGCGGTCTCTTCAGCAACGTATTCCGCGGATACCCATTCGCCGCTTGCCTTGCGAAACGCTGTGTATTCCATCTCCCCCAGGATCATGCCTTGATTGACCAGTTTCTGGAACGGTTCGGGAGTGGAGACATAACCCCGGTCATAGAGCACTTTATGCCAGAATCGCGAATAGAGCAGATGCAACACTGCATGCTCAGCCCCGCCCACGTAAAGATCTACGGGCATCCAGGCCTTTTCCTTAGCGGGGTCGCAAAACATAGTGTCATTGCGCGGGTCTATATAGCGCAGATAATACCAACAGGAGCCCGCCCACTGGGGCATGGTGTTCGTTTCCCGTTTATAGCGTTTGCCCTGTCGAGTTAGATAAACCCAAGCCTTGGCCTTTTCGAGTGGCGGCTCCGGCTTGCCGCTGGGCTTGAAATCATCCAAATCAGGCAGTGTTACGGGAAGTTCGTGCGGAGAAAGTGGCTCGATGAGACCTGTGGGGTCGCCCTGTTCGTCTAACTCGAAAAGAATGGGAAACGGTTCACCCCAATAACGTTGGCGACTGAAAAGCCAATCGCGCAGCTTATAGTTTACTTTGAAACGTCCCAAGCCGCGCTCGCTGAGCCAGGCGGTGATGCGTTTCTTGAATTCGGGTGTCGGCAATCCGTCAAAGGTACCGCTATGAACCGCCACGCCGTCGCCTATATAAGCCTGGGTAAGAAGGTCAAGTGTACTGTTGGTCTGCTTGAGCCAATCCTCAGGCGGACGCACGACGGTTCGAACGGGTAAGCCAAACTCGCGGGCGAATTCAAAATCGCGTTCATCATGTGCCGGCACCGCCATTATGGCTCCAGTCCCGTAACTGATCAGTACATAGTCTGCAATCCAGATGGGAATGCGTTCCCCATTTACAGGGTTGATGGCGTAAGCCCCTGTAAACACACCAGTCTTTTTTCGTGCTAACTCAGTGCGCTCCAGGTCGCTTTTACGTGCCGCATCCGCGCGATAGGCTTCGACGGCTTCGCGCTGTGCTGGTGAGGTAATTTGGGGCACAAGTGGGTGCTCGGGGGCGAGTACCATGTACGTAGCGCCGAAGAGAGTGTCGGGGCGGGTGGTGTAGATCCGAATGACGTCCGGTTCAGGTTTCTCCGGCCAGCCGTGACGTCCACGTTCGGATAACCATCGTTGATAAGCGTCGGCAGATCGGTCCAGCGGGAAATCTACCTCCGCGCCCTCGCTGCGTCCGATCCAGTTGCGCTGCATTTCCTTGATTGGTTCCGGCCAATCCACCAGGTCGAGGTCGCGAAGCAGGCGCTCCGCGTAGGCAGTAATACGCAACATCCATTGGCGCAGGGGAAGGCGCACTACGGGATGGCCGCCTCGTTCCGACTTGCCGTCCACCACCTCTTCGTTGGCCAGCACCGTGCCCAGGGCGGGGCACCAGTTCACGGGCGCATCGGCCAGATATGCCAACCGTTTGCTGTCCTGGTATTGCCGCACGGCCCGCTCCCCCTGGGCACGCACCTCGGCAGGTATGGGCAACTCCGAAATGGGACGACCCCGTTGCTGATTTTCATCGTACCACGTGTCAAACAATAGCAGGAAAATCCATTGCGTCCATTTGTAATAAGCGGGATCGGTGGTATCTATTTCGCGATCCCAGTCGTAGCTGAAACCGAGCATCTGAATCTGCCGACGAAACGTGGCGATATTGTGTTGGGTAGTCTGTCGAGGATGGGTACCGGTTTCAATAGCATATTGTTCTGCCGGCAAACCAAACGCATCCCATCCCATGGGATGCAGCACACTATAGCCGCGCATTCGTTTATAACGAGCCACGATGTCCGTCGCCGTGTACCCCTCAGGATGGCCTACGTGCAAACCGGCCCCGCTAGGATACGGAAACATGTCCAGAATGTAGAACTTTGGCTTATCGGGAAAATCGGGTGTGCGAAAGGTTTTGTTGCTTAGCCAGTAATGCTGCCATTTCGGTTCGATGGCCTGAGGGTTGTACTTCGGCATAATCAGCTACTCCGACTCCTTCTCCGCCGTGCCAAGGCAGGAAAATAACGCCGCTGACAAGTTGTACATTATACTCTGCCAGCACAGGAACATCTTCTTGGCTGGAACAAAGAGTCAGAC
>JANWVZ010000006.1:0-269 GCA_025056555.1 Gemmatales bacterium | reverse complement strand
TCTTGGTGCCTACGACCTCTTATAACATCTCTCTGAAACGCAGAACAGCGTGCCATGGATGTCGGCTTTATAAGTGGTAAGAAAGCTAATCCCCCACAAATCCCTCGTGGCAGGCTTCCAGGCGGTGATAGAAATTAGTCACACACGCTCTTGGGGCTATGTTTCACAACGGTAACGCCTCACAGGGCTACTTCACATTGGCCTATGGGAAATGGCGGAGAGGACAAACAGCACACCTGTGGGCTCTAACAGGTTGGGAAAGCCCTGTG
>JANWVZ010000069.1 GCA_025056555.1 Gemmatales bacterium | reverse complement strand
GATCGTTCCCACAATCCACGGCCGACCTTCGATTTCTGTGACCCTAAGTCCCGCGGGCAAATTCGTCGAACTGTAAGTTAGATTCCTCCCCTCAGGCACGCCCGATAAAGTTAGGGGTAGAGCTACTTCCTCTTCAAGGGCCGAGAATTGATGGTTCACCAGGGCGAAGCTCATGCGCGTTATAAACCATACGATACTGGCGCTATCTTCATGTTGGCGATCCGATGCAGTTACGGAGCTTTGCACTCAGTAACCTGACTGATTACAAGAGGCGCTATCTATAGTGCCTTCTAAGAGTGCAGAATTACCCTCATTAGGCGCCACACCCATAGGTAAATCCGCATAAACGAACGCGAGTGGCCCATTTGGTTCACCACGCACCTCCAGATGTCTGGAGATGCGTTCTCCAATAGCGTACCACTGGGGGCCACCGTCGTCAATAGCAAAGCGACCCACGGTCCAACGGAACGTGGCACTCGTTTGCTCCTTACCATCACTGACGTTTATGGTTACAGTGTACGAGCCGATGACCTCGGGTTCGTTAGCTATGGTGCCGGTCACGCACCTCAGGGTCGCGTCATAAGCCAAGCCCGGCGGCAGGCCACTAATACTCCAGGTGAGTGTATCCCCGTCAGGGTCATGAGCGGCATACGAAACCAATATCGGTTCACCCAAAACGCTCTCTATGTCAGGGGTGGGGCTGACGATCACAGGGGCGCGATTGTCATCAGTTGACGGTGGCTCAGAAGCATTGGGATTATTTATAACGACCCAGTTGAAGGTCATGGTGGCGGTGTCGCCGTCGGCTAAGTTGTGTACGGTGATGGCGACCCAGAATGAATGCGGCGAATTCTCGGCAGTTACCGCGTCATACAAAATGACGCAGCTGATAACGCCCGTGTCAGGGTCTAAAGTGAGACCGGCGGGAAGATTGTAGGCCGAGAACGTCAGGGACGCTTGCTCGTTCAGGGCCGCGTAGGCCTAACCCGAGGGATGGCAATTCGCTATAAACGTGGAGAAAGAAATCTAAGTGACCACGTACGGCCCGCTGTTGCTTTAGCCACCGGGGCAGTCGTGAAGAGCATAGTCACTAAAGCGGACGCGTTAGATGGCAGAAACATTCCGGCTGCGGCCTTACGACTTCGTTAGGTTGGGGTGATTAGTATTGCGACTGTCGTACTAGCATCAACCATGTGCCTAACCACGAGGGTCCTTCATCCAGAAAGTAGCTGCTTCGATCACAAAATTAGATTTGGCCAGGATAGGCATCACTAACGCATGAAGCTCATGGAAAGACAGCCGCTGCGACAGAATACTAATACCTTGACACAAAGGACAGGAGGTGCCTACGAAACATAAAATGTCCCAATTGTGCAAGTTTTCCTGAAACCATAGACGCTCATCAGGAATTAGCCACCACCGATACCTTGTGCGCGGTTTTTCTAGATCCTCCAATTTTTTATTAGAATCAATGACAACGGGAAGGAGATTAGTCCAATAAATAGAGCCTAGGATTCCTACGAGCGTTTTAGGTGAGGTAATAGTAAAGATAAAATAACTTCCTCGTCGGTATCTCTCACCCGTTTTGTCAAGCAAACTCATAACTTCGTCGTCATCATGACTAGATAGGAACCCATAAGCTTTACGCTTTCCCTCCAATAAAGACCATACGAGGGCAGCTTCCAAATCGTAACTCCAAGAGCTTGCCTCTTCGCGGTTTATAAGAAATGCAAGCGTCACCGACATTCGGCACCTCCAACAGTAATACCTTGTTATCAGAGTAGCTACTGCCTTGATAGGCTCAATTAACGATTGTAATTCTAACTTGTTCCATCCGTCAAGCGTATTAGGAGCACTTAATTACTCGGCTCAAACTTTAAGAAAATCCACTTCTCATTACCGGGCACATGAATCTTTAGTGTACCTCCGCGAACGCGGAGCAAAATTTCCAGATGATGATGGACACCACGGCCTGGGTGCGGCGGATGGAAGTTAATTCCACCAAGCCAATAGTCCCAAAACTTGTTACCAGTCTTAATAACTTTCTTTGAGTTCCAGAATAGGCCAATTGCGACCATGGTCATTCCCGTCCAGCCTGCTATTTCGCCTGATAACGCGATTACATCGGTACGGCGGGAGTATAATTCAATTTCACGTTGAAGCTCCGGAGTCCATTCATGTATCGGTCGGGATAGATAATTTTCCATAATATAGTTATAACGCCACGTTGCCCATTCCATAAGGGCAACCCCGCCCACGGTGGCAACGACGCCCCCTAAAATCAGAATGGGTACTACCTGCCCACTAGGATCAGTAGACATCACCGGCACGTTGAACACGTACCGGTAAAGATTCAGATCGCCAGCGAGGAACCTGAGAGGATCTTCGGTTGTCCAACGGCCTGTGCTCGGATCGTAGTAGCGGGCGCGATGGTAATACAGGCCCGTTTCAATGTCGAATTCCCGCGAAGTGAACAGAAGCACCGTCGTGCTGGGGCCCGCTGCTAAGGACTCGGGGTTAGTCTGCGCCTCGACGTTGCCGAAAGCGTCGTAGGAACTCCGATTGACCACCGTGCCCGTTTCATCTAACGCCGTGCGAACGGAGTTGAGATGATCCATGAGATACTACTGGCACTAAGTATTATGAGTGAGAGGCATTCATTTTTAGTCCGTGAGGGCACGTTTAGTTACACGGTACAAAACCAGCGAAGTCGGTATTATCAGTGGGGAACAGTAATTCTTGTCCGCCGGCGAAAGTTGAGCTGGTCGGTGAGATACCACTGCACGACGTACGGAGCCGCATCCTCAGCGGAACTCACTGGACTAGTATAGATGACACGAGCCAGCACTTGGTCGAACTCGTCGCCATGCAGATAACGCGCCGCTAAGCGATTGTTCCCATCTAATTCCAGATACACATCAAAATGTTCGTTGCCGATAGGCCAGGGCTTCATGTCGTTCCAACCGTCTAACACGTAGCGCGTTACAATGGCCTTGGCAGGACCGGCCCCATCCCAGTCCACTGATTTCTCAATGCGATTGCCGAACACGTCGTACCTATACTCGGCCACTAACACGATGGCCCCACTACTGTCGCGTTTCTCCGCACGAATCAACTGGTTGCGGTGATCATAGGTGTAGCTCCAGCTTTCGCCGGTAATGAGGTGGGTCTTAGCCACGAGGTTCCCCTCGGCATCGTAACTATAGTTCCAGGTGCCATCGGAGAGTAAGCGGTTGCCCGGCCCCACGACATAGCCCTCGCCCGTGCGGTTACCGTTCCCATCGTAATTAAAGGTTTGATTCCTGAACGATGAGGCTTCGCCAATCAGCTGACCATCGTCAGCGTAACTATAGTGCACGGAACCCGTGAAGGTAGAGGTAATTTGTGTGATAAGACCTAAGTCATTGAATTGATAAAGCAACTGTTCCAGGATAGCGCCCTGGCTATCTAAGTGAGTGATGGCTGATAGATAATCGGAAGTATAGCTGTATTGCGTTTGGGCAACTAAGTTGGCGAAGGGGCCGATGAAGCGACTGATGTAAGTCAAGCGTTGCTCGCTATCATAGGAGATGTCCATGCGAAGATGGACGTCGCCGGCCACCAAGCTGCGACTGGTAAGGCGTCCGTCCGTATAAACCGAGGTAACTAAGCCTCCGAAGGAATCAGCCAAGGAGGTGCGACGGCCAGCGTCGTCGTAGCTAAAGGTGAGCGTAATGCCGAACGGGTATTGGAAGCACTGGAGCGTATGCTTGAACGGGGGAGTCGTCGTAGCTATAGGTGAGCGTAATGCCGAACGGGTTGGTGACGCTAATCAGCCGACTATAAGTCTCATATAGCATATAGGTACCGACGTAATTGGAGGCACTGAGCAAGCGACCATCAGCATCATAACTATATGTGAGTGTGTCCACCACGGAACCATCGGGGCTGAGCCAAGTTTGCGTAATAAGGCGTCCCTGGCTGTCGTAGGCGAAATTGATGACCCGACCTGAACGATCGGTGCGGCTGGCTAAGCAGCCGTCATTGGTGTAGGTGTAGCAGGTCGAGTTACCCAGGGGGTCAAGGACCTGCGTCAGGCGGAACCCTTCGGTGAAAAGTAAATTGCGTGGTATTGCCCAGCGGGTCGCTGACCGTGTGCACATATAGGCGGAATTATATAAGAACGAAGCTGTATCGATCCCCTTCCTTCCGGCCGAAACTATCAAGCTGTAGATATATTGAGGAAGTGGATGAATCAGAAACAGGCTCAGGGATTACCAGGAGAAAACTCAGCGCTTCGGCGCTGCGAAGTTACGCACGTCGTACCCTGGCTTGACCGCAACAAAGTCAATGTCGGAATGTTTGCCAGTCCAATCCTGGTTCCATTCACTCAGACGCAGATAGTCTTGCAGCATCTCATCTTTTTCGATAAAAGCGGCGGCAAAGCTGAGAAAACCAAACAGCGACCTTATGCCCTCTAATTTCATGTCAATACAACCTGCCTCGACGGGGACTAATGGTTCGGCTCGAGCGAAGCGGGCGAAGAGCTGAGATTCCTCTCTACTTGGAGGCTTACTCTCTGGTGTTGGAGGTAGCTGCTCGGCTGGTTCTGGTGCCTCGGGAATAAAGTCCGCTATCCAAATGGGCCTGCCGGTTTGCGACGAAGACTGGAGCTTTTCTTGTAGCGCTTCCTCGCTAATAATCCGCCACGGCAAACTCATAATGTACTGGACAAAGTCAATATATGGATTGAGAATGACGAAATCATTTTGAGGGCCTACTAACTCTGACTCAGGAACGTTAATGGTGTGCCGGTGCACATGGTCAGTTTCTATAAGGCCCTCAGCCATGTCCCGCACTGTTCTAAGCAAGAATGTCGCTACGGCTCGTGAGGCGGTAGGTGTCATTCGCAGCCAAGCCTCAACTATACGTTCGGCCTCTTGCTGATACGTAATATGGGCACCCACATATTCGCGGAATGCTTCATTAATGCCATTACTCTACGGGAGATTCGCAGTATACCAGCTCTTTATAAATTGGTTTACAAAAATTTCGACCCCGATCATCAAGGTACCAAATGCGCGGAGGCAACTTATCTCCGCCAGGTATCCGGAGATGAAAATGGGAGGAGATAGTGGTCAGCGTCCCTCTGCCTGATATGTTCGATAGGTTCTCCACCTCCTGCTTTTTTTCGCTATTAGGTAAGCATTTATCCGTGAAAAGATAATCATGTCGCGACCCTGCCGCGCATATTCCGCCCCATCTTCAATAGTATAAATTGGCGCTCCGATTATAAGGTGGCCCTTTGGCTTTTTTGGATCTCGCCAAGCTAGAGAACCTATCGGGCTGACATTACCAGGAGGGGGTAACCCAGGCAACACTGCGATTGTTGACAAGGAACTCGTGGCCCAACACCAAGTGCAATAGATAGCAGTGACAGTAAAAATCCCCAGCCCTATTATGTCGCCAATCGGTAACGGACCGTCAATCGCAATTGCGCCACCAGCCGCAGTTATCCCTGACCATAGAACTCCCCTTGCCGGTTTATATCCGGAGGGGTCTACGTAACTTCCGGGTTTGTTCAAGACATACCAATACAAATTCGGGTCGCCGGCGGGGAAACTTAAAGGATGCCGCTTTCTCGGGCTCTAATATACTTATGCACCATGACCTGGTACGGATTCGTGGATCACATGGTACTACATGGGGAGGGCGGTTTTCTATGTTCTAAGCATAAGCTAATATCTAAGGGGAGCGAAGCGAGGCTGCCGGGGGAGTTGTCCATTGAGGCGTGAGCGGGCGCGGTTGTCTAAGTAAGCGATGTTTTTGTGGGACTTAGTCCAGGGGGGATGTTCATCCTTTGTCGCGGGGGCACGCGGTGTGGCCCAGAGAAATGATGGGTTGCTGGGATGGAGTTTATGGGCCACGTTGGCCGTTCAGGGTGCTGGCACGATATGGCCCAGGGAACCGATATGTTTGTCGGAGGTAGTCGAGGGGCCAGTTCGGCCGTCCAGGGTGACAGCACGAGGTCTTCCAGGTAAACGATGGCTTACTTTGGCGAGGTTCAGGGGCGATGTGGGCCGTGCAACGCGGTGGCATGCTATTATCCAGAGCGTATAGTAGCGGCGAGCGTCAAATTGAAGCTAATGCCGCGGTGGTCTCAGTCGAACGCGGCGGGGCCTGCTGTTAGCGAAGAGGAAACGTGCCGGCGGGTCGTAAGTATGTATCACAAACATGCCCAACGGGGAGAAGGTATGCAGGCGGTATTCTGAGCAAACGTGCCGGCGGGTTGTACGTATGTGTCATAACGGTCGTCGGGGCAAATTGCAACCCGCGCCGTCGGGATAAGCTGCGGGCATATGTTAGTGGACGGGAACATTGGATCAGGGAGGCACAGCAGCGATGCGAAGCTGCGCCGAATAAGATAGGAGCAGGCGCTACAGGATCGGAACATGAGGATTAGAGAGGCCCGAGAGCAATCCGAAGATGCGTGGCATAGGCTATCGGCATACGCTTGCGAACCGGAACATTGAGGGTTTTACTGCACCTTAGGCTCTGGGGAGGGTGGAGTGGTAGTTTCGGGAAGACTGCCTCGGGGTAGAACGGGGCGAGGGACGGGCAGTTCAGGCAGTTTGTCCGGCAGAGGCGGCAACTCGCGTTGCTTCTCCAGGAGGCGAGGTAGTGGTAAGAGTTGATCTTCCTGAGTATCGGGGAGGGAAGTCTGCGTAGGTGCGTCGGAAGCCGGAGCGGTTGGCCGACCTCTGTCGGTGGCGGGGGCGTGCTGGAGAATCCAACCGCGGGCCCGTTCGCGAATATGCTCACTGGCACGGGCTTTGGCGCAGTCTGGTATCGGCCCCTCTACTACGCTCACGTTGTTATGGCGCAGGAGAGTGCCTTTGTCTCGCTCAAACTCAGCGAGGGCGATGTTATATTCCGAAGTGGCGATGTATTCATCCCGCAAGGCCTCGGCAAAACTCCGTTGGGCATTGAGCAGGGCGGTCAGCACATCGCGTCCTTCCGGGGTTTGCGCCCGTCCTGCTTCCCACAAACTTTGAAAGGCCTCGAGTTGCTGCTGAGCGGCACGACGCCGCGCCCGTTGAATGGCGATTTCCTCGACCAACTGGTAGAGCCGACGATAACTGTCCTGGAGCTGGTAAGCGGTGGCCTGCTCCTGATTCCGCAGGAAAACCGTCCATTTGGCGACCTGAATCTGGGCCTGACGGTATTCGGAGTAGGCATCGCGGAATCCCAGGGGCATCTGGAAAATAAAGCCGAACTGCCAATCGTTGAAACGGCCTTCGAAAAGATTATGAATGGCGGAACTGGCGTCGTCGCCATCGAGCTTACGCCCCAGGGAGTTGACGTTGTAGCTCCCGAAGAGGCGGAAGTCCGGCAGGAGGCGATCGCGGACGGCGAGCAATTGCAATTGGGCATGTTGCATGGCTAAGCGTGTAGCGCTGAGTTCCGGGCGATGGACGAGGGCTTCAGCAAGAGCCACTTCCCAGTTGGGGCGATAGGGTGCGGTCGTGGGCACATCGGCCGGCACCAGGCGGGTGCCATCTTCAGGAGGCAAACCAATCAGATAACGTAGGCGCCGCTCTGCTTCGAGCACGCCGGGCTGCGCCCCCGTCCCACGGCCCAGCGCCTGTAACCGTTGGGCGCGGAAGAACTGATACTGCTCTTCGATCTGCGCTACGTTATAGATAGCTTCGCGTCCTGCTTCGAGATTGGCTTTAGCGCGCTGCCAGGAACGCAGGGCTTGACGCATGCCCACTTCCGCACTGAACAATTGCCAATACGCTGAGTAAAGTTCCCAATAAGCCCGTTCAACTCCCAAGAGCAATTCCTGAACGCGGCGAAGGAACTCAAACTGACTCGCATTATACGTCAGCCGCGCTAACAGGATCCCCTGGGCGCGTCCTCCTGTGGGTATGTTGAACAGAACACTGCCGGGATGGGTCGTGCGCAACTGATTGATCCCGACGCCCGCGCCCTGGAGCAGGGGTTGTTCAAAAGCAAATTCCAGCACCGGACGATAAGCGGGGTTCACTCGAGCGGGGAGATTGGAAAACTCGTAATCAGTGCGGAAGGTGATCCCTGCGACACCACCAGTGGGCAAGGGCTTGACCAGTCGGGTCTGGAACTGAGCAATGTCCCGCTCAATGACCTGCAGGAATCCGGCCTGGAACTGTTCCAAAGCGGTACCCACAGGACGATCTTGTTTTTGCCATACCAGAGCGGTTTGCCATTGGGTGTCAAACTTCGCCAGGGAGGATTCGATTTCCTGGGCCAATTCGGCCGGGTCGTAAGCCAAGACGCGAATCTGGTCGGTCAGCAGCGAGGGATCGCCGAAGCCGCCGGGCTGGCCACGCACCGGCACCGGGGCAATCGTGCCACGACCGGAGAGATCTCGGCCATGCTCCAGTGCCAAGGCGATACATTCCGCCAGCGTTATATAACGCTTTGGCGCATCGGGATTGAGCACGGTGCGCACTTCGGCGGTTTCGAGCGACAGAGTCGGCTCTTCCAGAGTGCGTTCCGGAAGCAAGTCATTGCGGTGCGTCAGTTGTTCCGCATAGCGCAGCGCCGGGCCGTTGAGCAGATTGTGTTGCTGGCAGCCAAGCACGCAGACTGTTACCAGCCAGCTCAATCCCAGCACCAGTTGGCTTGGTCGCATACGGATTCCTCGTCCTCTCTGCCGCCGTCGTTGTTGCCCCCGCTAGTGCACTGCTTCCGCCGCATTTGGGCGCACAGTCAACCCCAGTGGAGAAGTTTTCAGGGACTCTTTCGGTTATATCGGCAATGCCGACGATTCGGTCTAGGAAAACTTTGTCGAAGGAAGCGAATGAATGCGTGGCAGAGAACTTAACATGCGCCGCGATGTTCTGTATGTAGCTCGGCCTAAAGAGATTGGGGAATGGCCTGCAACACGACAACCCAAGAGGAGAACCGCCAGGCTACTCTGACAAGGCCGATAAGGCTTGGGAAAGAGCTTACACCGGGGTGCGTTGCGTGCTCGATCAACGTGCGCGTTTCTGGCCGAAGCACGGACACCTTCTTGCCGCGCAGGTACTGGCGATGCGGCTGAGGAGAGGTCGCAGGAAGTTATCTGGCGGCGAAGCATAACGAGACGGAGCCAAAACTCAGTAGCCCGCGCCGTGCCGAAATGTTGCCGCCGCCCGTGCTCACGCGGCACCGCGGTTTTCCAAGTTCCGCGATGGCTGGTGGCGCAATGACTCGCCGGAGGTTTCCAGTTCCGCGAGGATTCGCTCGTCCGGGGCAAGATCCGTCGGCGGGCCAATGCGGCTGGTAATGCGGCGTAGCTTGCCGGAACGCGGATCGGGAGCCACATCGTCCGTGATTTCTATGTCAAATTGAAGTACGCCGTCGAGATGGTAGTGTTTCAGCCCCCGCTCCAATACCTGGCGCAATTCTTCCACGTGAACGGTTCGCTTAGGAGCTGCCTGAGCCCGCAACAGAAAACGGTTCCGCTCGGTTTGAATCAACTGGTACCAGCCCAGGGGCGGATACTCATCCAAAAAGTCCACCAGCACATACGGATGCAAAAGCTGGTAGCGGTCGCCGACACGAATCCAAATCACCTCATCGGTACGTCCCTCGACTTTGAGGATCAACGGAAGTGGACTGCCGCAAGGACACGGGACAGGACTCAGGGTGACTACGTCCTGGACCTCGTAGCGAATAAAGGGCTGCACGGTGTTGTACAAGTTAGTGACCAGCACTTTTTCGCCGGGCTGACCCGGAGGCACCGGGCGATAGTTTCGGTCCACGACTTCGAGGATAGCCCAATCGGCCTGGAGGTGCATTCCTCGGCCCCGCGGACAGCCGGTCGTCAAAGCCATGCACTCGCCCAAGGCGTAATTATTGGTCACGGGCAGACCGAAGGCACGTTGAATCAGAGCGCGAGCACCCTCCGAGAGAGGCTCGCTCATGTTGATGACCTGCCGCAACTCCGCCAACCGCAGCCGACCGGCCAGGGCTTCTCGCGCTAATAACACCAACACATTCGCATATGCCAGCAAGACCTGAGGACGAAAGCGCTCTAGCTGCGCGACAACCTCTTCCAGCGGCTCAATGTGTTTTAGCCACAACCGCTTGACGAAACGGCGCGAGGCCTTCGGCGCATACGCTAAAGCTGCGGCGCTGGGATAGAAACCCCGACCGATGGTGATCACCGCCAAGCGTGCACGGCGAAACAACCGCGAAACTATGCCCCAAGGCGTCGTCGGAAACACGGTGCCCCGTGTCATTTGCAGCGCGAACAGTAACTCCATCATGTCGCGGTCCTGCACGATCACCGCCTGCACGCCCTGGGTTCCGGAAGTACGGCTCACGGCGTACTGCCCCAGATACCATTGACCCAAACGCTGCGGTTCGCTCATGAAGTCTTCCAAATCTCGCAACTTCAGCCGCCGGTCCGTCACCACTTCATCGAAATGGGCCATCAATTCCGTTTTGTTGACCGGCGGAATGTCCTGCAGACGGAAACTTGTCACATCAAGGTCGCGGAGCCGGCGGGCGTAAAAGGGAGAATGGGCTTTCGCATGCGCCACCAACCGTTTCAGGCGTCTGGTTTGCAGCCAATTGACCAGACGAGCGCTGTCCCACAGGACAGCCTTCTGACAAATGCCTCGACTCACTAAGCGAACTGTTTCCCACATGGTCTTGTGTTTCCTGGCGACATGCTTCGGCAGATTTCACAGTTGGTAGTAGTTCTATCGGCATTGTAACCGTGCACAATTTTTTCATCTTTACGCAGGTGGCGCCTGCCAGTTAGGCACCGGGCAAGACCGCCCCGACCAGCCAATCTGCGGCCTGGATGCTATCTCGGCAAGTCGAACCAACCTTGAGGATAATAACGAATCTGCTCATCCCTGTCAGCTCCAGGCTCGTGCGTTATGCTGGAGGGCAAGGTTCGCTGCGCCAGCGGTTTGCTTCGGCAAGCAGTGATGTCTTGCCGAAGCTGCTTGTGATGTGCATGGTAATGAACATGAACACAGACAGAATGGAGCGGCTGGTCTTGGGAACGCGCAATCGCCACAAGCTGGCGGAACTCCGCGAATTGCTCCAGCCACTTTCGGTTCCCTTGCTGGACCTGAGCCAGTTTCCTCAGGCGCCTCCAGTGGAGGAAACCGGCAGCACCTTTGAGGAGAACGCCACTCTGAAAGCGACCCGCTGGTCCAAGGCCTTGGGGGAATGGGTGCTGGCGGAAGACAGCGGTCTGGTGGTACCTGCCCTGGGAGGTGAACCCGGCGTACTCTCCGCAGTTTACGCCGGACGACATGGCGACGATGCTGCCAATAACAGGCTGCTGCTGGAGCGTCTGGCCCAGGTGCCGGAGGAGCATCGTCAGGCCTACTATGTGTGTGTGGCAGTACTTGCAGACCCGACGGGGACTGTGCGGGCTCAAGCCCAGGGACGTTGTCACGGTCGCATCGCCCATCAGGGCCGGGGAACTCACGGCTTTGGCTATGATCCCCTCTTTGAGATTCCGGAGTACCACCGCACTTTCGGGGAACTCAGTCCGCTGGTCAAACGTGTCTTAAGCCATCGGGCACGCGCCCTCGAAAAACTTTTGCCGCAACTGCAACGCTTCCTGCCGTGATGGCACGGCGCGGCAAAGGCGCGGCAGCGATAACCCAGTGCAAGACCCACCTCGTCATCGAGGTGCTATTCCCGGCGGATACCCCGCGATGCCGTTCTGACGTGGCGGGCTTATGATCTAATAAGCAGATCATTCAGGACGATGCGCTCCAGGCGGACTATCTTCTGGTATTGGTCATTGAGGAGAGGGGAATGGCTGCATCCGGGAAACGAGTCAGGGCTCTTAGCCTGAGCCAGGCCATCTACTGGCACAGCCTCGTGTTGCTGTTGATTTTTTTAGCGGGTTGTCGCGGCGGAACGCGGGGGCTACCGCAATCGCAACGGCAAAGCCCGGAAGAAGTGCTTCGGCAAGCGTTGACCCTGCTGCGCGAGGCCACGCCGAGTCACGCCACCTATACCAATGCCGTGCAACAGCTGAACACCTATCTGAGCCTGGTGCCGTCAGGGGCGGTCCAATGGTCGTTGAGTGAGGAAGTCAAAACCATAGCTCGGGAGCTGACGGCAGGTCTGCCTCCGCGAAGTATCAAGCGTGCCAGCGGAGAAGAGGAACCGTTCACTCAGGAGTATCAGCTTCGCGCCTTGGAACAGTTAGCGTTTGACCGCATAGATGCAGCCTACCTGAACCGGGCCTTTCTGTTTCAGGATGCGGTGGAGGAACTCCAGGAAGACGTCGGGCCAATGCCTCGTGAGGCCGGGCCGGCCCTGGAACGCTGGCAGCGGCGCTTCGCCGAGCACGCCTTCGCCTGGTGCATGCGCCAGGTACAATACGAACCGAATCGCGGAACCTTCGACAGTTGGCCTGCTCATGAAGTCTTGCGCCGAGGCACAGGCGACGCCGAAGAACGTGCGCTGGTGTTCCTGGCGTTACTCGAACAAACCGAGCTCGTCGGCAGTGTCGTGCTCCGTCCGGAGGCGGCAAGCACGGCAGATGCGCCCCTGTATTCCTATTGGCTCACCGCAGTGCTTATCGGCGATGATCTGTTGCTGTTTGACACCGAGAGCGGCAAGATGCTCCGGGGCGCGGACGGTGCGGCACTCACACTACGGCAATTACTGCGCCAGCCCCAGATGCTGTCGGCGCTGCCTGAATCGCTTCGGCTCCAACCGGAGGCGCTGCGCCAGCTGCGCCTGGGCCTGTTCACGGAGTTACCCGCTCTGTCGCCGAAAATGCAGAAACTGGAAGGCTGGCTCGGGGAAGAACGCAAGGTGCGCCTGTACGTCCACTTGGCGGCACGCCGGCAACGTTTGGAACAGGCCAAGCTGGATGTGCCAGTGGTTTATTGGCGGGACCGGCAGCGCTCCTGGTTTCCGAGTCTGAGCATCGCGCGTTTTGTCATCAATCCGCTGAATCAGCCCCGTTATCAGCCGCGGATCGCCGTCGAGACCGACTATCAGGGACGGATGCGCGTGAAGTTTATAGATGGCCCCATCGTGCCCCGCACCTACTGGACACCGCAGTGGGCTATGGAAATAGCGGAGCGCCTCCCCACCTATGCCGCCGACCGACTCTTTCGTACCTTCGACAACCTGATCCTGCGAGTGCGCATTGAGCCGGGCGGAGCGCGGGACTTGCTCGTGCGGGGTCAGGTGTTGCAGTCGTTGGCCACACTGGAACAATTCGAACGGGATATTGACGAAAAGCTCGCCATGTTCTACCGTCGCATGGGCGGCGATTTCTCCAGCACAGGCATCGAAGACCCGGTGCTGGTGTTTCGCAATAAGTGGGCGCCGGAGATTATTCGCCTCTACCACCAGTTTGAACTTCGCCGACTCCAGGCCTTGCCCGGAAGCCGTGATCCTGCCTTGACTGACCTCAGTGCCCGGATTGAGGCCTTGTGGAAGCAGCACACCGCGACACTTTATTATCTCAATTATGATTGGGCGGCCCCGGAACTGATCGAGCAGATTGCTTATTTCACGGCCCTGGGTCGGCTCGATTGGGCGATACGCCTGGAGATGCGCTTACCTGACCAACCGAGTCCTGCCCGTCTGGAGGAGGTCAAGCGGGAATATGAAACTGCCCTGTACTGGCTCAAGCGTTATCAGTCGCTAGTAACGACGCGTGGTCGGCGACAATGGGAGCGGGCCGTGGCGCAACTGGTACCGTTGGCCGAGCATGGTGTCCGCCGCTTACACGCACGCTTGCACGGAGAAGCGCCACCCCTGGCTTCGGACGCCTTGCCTTACGTGCTGGCTGCGGGGAACCCCTGATGGCGCAGCAGGCACGCCAGCAAGCAGAGGCCATTTGGCGCGCTGGGGTACAAGCGGTCCAGCCGCGGTATTGCGTCCCTCAATTTCTGCGTCAACGAGTCGAGCAAGGCGATCCCCGCTTTGACTTTTCGCGGTATCGCAACATTCTCGTCGTTGGGGCAGGTAAGGCGGGCGCAGCCATGAGCGCAGCGTTGGAAGAAGCACTCGTCGAGTTGGGTGTGGACTTAGACCGCGTCCACGGCTGGGTCAACGTGCCCAGCGAAACGGTGCGGCCGTTACGTCGCCTTCACCTCCATCCAGCCCGACCTATGGGGATCAACGAGCCGACCGCGGAAGCTTTGCACGGCGCCGAGCGCATCCTGGAACTGGTAAAATCCGCGGGACCGGAGGATCTGCTGATCTGCCTCATCTCAGGCGGTGGCTCTGCGTTGTTGCCCTTACCTGCGGAAGGCATTTCTTTAGCCGAGAAGCAACAAGTGGTGCGGCTCCTGCTTCGCTGCGGCGCCACGATTCAGGAAATGAACGCTGTCCGCAAACACATTTCACGCATCAAAGGCGGACGTTTAGTGCAATATTTTCCTGGCCGGGCCTGTTTGACCCTCATCATCTCCGACGTCATCGGCGACCCCTTGGACGTCATCGCTTCAGGACCCACCGCTCCCGATCCGACAACTTTTGCCGACGCTTGGGCCGTGCTCGAAAAGTACCGTCTCGTTGACCAGGTGCCCGCCAGTGTCCGCAAGCATCTCCAGCGAGGTTTGCGAGGCGAGATCGAGGAGACCCCGAAAACTGTATTGACCGACGCCACGGGTCAACCCCGCGTCTTTCACTTCATCCTCGCCAACAACCGCCAGGCGCTCGAAGCCGCAGCGCAACACGCGGCCCAACTAGGATTCGAGGTCTGGAGTCTCGGGCCTTATATCGAGGGAGAAACCAGTCAGGTGGCCCGAGAGTTAGCCCAGCAAGCCCGGCAATGGCAGCAAAGGGCCCAACGACCGTTGTGTGTCCTGAGCGGCGGCGAGACTACGGTTACTTTGCCTCCGCAACACGGCAAGGGCGGCCGTAATCAGGAATTTGCTCTTGCGTTTCTGCAGGAACTGAGCCAAGACGGTCTGGTCGGGCTGACCTTGTTAGCTGCAGGGACCGACGGCGAAGACGGCCCGACTGACGCGGCCGGCGCCTTTGCCGATGCCGACGCTTTACAGCGGGCTCAGGAGTTACATCTTCACCCGGCCGATTACCTTCGCCGCCATGACGCGTATTACTTTTTCCACCAAATTGACGCATTGTTTCGCCCAGGCCTGACCGAAACCAACGTGATGGATTTGCGCGTGTTGCTCATCGAGCCGAAGGTTACTTCAATAAACTAAAGGCATCTGCCACAATACGAAGGCGTTTGCAACCACGCAAACGGAACCAAGGCGGTTCATCGGAGGTAGCCAACAATTGGAGCTGGCCCAGTCTCAGGAGGCTCATTATGCCCACTGTCCGACTTGTAGATGAGCATACTGCCGATCCCCGGGTGCGGGCCATCTTCGAGGACATTAAAGCCACCAAGAAAATTGACCGCGTGCCCAACATCTGGCGAGCCTTGGCCACTAACCCGGAACACCTGGAGCTTTGCTGGACACGCCTGAAAGCCATCATGCGGCCCGGAAAAATTGATTTACTCACCAAAGAAATCATCGCCCTCGCTGTTTCCGTAACCAACGGCTGTACCTACTGCATCAACAGCCACACCGCGGCGGTCAAGAAACTAGGACTGGATAATGAGGCTTTAGGCGAAGTCCTAGCCGTCGTCGGTCTTTACAATCAGATGAACCGTCTGGCCGATGCTTACCAGGTCGAACCCGATATCTTGCCAGAACCATAAGATGACGTCATCATCGGCGGAGTGAGCGCATGCGGCATCGTTCGTCTTACTGATGGAGATTACGTCCTGCCAGGAAACCGACCGCAACCCTACTGGACTTGCTCAGGAGGAAACCCATCATGAGGCGGCATTGGTGGTTTGCAGGTATAGCGCTCAGTGCACTGGGTCTATTCAGTGGATTATGGGCCAACAATCAACCCACGCCCGTTTCGCCGGAACAGATCGCAAAACTCATCGCCCAACTGGGCGCCCCGACGTTCCAGGAACGCGAACAGGCCAGCAAGGCGCTGGAAGCCATCGGGGAGGCGGCGTTGCCCGCCCTGAAGGAGGCCGCGGAGAAAAGCACCGACGCGGAAATCAAACGCCGTGCCAGCGACCTGGTTCGCACCCTCGAAAATAAACTTCATGCCGAGAAGCTCCGCCAACCAACACTCATTTCCGTGGCCTATCATAACACGCCGCTGGTCGAGGTGCTCCGCGACCTGACGGCCAAGACAGGCGTTCCTTTCGAGCCGCGCCTCGCTGCCGATCGTCAAGCCGAGCTCAGCCGCAAGCTGGTTACGCTTCGCCTCGATCAGAAACCGCTTTGGCAAGTGGTGGACGAAGTGCTCGCCGCCTGTGGTCTTCGTCAAGCCGAGCCGACCAGCAACGTCCTGCCTCAGGTTTTCGACCTCGAAGAAGGTCAGCTCGATAAGAGCAAAATCCACTATAGCGGAGTGGCACGTGTGCGTCGGCTATCCCGACCGCTGCCGGAATCGAAGGCCGAGGACGGTAATCGTCCTGTTGCCTCAGAGACGATCAGTTTCGAGGTCAGTCTCGAACCCCAGCGGTTCATAGCCGAGGGCCAACTGACTCCGGTCGAAGTGCAGCTGGTGGACGAAAACGGTCACGTTCTGAAGGCGACCGCGTCCCTGGTGCCGTCGGACCAGCCCCCTGACAAGAAAGCCGATGCCGCTGAGGATGGTGCGATTTTCCTGCAGGTACAGGGAGGCGTGGTGATTGCCAATGCGCGGGTGATCGCACCCGGGCTCAGGCCTCGCGAGCCACGCTGGCGTCTGGTCGCTCAGGTGGGGGTGCCACGATCGGCTCTGGAAAAGGCAGTACGTCTTCGCGGCAGTTTTGACCTGAGGGCGCTGAGCCAGGATGAACTGGTAATTCCTAATCCCCTCGAGGCGCCGCGGAAAGTTTATGGCGACCCGAATCGTTTCCAGGTGCGCCTCATTCAGGCCAAACGCGATGGGCAGCAGGTGATCCTCGCCCTGGAGTTCATGCAGGCGTTGCAAGCCAATCAGGGGCGCGTCCATGCGAACCCTGCTTTATTCCAGGATAGGGACTTCCGCTTACTCGATGAAAACGGCCGGCCGTATCCTCTGGTCGGTCGAGGTGCCAATGTGACCATTGTCAACAATGTCATCAGTCAGCAGATGATGCTTACCTTCCACTTACCCAACGACAATTCGAAAGTTGACCGCTTCGTGGTCGCGAGTTACTTGCCCAACATGCTGCAAATCCCCTTCGAGTTCCAACTGGCGGCACGTAAGTAGCTAGGACCCGCTCACCAGGTCGGCATCATGAGGCATTTCGATATGTGGGCAGGTCGCGGGTGAGACGCTTGACCAGGTAAATGTAAAATCCAGTCAGCAACAAATTGAGAGCTAAGCTGAGCAAGGCCACAGTTACGATCGGGCCACCGATGCCATAACTCATCGAGATTACCAATACTCCCGCACCGACCTCGCCGCGGGGCCACATGCCAATAGCCACGGCCAAGCGTTCGCGCCAATGGGCCTCCCGGCGGTAACACAGTGCGGGAAACATCTTCCCCAGATTCGCCAGCACCGTTACTGCAATGACATGCATCACAATGGCCGACCAACCTGACGGCGGTTGAGAAGAAGTGACACGGCCAACACTTGTCTCTTGACCGATTCGTGCGACCTCTGCCAGAGCTGCGGGTGCGCCCGCAGGTTGCAAGGTTTCCGCCACGACGGATGACCCATGCTTTTCTAAGTCCGCAGGCGGCG
>JANWVZ010000068.1 GCA_025056555.1 Gemmatales bacterium | reverse complement strand
ACCGTGTCCGAATCGGCTTGGCAAAGCACCACTAGCAGAGGCACCGCCCAACGGGAGGCTAAGTCCAGAAAGAGTTGGCGGTGCGCCTCGGCGGAGAAAGTAGCGTCCACGACGACACGGCGTCCCTCGGCCAACGCCGAGTCTGCGCGGCGCACCATCTCGGCATAGGTGCGCTCGGTCCACTCGGGCGAGTAGATGCCCTGACCGAAGCCTGAGGCAGCCTGGTCGTCTGCCTGCAAACCCGCCAATTCTTTGCGGATATGATCGCTGCGGAGCCACAGGCAATGGGCGTGTTCTGCCAGCCAGCGGGCCACCGTGGATTTACCCACGCCGGGCAACCCGGCCACAAGGATAACGACTGGCCGACGCGCAGGGATTTCCAGCGCCTGCAGGGCCAGGAGCCAATAACGGCGTGCTTCCGCACGGGCGCGCTGGCGATACTCCGCAGCGACTTCGGCTTCCTCAGCCAAAAGACTGCGGACCTTACCGCGCACCCCTGCCCGATAGGCTACATACCAGGACAACAACTTCCTGCCCTCCTCGTCGCCGCTGGCCTGGAAGTAACTGTCCGCAAAGACCTGTGCCAAGTCGCGGCGATTTTCGTAAAGTAGGTCCATGACCACAAACGCCATGTCAGCCACGGGATCGGCATAGCGAAAGGCGTCGTTAAACTCAACACAATCAATTATGGTAATGTCATGCGGCGGCGAATATTCCGGCAGCAGATAAATGTGTTCCAAACGCAAATCGCCGTGAGTATCGCAGGGCACAAGTCGGCGGGCACGATCCTCAAAGAGGTCGCGAAGTTCGGCCCAACGGCTTTTGGTCAGTTCGAGAAGGCGTTGGTAAACGCAGGCCGTGATGGTCAGGCCGACTTGTTGCCGCGCGATGTCCAGGTTGCCATAGGCCAGTTCAGCTACGCGCTCGGCGGTGGCGTGGGCTGCAATTTCAGCGTTGCGTTCTGCGTGGCGATGAAATCCCGCCAACCGCTCCGCCACCTGCACCAACGTTGCCGGCTGTAACTGACCATGCTGTACCCGCCACTCTAGAGTCGCCTCGTCTGGCAAACGATTCATTTTGACTGCCCACTCGACCACTGGTCCGTGGCCTTCAACGGCTACGCCTCCCGCCGTTTGCGTGATGGGCACAACCCCGTGGTAGACTTGCGGCGCCAGTCGGCGGTTCAACTGGATTTCCCGTTCGCAATAATAGCGGCGTTTTTCCAGAGTGCTGAAATCCACGAAGCTGAAACACACAGGTTTCTTGATCTTGTAGGCTACTGGCCCGGCCAGGAATACCATCGAAATGTGGGTCTGCCGCACCTCAACTTTGTCCACGGGAAACGGATAAGCGCGAACTTCCGTCAGCGCCTGAAGCAGCTTCGGCAAGTCCATACGCAGTATTCCGATTGGGCCGATCTCATCTGTTAGGTGGTCTATTGTATTGACCCACCTGCACCAAACGTCCAAGCATCGAGCAGCCCTGCTCTTCCAGCTTGCGCGTATCGGAAGGCGGTGTATCCCCCTGGCAGGGATAAGCTCTTTCTGACACAGTGCTGCGCCTCACGGATTGCCTGAGAGTCATTCGCCCTGGGCCTGCATCACGCACCTGGGTTCGCTCAGGCATCATGAAGCCGTGGAACGGCATTCCCCGCTCTGCGAATGGTCAAAACCCCTTTTCCAAGGCGTGGGACTGGCTATAATTACCAGGCCCATGGGTAATACGCGAAACCCACTGAAGCTGCGTTGGCAGCTTGCTTTTTTACGGGTATTACTGCGAAGACCTGTGTGGGCGTGGGAATTGCTGGTGCTCTCTTGACCGCGAGCGTCCCCCGAAAGGCCAGCGAGTCTGTGAGCGACCAGCACGCGAGGATTTCTGCTGCGAAAAAGCCACCCAGCTTCTCGACCTCACACAACCTCAGAATATCCCCCTGACGAACGCTGCCCGGTGGTGTAAATGGTAGCACAAGGGATTTTGGTTCCCTTTGTCCAGGTTCGAATCCTGGCCGGGCAGCTTTGCATCAGCGTCGCACGATCGCTCAGAAAAACCAGTATTTTCCGAGCGGATCTCGTTATTGCGGATTTCTCCAGTCGCAAATTGATATAGGTTATTTTTGTCCACTAAGTGTTGTTTTTGGTCGCAAAGTTTGTGCATGCCTTTGTGCAAGCCGGCAGAACGGGCTACGCCCTCATTTTCCCGGCAGAGCCTCAATAGCCCAACACGAGTTACTTCGACACCGCTGGTGGTGATTAGTCGTGGCGCGGTTTGTCATACCAGCGGACTGACCGCAGGCTACGTCATGGACATTCGCGCAACGTCGCGCGCTCAGGCCGCGATACTCGCCCTGAGCACCCCGCCAAGCCGTCCGACCCGATTGGAAATTAACGGGCGGCATACAGCGGCGATCCTCTCCGTCCAAACGTAAGGTAGCCTTCCTGCCCATGTCCCGATTAGAGATTACCGGGGGCTGAGCAACGATCCTCTCCGTGCAAAGGTTAGGCAGCCTGCCTGCCTATGTCCCGATTGGATGCTTCTGGGCGGTATGGTGGCGCCCCTCCTATTCCTGTTCTCCACCCCTCACCACGCTGGCCAGCCTCACGATAGGAGATTTCTGAGAGTGCACAAGTAGGATTAGGCCAAGAGTAAGGTGATGCCGACCGAGTCGCCGGGTGATAAATTCGGAGTTCTGCGATGGCACATAGAACACACTCACGACGACACGGGAATATATAAGTAAGTTGATTATGTTATACAAAACATCGCAAAAGTCGTAAATTTTCTCGGGGCAGTGCAAGATGAGTATTATGATTATGTTCCATCTCAGGTCGCAAATGGGGTCGAGGCAAAGGCTGTTTTCAGACCCCCCCATGACCCCCTGTTTTGCCGCGCGTTTTACCCGTGGTTTTCCGCGATTTGCCTGCGCGGTCGCCGCAGAGTACAGAAAAATTCTCAAGTCTCTCGTGGACAAAGACTTGCGCCACGAGTCTTCCCGCGACTTCAGGGGCAGATCCTACGGCAAGACTGGCACATCGTGAACATGCGCGGTTTCGTGATTCTGCCGTGGGGGGGTGTCTGATCCACCGGGAGCGTGATCACACCTGCACGTTCAAAGGAGGAAACGTTGTGAAGCGGAAGCCTCACGAATGGTGATCCGCGCCAGCGACATGAGCCATGACATTATGCTGGGTGTCGGCCTGGCATCGCTGGAGCGTATACTACCCTGCGTCAGCTCCAACCAGGACTCCGATGAAGGCTATGTCGCTCACCGACGACAACCAGCCGATCGGGTTGACTGACCCCCCACGGTTCCAGAAGAAAGTTTTGGCTGTTTGCACCGAAGCTTCCCTCGATGTCATTGGAGCACCAACGTTTCCGAGGAGTGATACGGTCAATTCAACCGAACACCATAGCCCTGATGCCGTACTGGATTCAATAGCTCGACCGTCTAAAGCATATCGGTGTGAGTCAAAGCGGTGGGATACAGCAAAACCTGCCGCCGATTTATGGTCATTGTAGAATGGCGTATGAAGGATAACCCAAAGGCGAAGGTCCTTTGCTTGAGCAGGTCAGCATCGGGCTTCGAGTTTTTCTATCGCGGACCTGAGGTGAAGGGCCAGAGCAGACAGAGGCTGTAAAACCTCGCTTTTCGGTAAAGGAACAATCTGCTGCGCGACGGGCAGATAGTGCTGTGCTGCCGTAGTCGATCAGCGGCCGGCTCACTCCTGCCCGAGGGCATCAGGGAGATTCGCAGCGCGATGCGTGGCTGGCTCGTGACAGGCACAGATACGGGAGTCGGTAAGACCGTCGTCGCGTCGGCCTTGGCACGCTGGTGTCGGGAAAGTGGCCAGCGTGTCGGAGTGTGCAAGCCAGTCGCCACGGGAGTGCCTGAAGGACATGTGGGCGAAGACACCCGCGCGTTGCTGGAAGCGGCTCAGTTGTCGCTCGATTGGTCAACACGCGTGACGCCGTTCGCTTTTCCCGAACCGGCCGCGCCTACCGTAGCCGCCCGACGGGCGGGTCGCCACTTGGATTTCGAAGCCGTGGTCGCGGCAGTGCGCAGTTGGCAAGATTGGGTGGACTGGCTGGTGGTAGAGGGCGTCGGAGGATTCCTTTGTCCCCTGACCCCTGGCAAAACGGTGGCAGACCTTGCTGTAGAACTGAGGTTCCCCTTGCTGATTGTAGCACGAACATCTCTGGGCACGCTCAATCACACGCTACTGACGGTAGAAGCAGCAGAACGACGTAACTTGGCCATCGCCGGTATTGTCCTGAACGAGGCTACCAAGCCCACGGGAAGCTGGGCCGAGCGAACCTGCCAGGAAGAACTGCGCCGTTGGCTCAAGATTCCCATCCTCGGACCCATTCCTTTCTGCCCGGAGCCAGGACGGGAAGCGCTGCGGATTTTCCAGCAACTCTCTCGAGAAACACTCGTGGCCGAGATAACCGCAAGCTAAGAGGTTCCGAGAGATCGAGGTGCCAAGATGACAAAGGTGGCTTTTCGCTGTGGCGCGTGTGGACAGGTCATAGCCACGGAAGAAAGTTATCGCGGCAAGGAAGTGCGCTGTGGCGGGTGCGGCCAAAGTGTGCGTGTGCCAGTCCAGGCCTGCGCCGTGCATCTGCCCGAATCTTCGCAGACGGTTCTGCCGTGGTACGTCACAGAACAGCCTAACAAGGAGAGAGAGGGTTCTGAGAGCGTGGCTGTGTCGTCACAGGCCGCGGCGGAATTGACACCCCTCGTTGAAACGCCCAGCACTGCAGCCACATCGGAGGAGAGGGCGGCGCACGACACGTCCGCTACAGTCGGTGATGTAGCCGAACGCGATGGCACAGCAGGTAGTACGGGCGCCGCGACTCCTGTAGAACTGACGCCACGAAGCGAGTTAATAACGGTTTCGGAATCCACGGCGCCGTCAGGCTCGCCATCTGTCAGCGTACTCCCTGAGGGTGCGATGGCGTGGTCAGGTTCCAGTGGGGAGCCTGCGGTGTTGGAGAAGCCGCGTTTACGTCCCCCGGCCGCCCCGGGTCGTCGCCGCCTACCTATTAGTTTCCTCTTACTGGCGGTACTCATTCCAACCACAGTGACTTTCGTGGCGATTTCGGTGATTCTTTTCCGGATGTGGCTGGCTGAGGTAGCGCGGAAAGAGCGTCATCCCTTGGAAGACCTGCCGGATACGCTCGAAGGAACCGTTGACATCGGGGGACGGCCGCGCACAGTGATCAATCCCGTGCAGCGTCCACCCGAGGGTGCGGCAGTGCGTCTGGGCGAAACAAAGCGCTTCGACGGCATTGAGGTAACGCCGTTGCGGGTACGTTGGCAACGAGTGACTTATGCCCGCACTGAAGATGGCCGAACTCAGGTGCGGTCCTCGGACCGGATGCTGACGCTATACTTGCGGATTCGCAATGTCAGCGACCACATCCTTCAGCCTTTTGAACCGATTTATAATGTCGCCTTTCGTGAGGGCCGAGCGGTGTACACCTATCTCTCGGTCGGCGATGAGCGATTTTACGGTCCCCTGCAGGACGTGGCGTTAGAACGGCTCGAGGATCAGACCTATGGCGAGCTTTGGCCAGCCAGTCACCACGAAGGTGATGACGAAACCCCGCCTAAATCGGCACCACCGAGTGAACTGGTGACCATAATCGTGGCGCATCAATCGCCCCAGCGTCGCAAAATCGAGCAGGCGTTAGAGAACTTGCCTACGGAAACGGCGCTTGTCTGGTATGTGCATTTGCGTAAGGGTCGGCAGGACCGCATCGTGAAGGGAAAAGGCTATCGCCTTTGGTTGACCACAGTTGTGCCCGTGAGCTTTACGGTGAAAGACATCGAGAAGGAAGTGCCCTAGGCACGGAGCGACAAGCAGGGATTTAATATGAGCGGGTGGGCGACCTTACGGTCAAGTTCGAAGCTGAGCGGGACGTCCGTCCGCGGCCCGTGGAGTCGCACTTGGCTGGGCAACGCACGTATCATCATCACTGGTGCGTCGCGGGGGATCGGGGAAGCCTTGGCCCGACGGTTGGCGTATTATGGTGCGCACCTTTGCCTGGCCGCCCGCTCTGCCGAGCAGGTGCACCGTTTGGCACAGCACTTGCGCACCTTTGGCCGCAGTCAGATTATCGCCCTGGGCATGGATGTTACTAACGCCGATGATCGCAAGTTGCTCATCGAAAGCACGGTGTACTACCTGGGCGGGCTGGACGTGCTTGTCAACAACGCAGGTGTTGGCGCTTCCGGCTTGTTTGAGGAAGGTACGCCGCAGCGCTTGCGCCAGATTATGGAAACAAACTTTTTTGCGGCAGCGGAACTGATGCGTTTAGCCATTCCTCACCTGGCACGAAGTCCGCTGGGAGGTATGATCGTAAACGTCTCTTCGGTTCTGGGCCGACGCGGTGTCCCAGGATATGGAGATTACTGCGCCAGCAAATTTGCCCTGACTGGGCTGTCGGAAGCCCTGCGCGCAGAACTGGTGCGCTATGGCATTCATGTACTCACTGTTTCACCGGGCCTGATTGATACGCCGTTCAATCAGCACATGCTGGAACAACGATTCCGTCCTCCATGGCGCGACACGGAGCGGATGTCCGCCAGTCAGTGCGCTCGCGAAATTGTCTCGGCCATGCTGAAGCGGAAGAACGAACTGGTCATTACCGCAGCGGGCCGATTTCTGGTCTGGGCGAATCGGCTCGTGCCCGGCCTGGTGGATTGGGTGCTGGCAAAACTGATGCAACGGTATCGGCCATGACGTTGACCCTGCGGGATTGGGCAAGCGGAAGCTCACCGCTGCACCGCATGGATGCCCGCTGGAAGCTGCTGGCTCTGATGAGCGTAGCCGTCTCCGTTGTCTGGAGTGAAAACTGGGCGATGGCTGCGCTGGCTTGCGGGGGCTCCTTGTGTTGGCTGCGTTATGTTGGCGTAACCTGGGCTTGGTTGGTCTCACGGCTGGGCGGAGTCGGCGGGTTTCTCATCGCTCTAGCGCTGGTTTTACCCCTAACGGTACCTGGGCAACCCGACCAAGGCTGGACATGGGGGCCGATTTGGATTTCTTATCGCGGCGTCGAATTGGCTGTGCTCATTACCTTGCGAACACTCACAGTCGCTTGCGTTGCGCTCTTGTTGCTGACGACCACACCCCTGGAGCAATTGACTCGCGGTCTGCTAGGTTTGGGCATACCCCGCATCGTCGTGCAGCTCCTGAGCATGAGCGTGCGTTATGTTTATGTTTTGGGAACAGAACTGAAGCGTTTGCGGATAGCCTTGCGAACACGTGGGTATCGGCAGAGCGTTACGCGATATAGTTACCAAACTACCGCGTGTGTGATCGGCAGCCTGGTGGTGCGCAGTCAGGAGCGTGCCGAGCGCATCGCTCAAGCCATGTACTGTCGGGGATTTTCTGGCGAATGGCGTCTGCTGCCGGTTGCCACTCAGCACACCCGCGACGCGGCTATGGCGCTGGTTATGGTGTTGAGCCTGGTGCTCCTGCCATGGATAATTGCTGTTTCTTACCAGCGGCTCTAAAGCCGTTGTCACGCCCGCCCTTCTGACCCTAAAACATTAACGTCATGGACCACCAAATTGCGACTGATAAGACGGAAGCCCTCCCACCTTCCGTGGGGGATTCTCGGACGGGATCAGATTTATTAGCGAACTCAGACTACTAAGTTGGGACACTCCCCGCTTCGATCTAAGGGCCAGCGCCTGTAAACCAATGATCTTCTTATGAGCGTGCCGTACATCCTGGAAGTTCAAGAGCTAACCCTGAGCTGGCCTGACGGGCTGACCGCGCTGGACGAGGTTACTTTTCACGTGTGTACTGGGGAGAGCGTGGCAGTGGTCGGGCCCAATGGCGCAGGCAAAACGACGCTGTTTCTGTGTCTGGCTGGGGTGCTGATTCCACAGCGCGGCAGGTTGTGCGTCGCCGGGCTCGACCCCAGAGATAGCCGGCAACGCCGACTGTTACCGCAAAAACTCGGACTGGTGTTCGCCGACAGCGACGACCAGTTGATTCATTGGACGGTTTACGACGATGTTGCGTTTGGCCCCTTGAACCTTGGTCTGCCAGAAACCGAGGTGCGGCAGCGGGTAGAAAAGGCCCTGCGGGCCGTTCGACTGGAACACGCGGCGCAACGAGTTCCTTTTCACCTTTCCAGTGGAGAGAAGAAACGAGCGGCCTTGGCAGGAGTCCTTGCGATGGAGCCGGAAATCCTTTTGCTTGATGAACCCACCATCCACCTTGATCCCCGGGGTCGGCGCGAGTTGATCAGTGTCCTGAACCAGCTCAACGTGACGAAGCTCATCGCTTCCCACGACCTGGAGTTTAACCTGGCCGTGTGTCAACGGGTCGTGGTGCTGGATCAGGGTCGTCTTATCGCTGAGGGACCGATCCGAGAAATCCTTGCCGACACCAGGCTCATGGAAGCGCACGGTTTGGAAGTACCACAAAGCCTCAAACATCCACGTCTTCATCTGACTGATTCGTCTTCCGAAGCGGGCTAATTCAGGTTATAAATTGAGGAGGTCCAGGCAGTTGTCTCCGAAACCCGGTCGGCTCCGAGCGGGTATTCTGATCGGAGAACCAGGAAACATCACAACACCAAACAGGAGCGAGATATGCGACGACTCCCTCTGATGCTGCTGCTGGGACTGTTCCTGGCGGTAAAGTGCCCTTCGGCCTCGGCGCAGGTGCTCATCGGGACAGTGCGTTCAGTTAATGAGGTCATAGATACGACCAAGTATGTGGCCACACTCGCCGGCCGCGACGATATCGCACAACAAATTGAGCCTTTCTTGGACACCCTGACCGGCGGAAAAGGTTTGGCCGGTTTAGACCGTAAAGCTCCCTTCGGTTTTTACGTGGATGCCCTTCCCCTTCCGGGCCAGAATCCGCCCGCTGTTATTTTCGTGCCCATCACGCGGGAAGACGACTTTGTGGAGCTGTTGCGTGCGCTCAATTCTCAGGTGGAAAAACCGGATCCGCAGGGCATTCGCACGGTTACGTTGGCGACCGGGCAGACCGCTTACCTGAGTTTTGCGCACGGCCATGCATTCCTGAGCCTGGAGCGCAATCTTCTAACTCGCCGTCTGCCCCATCCAAAGCAGCTGGTGCCTCAACCGCATTCATCGTGGCTGTACCTGTCGCTGCGAGCCCGCGAGATTCCGCCTGCTGCTCGAAAGGGGGTGGTGGCACTGTTACAACTGGCACTCGCTAAGCCTTTGGAACGCAAGCCCGATGAATCAGAAGCCAGCTTCCAGGTTCGGCGATTGGTAACTGAGTTGGCCCGAAACCAAATGCTGCAGTTGGTGCAGGATTTGGAGGAACTAACCATTACCGCCGATCTCGACCGCCCCAATCACCAACTGAACCTGGCTGTGGAGATCGTTGTTCGACCCGACAGCGCCAGTGAGTCAGCTTTGCGAAGTCTGGTACAGAGTCCGAGCCGATTCCGTGCCCTGCCGGACAGGACGGGTTCGTCCTTGGTCTTAGCCTTACCGATACGAGGTCCGCTTCAGGACGCTAGGAATGAGCTAATCGCCTCTCTGGAAAAAAGCATCGCAGAAAAACCGGGCGATCAGCAAAAACTCCTGCGCCAGCTCTACGAAGCAATTCTGCCCACTCTCAGAGCCGATACCCTGGATTTGGCAGTATTGCTGCACGGACCGGCTAAAGACGGTAAATTGACGCCTCTGGTAGCGATACGGCTTCAGGAGGGTTCAAAATTGGAGTCAACGTTGCGCGACTTGTATCAAGTCCTGCCCGAAGAAGCCAAGTCGCGGATACGGCTGGATGCCCACAAATTGGATGGATATGCCATTCATGAAGTCCAGATTACGCCGGACGACCAGAATTTTGCTCTCATTTTTGGCGAGGAGAAACTCGCATTCACGTTGACCAACGACTGTTTTCTGTTCAGTGCAGGCACTCATGCTTCAAACCTTCTGAAAGAAGCGAGCGGCAAAACTGTCCGGGAACAACCGGGACCCGCCCTCAATCTGGAACTATCCATTCGTCAACTGGCCTTGCTGGGAACTAACAATGACGATGGCAAGCGATTCCTGCAGGCAGTGCAACGGACCTTTGTCGGCCAAGACGAACATCGGGATCGCATTCGCATCACTCAACAAGGCCAAGCGAATCGTGTAAGCGTCCGCCTCGAGCTGCCCGTGCTCCTTTTCCGCGTTCTGATCCTGGCCAATCAATAACGCCCGCTCACTGATAAAACGGTCGTACTGGAAGACGGAAAAAAGATCGAAATAAAACTTGGCCAATCAATAACGCTCGCTCTCTGATAAAACTCTCGTCAGCCTGAAGAATGATGACCGCTCTTTCGTATCGCAGGCAAGGAGGCCTAGCATGGCGGAACCAGGCACCAGTGCCAGTGCGGTAAACGCTCCCGAGCCAAAGAGCGCCTATCTTTCGCCACACGAAGTAATCCTCGGCACATCCTCGCCGCCACGGCCTACGCCGCCGGACGCCGAGCAACCCAAAGTCGAGCACACTTCAGCGGGAACGACTTGGAAGGTTGGTTATGATACGCGCCATCTGCTGCCCAGTTTCGTGCTGGGTGTAGTCGCCAGCCTCTCAGCGGTGGTACTACTGGTTTGGCTCAACACCCGGTTACCACCCGCACTGACACCGTTCACTTTGACTATTTTCTGGGCCAGTTTAGCTGCTTTGTGGTCATTCTTGCTATTCCTCTGGGCTTACCGTGGACTTTTCTGGCGTGTCGAAGTCACTCCCCAAGAGGTCGTTTATCAACGAGGTTGGCTTTGGCCACCCTGTTCAGTGCCGCTGACGGATTTAGCGCGAATTGAAGTACGTCAGCCCTGGTGGCAAAGACTCTTAGGGTTCGGGCAAGTCGCGCTCTTGCGGGAATCGCCGGGAGCCGAAGCGATTATCCTGGTCGGCATTGCTCAGCCTCATCTTTTGGCCGAGCAAATTACTCAACGGCTTCACCTGGCGCGTCGCCATCAGATCAGCGAGCACCGCATGGCCTTCTCCGAAGCCGTGCAAACTCGCGCAAGTTAGCTCGGCGGTAAAACCTTCCATTCCAGGGGGTGCATTTCTACGATGCCTCAAGAGGGCGGAGACCGTTACTTGAACAGGCTCAAATCAAGAACACGTACAATCTCCGCGGGCAGGAAGGGCCATCCCCGGATAACCAGGTCAGTCCCAAATGGCACGCATTTTGATGTGTCCGCCGGACTATTACGGCATTGAATACGAAATCAATCCGTGGATGAGTCGCTCTCGAGGTGCAGTGTCTGCTCGTGCCCGCCAGCAATGGCAAGAACTGTACGACACCCTGCAGCACATCGGGGCGACAGTGGAGTTAGTGCCACCGCAGCCGGGTCTGCCGGACCTGGTATTTACCGCCAATGCGGGGCTGGTGTTCCGTCAGCAAGTGATCCTGTCGCATTTTCGTTATCCCCAGCGTCAGCGGGAGGAACCGGTCTTCGAGGCCTGGTTCCGCACACACGGCTTTGAAGTGCTTCGCCTGCCGCAAGACCTGTTTTTCGAGGGAGCCGGAGATGCGTTGTTTTGTGGCCGTACCCTTTTCGCTGGTTATCGTATCCGCAGCGACTGTCTGGCACACCAGGAAGTCGCCCGTCGGATTGGTCGAGAAGTGTTGCCTTTGGAACTGGTCAATCCCCACTTTTACCATCTTGATACTTGCTTCTGCCCACTGGCGCCAGGCCAGGCCATTTACTATCCGCCGGCTTTCGACAGTTACGCCCAGCGGGTGCTCCGCGAGCGGATCCCCGAACTGATGGTCTGTCCAGACCACGATGCTTATCGTTTCGGATGCAACGCTGTTGTGGTGGGCAAGTTTGTCGTGCTCAACGCAGGTTGCGACGCCTTGGCCGAATTGTTGCGACGGGCGGGCTACCAACCGATTCTGATTCCTCTCGATGAGTTTCTCAAGGCGGGTGGCAGCGCCAAATGTCTTACCCTCCGCCTCGACGGTGAGGACGCCGCCATTTGGTAACTCAGTGCTGGCGGCACCGGATCCATGTCGGCGACCTTGAGGCGTGAGCAGTATTTGAAAGGAAGGAGTCTAAACCGGTACTTCTGTTCCAATGTGTCACGAAATGGGTGGCAGAATCGTTCACCTTATGAAGAGTGAACAGAATGATCTCCAGCACGAGCAAGACGTGGGACATCCGTGCTATTGGGAGTCTTCGCCATGGAACACCAACAGATACTAGGCACTTTGAGCTCGCTGTTGCAGGAGAGCGACCGATTTGCGAAACGTCTCAAAGAGCAGGCAATAAATGCTATCCAACAGGGGCGTTTGTCCGAAGCGGAACAGTTGGTGAAAACCCATCAGTTCCTTGATGAATTCGTCAGCAAGGTCTTTGACTTACGCCGACGCTGGCACGACTACTGGTCGAAGAAGCCGTCTCCATCGAGAGGCACGAGTTCTCCTCGTAAGCGCATTGAGCCAGGTTTACTGACGCCCCAACATGTTTATCGCATTCCAATTCTAGAAGCCATAGTAGAACTTGGCGGTTCCGCACCCTGCGAGCAAGTAGTAGAGCGAGTGTACACGAAAATCGCTAACCAATTGAACCAACACGACCACAAGCCTGTAGCTTCCGACGAAGAATTGCCGCGTTGGCGGAATCGCATCCACTGGTGCCGATTCCAACTAGTCCGCGAAGGCTATTTATCGAACAATTCGCCTAGCGGGATTTGGCAGATCACCGAACGTGGACGAGAGTATCTCCTTGCTCATAAGTCCGAATCGAGCAACGGCTCCAACGGCGAGGCCAACTCCGCGCGCTGAATCAACTGCTACCGATGGACCAATCATCTCGTCTGTTCGAGAGTTGATGTCAAGTATTTCAAGAACCAATCACGCGCCAGTTGCGCCACTTGCTCCAACGCTCCGGGCTCAGGGAACAGATGGGTCGCATTCGGGATGATAACGATTTCATGGGGGCAACGAAGTAGTTGTGCTGCTTTCTGGTTCAGCTCCAAGACAACTTCGTCGCGTTCGCCCACCAGGAGTAGTGTCGGAGCACTGACCAGGGGCAAAAAGTCCTCTGCCAGATCCGGGCGACCACCTCGGGAGACGACAGCTCGGACACCCTGCGGGTCCTGAGCCGCCGCCACCAAAGCCGCCGCCGCTCCCGTACTCGCTCCGAAATAACCCAGCGGCAGTTCGCGGGTTTCCGCTTGCTCTCCCAGCCAGGTTTTGGCATAGCGTAGCCGCTGTCCCAGCAAGATTATGTCGAATACTTTTTGCCGGTCCGCAGCCTCCATCTCCGTCAACAAATCCATCAATAACGTGCCCAACCCTGCCTGCTGGAGCACGCTGGCCACGTATTGATTGCGCGGACTGAATCGGCTGCTGCCGCTACCGTGGGCGAACACGACGACACCCACAGCCCGTTCGGGCAGCGTTAGTTCGCCGGCCACCTGCACCCCATCACCAGCGATGCTCACTTCCTGCCGCAACATAGCCAGCTCCTTGCACGCAAGAGGTGGCGTCAGCTAGCTCCTCGGCCGGCCAACGCCAGAGGCCTGGTATTCTTTCTCGGCAGTCAGGACAAACGCCCTGTGCTCCGAGATGGTTCTCCAGCACCGTGAAGCCGTGTCGGCGTATCACAAGACTCCCACACTTCGGACAATAGGTGTTCTCCCAACGCCCCACCTTACCCGGCAAGTTTCCCGCATACACAAAACGCAACCCAGCTTCGGCCGCCAGCTCAGCCGCCCGACACAATTGTGCCGCGCTCGTCCCATCCCGATCCGGCATGCGATAGTCGGGATGAAACGCCGTGACGTGCCAAGGGATATTCGCGTCCAATTCCGCCAGAAAGCGGGTCAAATCACGCAATTCAGCCTCGCTATCATTGAAACCGGGAACCAGCAGCGTAACCACTTCTACCCAATACTTGCGCTGCACCAAGCCGCGGAGCGTTTCCAGCACCCGATCCAGGGTACCGCCCAACTGGCGATAATGGCGGTCGTTGAACGTTTTCAAATCAACCTTATAGGCAGCGACATATGGCTTCAGATAATCCAGTACCTCCGGCGTGGCATTCCCATTGGATACATAGGCACATAGTAAACCATATGCCGAGGCCTCGCGAAACACGGCAGCTGCCCATTCGGAAGTAATCAGCGGCTCATTATAACTGGAAACCACCAGATCGGCACCGCACTCAATGGCTAAGTTCACCAGTTCGCCAGGCGTAATCGGCGTGATCGACACCCCCGCCGCGGGATCACGCAGCGCTTGGCTTGTCAACCAGTTCTGACAGTAAGCACAATGCAAATCGCACCCCAACATACCGAAGGTCAAAGCTCGGCTACCCGGCAAGACGTGATAAAACGGCTTTTTCTCGACTGGGTCGCACTGAAGAGCCGCCACGTAACCAAATGGAACACGTAACTGCCCCTCTTGGACGAAACGTACCCGGCAAATTCCGCGCTTACCCTCGCCGATCAGGCAACGATGGCCACAGGCCAGGCAACGCGTCCGCCCCTGCTCCTGTCGGCACAACTCCCCGACCCAAGTGTATCGGTCCAAAAGCTCCTGCAAAGATTCACGAACCGTTACCATGCTTTCCTTTATCCCTCAGTTCCCTCCTCCATACTTATTACTTATTCTATTCTCACACGCGCCAAATCATCCATGAAAACCATGGCCTCATTTCGCTGATAACCTCTCCAGAACAAATCCCTTGAGGTAATTTCTTATGGTCCAGCCTTCCTCTCATGCCAAGCTAATGCTCCTACCTTCACTCACGCTCCGGCAAAGGCCTCTGCTCACCATTTTCTCTGAGGCTGAAGCTCGCTGCCTCTGACCGATGCTTATACTTAACTCAGGAAAGCACAGCGCCCCCGATTTCGCGACTAATGACTCTAGAAGCGCTGATTCTGGACTTGCTTATCTTATGACTAATGCCTCTGCAGCTTCCTCACGAACCCTCGAAGACAAAATCAAGGCGCAAGCGCGCTATTCAGGTTTTGACTTAGTGGGGATCGCGCCAGCCGCGGAACCTGCCAGTTGGCACTACTATCAGGATTGGCTCACTCAGGGTTATGCGGGCCAAATGCACTATATGCACCATCAGGCCCAAGCGCGCTCTCACCCCCGCCACGTTTTTCCGCAAGTGCGCAGCATTATTCTGGTCGGACTCAATTATAAGCCGAAACGACTCGTTTCCCAACAAATCCTGCCTGCGCATGTTGGCCGCGTCTCTGCCTACGCCCAATCCCGCGATTACCATCGCGTTCTTCGAAAGAAGCTAGAACAGCTTCTGCGTTGGCTGCAGCAAGAGGTTCCCGACTGCCAAGGCCGCGCTGTTGTGGACTCCGCACCTTTATTAGAGCGTGATTTTGCCCGACGCGCAGGACTCGGTTGGTTCGGGAAAAATACCATGCTCATCAACAAACGCCTCGGCAGCTTTTTCTTTCTCGGCGCTCTGTTAGTTAGTATCCCCTTGCAGCCGGACCCGCCACTGGAAACTAATCACTGCGGTAGTTGCACCGCTTGTTTAGACGCTTGTCCCACCCAGGCCCTTATCGCACCTTATACTCTAGATGCCCGCCGTTGTATTAGTTATCTCACTATAGAATTGCGCGGCCCGATACCGCGAGAAATGCGCTCTAAGCTGGGCGACTGGATGTTCGGCTGCGATATTTGCCAGGATGTTTGTCCCTGGAACCGCAAATCCCCAGTCAGCCAGTGCCCAGAACTTCGTCCCAGGCCTGACCTGGAGCAATTAGACCTTTATCAGCTCTTTTTCCTAACTGAGGAAGAATTTACCCGAAAGTTTGCTGGGACTCCGCTTTTGCGAGCACGACGCGACGGATTACTGCGTAACGCCGCGGTGGTTCTCGGAAACCGTAAAGACCCATCTGCAGTGCCCGCCCTGCAGCAAGGTCTGAACGACCCTTCCCCTATTGTTCGCCAAGCCGCCGCTTGGGCGCTCGGCCGAATTGCTACTGCCGAGGCACTAGCTGCCTTACGCACACATCTCCCGCAGGAACAGCACCCCGGGGTACGCGAAGAAATTTATCATACTCTCTATGAGAACATTAGTCCGAGCTAATATAATATGTATGCGTTTAGACCCAACGATGCACAGCAATCGCTCGATGAATTTCCTCCTCGAAGTGAATATATAGAGACTGGCTATTAGCGATGTTTGTTGACCGGGTGGAAATCTATGTCAAAGGCGGTGATGGTGGGCGGGGCATCGTCAGCTTCCGGCGGGAAAAATATGTGCCCCGGGGCGGCCCGGATGGCGGCGACGGAGGTAAGGGCGGGGATGTTATCATTCGTGCCGTTCCCGGCACAGACTCTCTCGCCGCGGTCGCGCACCAGAAGCACTGGCGGGCCGAGTCCGGTAAGCCGGGAGGCCCGAATAATCGCCACGGTGCCAACGGTCAGGACTTGATTATTCCTGTGCCGCCCGGCACGATCGTTCGCGACCGCGAGCGGGGCCATATCCTGCGCGACTTAGTCCACCCGGGTGAGGAAGTGATCGTGGCTCGCGGCGGCCGAGGCGGCCGTGGTAACAAAGCCTTTGCCACCTCCACTTTCCGCACCCCACGCATCGCGGAACCTGGTGAACCCGGAGAAGAACGTTGGCTCATTCTGGAGCTGAAATTGATTGCGGATGTCGGGCTGATAGGTCTCCCCAATGCGGGTAAGTCCACCTTGCTTAGTCGCTTATCTCGCGCCAAACCGGAAATCGCCGACTATCCTTTTACTACTAAATATCCTAATCTGGGACTGGTCGTCGTAGGCGAAGACCGGTCTTTTGTCCTGGCGGATCTGCCAGGCCTGATCGAAGGAGCCCATGCGGGACACGGGCTGGGGCATGAGTTCCTGCGCCACGTCGAGCGCACTCGCATCCTGGTTCACTTAGTCGAACCGCATCCGGCCGACGGCTCCGATCCTATCAGCAACTATCAGATCGTTCGCCGAGAGTTAGAACTTCACAATCCTGACTTAGTCAGCCGCCCGGAAATAGTAGCGGCAAGTAAGGCTGACCTTACCAATGCAGAAGAGGTGCGTCAACGCCTCAGCCAACATCTCGGTCGCGAAGTCCTCGCGATTTCTGCTGTTACTGGCCAGGGATTATCCGAATTAGTGCAACGGATTCTCCACCTGCTTGACCAGCAGCAGCCCGTCACTGGCTCGGCCCAGACTTAGGAAACATGATCCTTTCAAGCCTGGAGTTTTATGTCTGATTACAACTCAGGAATAGCATGAATTAGTGTTAGTCCAGGTGCGGCCAGCAGAGGCACTCAGGCACGGAGAGTGATTATGTCAGTCCTGGTGGATGTCGGTAACAGCCGAATGAAATGGGGTCTCGTTCGTGATCACACATTAGAACAAGTGGTCTCCTTGCCGCTACCAGACTCGCCAACTGCCGTGCCGGATTCCTGGATGGCACAGGTACTGCTTTGGCAAATCCCTCGGAGAACTATGTGGATTTTGTCCGGCACCAACCCCCCGGCCATGTTCATCTTGCAAGACTGGGTACAAAAGCAAGGTTATCGAATTTGGTGTGTGTGCAATTATCGCGATATACCCCTCCGAGTTGACGTAGATGCCCCCGAACGGGTCGGTATAGATCGGCTATTAAACGCCTTGGCAGCTATACACCGCGGTCCCCCTGGACAGCCTAAGCTGATCGTGGATGCAGGTTCTGCCGTAACCGTGGACTGGGTCAATGCAGAAAATACTTTTTGTGGCGGCGCAATACTCCCCGGTTTTCGACTTCTGAGTGAAGCCCTGCATCGTTATACAGCCCGCTTACCGTTGGTTTCCCCTGTCCAGAATCTACCCTGTTTGCCAGCAAGGAACACGGAATCGGCGATTCAGGCTGGGATGCTCGCTGCTATCGTGGGCGCTATTAATTGGCTCCTGCCTAAGTATCTGCAACATGGCACCACATGGCAACTAAGCCGGGA
>JANWVZ010000067.1 GCA_025056555.1 Gemmatales bacterium | reverse complement strand
ACCAAGAGCGCTGCGCGTCGAGGCTGGGTGTTGAATTTACATGGGCATAATGGGAATTTAGCTCGGCTGCCAGCATGTAAGGAAAGAGGGGGCGGATATACGTTGGAATTGACGGTAGCATTTCGTAGGTCGAATTGCGCTGGCATGCGACGGCGCGATTTCTTGCGATTGGGTTTGTGCATGCTGACAGCTTTGACCCAGGCCGGCATGAGTCGAGCGCGGCAGCAAGCGCCATCGGCTTGGCCGAAAGATACCTCAGTAATCTGGCTCTGACTCGGTGGCGGACCCAGCCATATTGAGACGTTCGATCCCAAAATGGATGCACCCGTCGGGTTTCGCAGCACTACGGGCGAAGTGAAAACCACGTTACCGGGGATCACCTTCGGCGGTACTTTCCCGCAATTGGCAGCCCGTGCTCACCGCATCGCTGTGGTGCGCAGTTTCTCGCACACTAGGCTGTGTTGACAAATCCTTGCTGTTTCGGTTGGCTCTCTGGGTAAGCTCATGCTATCCCCAAACAGAACGGAGTCTTCGTCATGGAGCAGGTGCGTTGGTTACTCACGGACGAAATCTGGCAAATGCTCGAAGCCATCATCCGCAGTATCAAGTCGGCAGCGGGCGCTCCCCCAATTACGCCCGACCGTCTCTTCCTGGAGGCGGTCTTGTATCGGGCCCGCGTGGGCTGCCCCTGGCGTGATCTCCCTAAGTGCTT
Organism: Gemmatales bacterium; assembly: GCA_025056555.1. Taxonomy (GTDB): domain Bacteria; phylum Planctomycetota; class Planctomycetia; order Gemmatales; family HRBIN36; genus HRBIN36. The sequence goes on along the minus strand of JANWVZ010000067.1, from coordinate 17,647 downwards.
CGGCTCCTGGAATGCGGTTTATCAGCGCTTCCGCCGTTGGGAAAAGAAAGGCATCTGGAAAGCCCTGTGCGAGCGGCTCCCGAAAGACAAGCTCGGGGCCATCAAGAACTTGTTTGTGGCTAGCACCCTCGTTCGAGCTCACGCCCACGCTGCGGGACGGGAGCCGCAGCCAAAAAGGGGGTCAAGCGGCACAGGGGCTGGGTCGCAGTCGTGGCGGGTTCAGCACGAAGATGCACTTGGCGGCAGCGAACGAGAGCACCCCCTTTGAGTATCGTGCTGACACCGGGTCAGCAACATGAATCTACGGTAGTGGAGGCAGTGCCCGACGCCTGTCCTATCGAGGCTGCGGTAATGGACAAGGCTTACGACAGCGAGGCGATCCGCGCGCGGCTTCGGGCGCGCCGGATTCGGCCGGTGATACCCACCAGGAGCCACCGTCGGCAGCAGCCTGGCTTCGACCGGGAACTGTATCGGCGACGTAATTGTGTAGAACGCTTGGTTGGGCACCTGAAGCAATTTCGCGCGGTCGCCACGCGATATGAGAAACTGGCGTGCCCGTTTCTGGCGCTGGTTCAAGTGGTCGCCGCATTCCTCCTGGCCCGCCAATTCGTCAACACAGCCTAGTGCCGTTACTCTGGAGCAGCGGTGGCCCCTGGGAAAATGATCGTTATCAGCCCCAAGTGACCAGTCCGAAGGTTAGAGGATTGATAGGGTTTTTCGGCTTGGGCAGTATTCGAATTGCGAAACCATACTGACCGCTCGTCTGACACAAGAGATAGCCGATGTATGAATGCCGGCCATCCGCCGAACTGCCACTGTGCGCCATGCTCACCGTATGAGGAGCGGGGATTTCGCCGAGAGAATCCACACGGCCATGATAGAGTTGTACTTCGACATCCTCGGGCGATAGCGGGCCGAGATGAATCTGTGCCTGCACTTCGATCTCCTGACCCACAGCCACATTGTCGAGATGGTTGGCTTCAACATGCTCTACTCGAATGGCCGACCAATAATCAGCAATCCTGCGGCGCCAGGCGGCGAGTCGGCGGGCGGGTTCCAGATTATCCGCAGCCAACTCCGAATAGTGTAACCATGCCGGCCAGTAACAACGCTCCATGTATTCCTGAAGCATGCGGTGGGTGTTGAAAATCGGGGTGATAGTCTGCATGGAGCGTTTCATCATGCGGATCCAGCCGCGAGGCAAGCCATCGCTCCCGCGAGTGTAAAACAAGGGCACGATCTCCTGCTCGAGCAGGTCATAAATGGCACGGCTCTCGATTTCATCCTGGTAGTTCAGATCGGTATATTCCTCCCCCGCCCCGATAGCCCAGCCATTGTCGTACTGATAGCCTTCGCACCACCAGCCGTCGAGGATGCTCAGGTTAAGACCGCCATTCACCGCGACTTTCATGCCGCTGGTGCCGGATGCCTCCAGTGGTCGTCGAGGATTATTGAGCCAGACGTCCACGCCCTGAACCAGAGCGCGAGCCAGGCTGTAATCATAGTCTTCCAGAAAAACAATACGTCGGCGAAACTCCGGACGGCGCGCGACGTGGACAATGTGGGCGATCAGTTCCTTGCCACCGTGATCACGAGGATGGGCCTTGCCCGCGAAGATGATTTGCACGGGACGGTCCTTATTGTTGAGGATTTTGTCCAGACGTTCCAGGTTGCGAAGGATGAGAGTGGCCCGTTTGTAGGTGGCAAATCGGCGGGCAAAGCCAATGGTAAGTGCTTCCGGATCGAGCACCTCTTCGGCGCGGTCAATCTCGGCGGGCGTAGCGCCCCGTCGTTTCAGTTGCCATTTCATGCGCTGCCGCGCCATGATGACCAGCCGCTCACGACGGCGTTCGTGAGTACGCCAGAGTTCAGCGTCCGGTATGTTCTCCACCCGCTTCCAGATGGAGTGATCAGGCAGGCGACTGCGCCAATCGAGCCCCAGATAGCGCTCAAACAGGAGGTTCATGTCACGGCTGACCCAGGTGGGCGTGTGCACCCCATTGGTGATGGCGATGATCGGGACTTCGTTTTCCGGCAAGTGAGGCCACAGCCCATGCCACATTCGCCGCGCCACTTTGCCATGCAATTGACTGACTCCGTTACTGATATGGGCCAGTCTCAAGGCCAGCACCGCCATGCTGAACGGCTCATTATGATCGTGGGGATTCTGCCGACCCAGGGCCAGCAACTGATGGCGGTCAATCCCTAAGCGCCCAAGGTAGGCGGACAAATAATGCTCCACCAGACCGGGCGGAAAGAGATCGATCCCTGCAGGGACTGGAGTATGTGTGGTGAAGATGTTCGAGGCAGTTACCCATTCCCGCGCTTCGTCAAAACTCAGGCCATATTTCTCCATAGCCTGGTAAATCCGCTCCAAGGCCAGGAAGGCAGAATGGCCTTCGTTCATGTGGCAGACGCTGGGAGTCAGGCCTAACGCGTCCAAGGCACGCAAACCACCGATCCCAAGAATCATCTCCTGGCGAATGCGCATATCCTGATCGCCGCCATAGAGTTCGCCTGTGATTTCGCGGTCGCTGGGACTGTTTTGCGGCACGTTGGTGTCGAGCAAATACAACGCCACCCGTCCGACCTGGATACGCCAGATGCGGGCATAGACCTCGCGGTCGGGGAACGGTACCGAAACCAGAATGGGCCGACCCTGTTTGTCCATCTCAGCCACGATGGGCAAATTGAAAAAATCATTTTCGGTATATTTTTCCTGCTGCCAGCCATCCACATTCAGATACTGCCGGAAATACCCCATGCGATACATCAACCCGACCCCCACCAGAGGCAGCCCCAAATCGCTCGCCGACTTCAAATGGTCTCCGGCCAGGACTCCTAATCCTCCTGAGTACACCGGGACGCTTTCGTGAAGTCCGAACTCGGCGCTGAAATAGGCAATACGAAACTCCAACTGACCGAAACCTGGCTGGGTCACGTAGACGCTGGCAGTTTCCGGAACATGCGCCGACGGAGCGATCCTCTTCTCTTTCGGAGAGGTGCGGTGGGCTTCGAGCCGCCGCTTATAGGTTTCCTCGTACCAAGTGGGAGCACGTAAGTACTCCTGAAACGCATGATAAACGCGCTCCAGATGGGCCAGGAAGCCTTCGTCGCGCGCCAATTCTTCAAATCGCGTCTGGTCAATAATGCCCAGTAATTTGACGGCGCTGTGTTCGACCTCCTCAAAAAGTTTTTCGTCAATACGACGGAACAGTTGAACGGCATCCGGATGCCAGGTCCACCAAAGATTATAGGCCAATTCCCGCAGGGGATAGAGCGGCTCCGGAAGGCGCGGTGCTACGCCAAACCTCCGCAGCGGTATGCCGATCATGGTCGTTCCTTTCGAATGCGGCGCGTGCCACAACTAGCAGGATTGGATGACCCTGCTAGGTAGCCCAAGCAGGTCAAGCCAACGAGAGCTCGATCCTGCTGCATAGTGACCTGCTTGGCATTTCTTGTCTGCGCTAGCATACTGTTAGTAAGGACACCAAGAGGGCGCTCTCAAGCTAAGCTATGCAGCTGACTGCGTGCTCAGCCGTTGCCCTCGTTATCCTTGCGCGGCTCGGCATAATCGGCCCTGAAGAACACCGATTCGCTCTCGAGCCGATCCGAGCCGCCGGCTGGTGAGGGAAAGTCAGAGTGCGAATCGTCATTACTGGAGGCGCAGGCTTCATTGGCTCCCATCTGTGCGAACGTTTTCTGCTCGAAGGCCACGAGGTGGTCTGCGTTGATAATTTTATCACAGGAACCTACAGTAACATCGAGACGTTTCTCGATTCCCCGCGCTTCACGCTTCTGACCCATGATATCTCCAAACCCCTTTACCTGGATGGGCCGGTAGATGCGGTGCTGCATTTTGCCTCCCCAGCCAGCCCAATTGACTACCTGCGTTATCCCATTCAAACGCTGAAGGTTGGCTCGTTGGGAACGCACAATGCCCTGGGGTTGGCCCGCGCCAAAGGGGCACGGTTTCTTCTCGCCAGCACCAGTGAGGTTTATGGCGATCCTCAGGTACATCCCCAGTCCGAAAACTATTGGGGGCACGTCAATCCGATTGGCGTGCGTGGCGTGTACGATGAGGCCAAACGCTTTGCAGAGGCCCTGACCATGGCCTACCATCGCTGCCACGGCCTGCGCACCCATATCGCAAGGATTTTCAACACCTATGGCCCGCGGATGCGCTTGGACGATGGTCGTGCTTTGCCTAACTTCATGGGCCAGGCGCTACGTCAGGAGCCGATCACAGTCTATGGCGATGGTTCGCAAACGCGGTCTTTTTGTTACATTGACGACCTGGTAGAGGGAATTGTGCGACTGTTATGGACGGATTACCCGGAACCGGTGAATCTTGGCAACCCCGAAGAAATCACTATCCTGGATTTTGCCCGAGAAATTCTTGAGCTGACAGGGGGAAAGAGCCAGATTGTTTTTCGTCCTTTGCCGCAAGACGATCCTCGTGTCCGCCGACCGGATATTAGCCGCGCTCGAGAACTCCTGGGCTGGGAACCAAAGATTTCACGCCGCGAAGGTCTGCGACGTACTCTGGAGTATTTCCGTCGTATGATGCGTCTGAGTTGAACGCAGGAGCCAACACCATGCGCTTGGGACTCATTAACTCTGCGTGGGTCCAGGCAGGGCGTGATACGGCCTGGGGCATCCGCATGACTAAAGAAATCGGTTTCGACACTATTGACATCTTTGCCGATCCTCTCGACCTGGACATCCGTGAACGCTGCCTCATCAAGCGGGAATGTGACAAGGCAGGGCTCCCTATAGTCAGCGTGGCTTGCGTGGCTTTGGGACTGGTGGATTTCAATCGTTCCATCCAACGGTTTCATCTGCAGCGGTGCCAGGCTTACCTCGACCTGGCTTACGAATACGAAGCCCGGAACGTTTTGCTCGTGCTGGGCGAATACGTCTGGCAACAGGAGGTAATCCCGCCGCAGGAACAGTGGCGTTTTGCAGTAGAGAATGTTCGCCGTCTGGGCGATTATGCTGAGAAGCTAGGTTTGAAGCTGGCGCTAGAGCTGGAACCGTTCCGCTTGTCGCTCCTGAACAACATCGAGCGTATGGTCGCGTTTCTCCAAGAGGTGAATCATCCGGCCGTGGGTGCCAACATTGACATTTCCCATCTTCACTTGGCCGGCGTTCGACCGGAAGAATTGCGTCGGCTGCGCGACTGGGCCATTCATGTTCACATCAGCGATTGCGATGGTAAGAAACACGGCGACCTGCCTCCCGGACGGGGAGTGGTCAATTTTCTGCCCTACCTGCAGGAGATCAAACTTCTCAATATTGATGGCAGTATGAGCGTTGAACTGGAATACTCCCCGGAACCCGACAAGATTGTGGAATGGGTCCGCGAGGCGTATGAGGCAACCGCGCGCCTGATGCAGCAGGTCGGCTTACGCGGTTGACAGGTCCACCATATTAAGCCAACTCGAGAGGGCCAGGATACTGGCTCTTCGTTATGGCGCCTGGCAGCATTTCAGCCGCCCTGACGTTCAGAGGAAGCTGTGGACCTGGCTTCACAGTTTCCACAAGCCCATGAAGCCAAGGATGCTTTCTCGCCCCTGTCGCAATCTGCTCCGGAGATCTTACCCCGAAGTCAAAGGGGTCTGCCACTCGGCAGCTGATCTTATACAAGGTATGGCAGGCGTGCTCTCGGCCATAGCCGGGCTCAGGAAAGGGACATGTTCTCTCTGGATTCTTTATGACTAAGTGCTACCGAATCGCCAATAGACGCGCCTCAGGTAGCCAAGGCGACTGCGAACTGGATGCCCGCGGGAGAAACAAACGCAAGCCAAGCGGCGCTTGGAATTGCATGAAGCGGCGCCCTGTTGCGCGGTTGTGAATACGCCGAAACTCCTGATTCGGCGCGTCGGAGATAGGGCAATCTAACCGCAGGCGTGATCCGGGCTAACACTAACGAAGCCTCTGCAGCACGTATGCGAAGCGTTTCTCAGGAATGCCACCTGACGAGTTTCCTGCGAGGTCTCGAAGTCTCAATTCTGCGCCTGGAAAGCACGTTCAATGATCAATGATTGAAGAGGAATTCGTTGCTATTGATGAGGGCCCAGGCGATGTCTTGGGCACCGAGGAAACGCACGCTCATGGGTGAGCCGATCTCTGCTAACTCCCGGTGGAGCCGTTGCAGCTCCTCGTCCAAGCCACGATAGTAGCGGAGAATTTCATCCTTCTGCTGCTGAGTGCGCTTTTCGAGAGGAACACGAAGGATGTCGGCAATCTTCTCTGGCGGACCAGCCAGTTTCACTGGAGCTAAACTGGGGGTTACCCAGATCCGGAATCTTCCGATGGTGTGCTCGGGGATTTGTGGATGTTTCATTTCCAGAACCACGACCAGTTCGCCGGTGCCCGTGAGGGTATCCTTCAGTTCAAAGCTGGCCTGGTGAGCGCGGCTGAACTGATCACCGATGGCCCAGCCTGTATCGTCACGATGGTCCAATGCATTCTGCACCGGAAAGCCGTTCTGCGAATAGTCTGCTTGTGGGCGATGAAGCGCGAGGCGTTCCAGTTTCCCCGTGTTCGCCGGACCACCGAGCAGAGCAGTCCACACGGCTTCACTCGCTGCGCTGCTCGGACGGAGTACGCGAAATTCTGAAAGCACAAAGTTCCCGTTGGGAGCCCGACCAGGGCCTTTGTTGGGAAGTAAATCGTGAGGCAACACCTCCAACTGCACGGCCGTCACCTGACTGGTAGGCACAGCGATGCGCACGAAATAGACATCGTCCTTCGACTTAGGCCCTTCGACGAGCATGGAACCGTCGGGCTGACGCACCAGCTTCACGTTCGATTGGGCACGAGCGTCCAGAATCTCTGCGCGATACCAGATGGTTTGCTGTTTTTCCCATTCCAGAGCGCGTTGCGGTAACCGTGCTTCGGATTCGGCCAAGGCTTTCTCCAATCGGTTTCGCTCTCTGGATAGGCGCTCGAAATCACTTTGCGGCGCATGCAGCGCACGCAGGCCCTCCTGCAGTTCGCGCGGAGTCGGCCGGCGGTTGAGGATCATCAGGAACAGTTCCTCCACCACTTTGGCATCATCTTTTTCCGAAGCGACCAGTCTGGCGATGCGGTTATTGGGATCGCGGATCGCTTCGCCAATCACGGGTCCGTTGATCATGTTGAGTACGGCTCCCAGGAGCAGATCGTTAGAACGCTCGCACTCACAAGGACTTTCCCGAGGTGGTTTACCGAAGATTTCCAGGAAACCGCCGGGGACAGGTACGTTGGAATCCAGGAGTTGCGCTGCGCGAGCGCCGGCAGGCAAGCCGGGAATGTGTGGCGTGGCCCCCACTGCTTTATGGATAGCATCAAATAACACTTCCGCAGGCAATCGGCGCGCAATTGCGTGGGAGTAATTGGTCTCGTCATCCTGATTCCAGCGGTTGGTTTTGATCGAGTGCTGATAAACACGAGACTTGCAAATGAGTCTAATCAGATGTTGGGTGTTGAAACCGCTGCGGATGAACTCGTCGGTCAAGCGCTCGAGCAATTCTGGATTAGTTGGCGGATTGCCCGCGCGAATGTCATCCACGGGTTCAATCAGGCCGATGCCCGTCAGATAGCTCCACATACGGTTGACGTAGCTGCGGGCAAAGTAAGGATTCTTTGGTGAGGTCAACCAGCGAGCCAGCAACTCCCGGCGCGGTGCCTCTTTGGGAAATTCCACATCCACAGAGAACGGAAACCTGGCGACGGCAGTCTGCCCTGAACGTTCGTTGCGGATGTCCCCGCTCTTGGCGTCGGTGATGACTTCGACAAGAGGCGTAGCCCCCTCCACCGCCGTGCCGCCGATCCGCTGCCCTTTGAAGCGAGCATCTTCCTGACGTTGCACCTGAGCGAAATAAGCAGCCAGTTCGTAATAATTGTCCATCGTCCAACGCTCAAAGGGATGGTCATGGCACTTGTTGCAATTGAATCGGATACCCAGGAACAAATGCGTGGTAGTTTCAACCAGATCGCCGGGGTCGCGATGAATCTTGAAATAGGCAGCGGGGGGGTTGTCCAGAGTGGAGCCGCTGGCTGTCAGAATCGAGTAGGCGAACTTGTCATACGGCATGTTGTCCGCGATCGCTTTGCGAATCCATTCGCGGTAGGCGGCAGCTCCACGGTCTCCCAGATACTTGCGATTGCACTGCAGCAAATCCGCCCACTTATTCGTCCAATGTTCCACGTAATCCGGACTCCCGACCAGCTTGTCTATCAATTCCTCGCGCTTGGTACGCGAAGGACGCGAATCGGCGAGAAACTTTCGGACTTCATCGGCAGTGGGCGGTACGCCGGTCAGATCCAGGTAAACCCGACGAATAAACTCCTCGTCCGTGCAGACATCACTGGGTTGGATTTTGAAGCGCTTGAGCTTGTTGTAAACCAGCGTGTCAATGAAGTTGTATTCAGGCACATCGTGCCAGGTGAAACCGCTGCGGTCGCCCATGACGAAATACAAAGTTGAAGTGTAGGCTCCCTCATAGCGAGCCAGGATAGCTGCCTCTCCCCGCCGCACTGCAGTTACAATGCCATGCTTATCCGTGGTCAGGATTTCCGTGTTGCTGCTTTCGACGAACGCTTCAGCGGTAACATCGCGAATCTTGCCATCGCTATAGCGGGCCAGGACTACGGTTTGCTGTTTCATGCCCGGCAGCGGCAGGATGGCGTTCTTGGGGTAGATTTCGATGCTGACAACCCTGGGAGCATTCCTGTCGAGAGGCACCCCTTCGGCAATCCAGAGCTTCAGCATCTCGTAGTATCTGTCGCCCGGTTGTAAGAGCACTCCCCCGACGTGGGGCACGGCACCAGCGGGCTTCATCAGCATCAGGCTCCGCTCTGGAGCCGCCCGATTGAACCGACGTGCCTCGACATCATCGGTCAGCGCCACATGGTCGAAAATCGGGTCATAGCCTCGCAGCGACAACTTGAAGCCGTTCTTCCCCTTGGCCGCTCCGTGGCACGTTCCCGCGTTACAGCCGAGTTTGCTCAACACCGGCATGACGTCCTGAACGAAACTGACTTGATACTTTTCCTTGACACCGCGGACGCTTAGCGGAAGGCGCACCGTCTGACCGTTTAACTGCGCAGTGATTTCACCAGCACCATCACCTACGGGAACCACCTGACCCAGCGGCGAAATCCGCACCAGATTGGCTGGAGCTTCATAGCGTACCATCCGCGTCGCATCGAGCGTTTCACCACTGGTCAGGTGCGCAGTGATCAGAAGCTGGCGATAGGCAAAGGGCCCTACTAGTTCGACACGCTCCGGATACGCTTCAAGACGCGCTAGGTTGGCTCCTCCGGGAAGTTTCTCCGACTGGCCCCAGGCAGGAACGACCATGCTCAGCCAGCATACTATCCAGGCCATCACCATCCGTCTCATCTTCAGGTTCTCCTGTCTGGCAGCGTGTAATAGTTGGTCGAGTGGTGTTCGAAAAATCCCTAGGGCTTGCCCTGTCCTGACGGATTGTGCGTCAAAGGCACAGGTACAAAGGCTTTGATCAGTTTACCATTGGCTGCGTCCAATAAGCGCACCGTCCCGTCGAAACCGCCCGCGGCGACAACGCGACCATCGGGACTGAAGCACACGGAATAAACCGGCCCCGCCTGATCAAAGCGCCACAACAGTTGCCCATTATTGGCATCGTAAACGCGAATCTCCCCCGTGCCGTAAGAACTGGCCCCTACGACAATGCGGTTTCCGTCGGGACTGAACTCGGCAGAATAAATCCTTCCTGGCAGGCGCTCGAACTTGCGGATGAGATTGAAGTCGTCCCCGATTTGTCGTGCCTTGGTACGGTAAATCTGGTAAATCTTCGGTTCGCCATCGGAACCGCCGGTCAGCACGATGTCTTTGGTCGGATGCCGCGCGACCGTGGTCAGCCCCCCTTTCAGAGCCCCCGGAGTAATGCTGGTGATGTTATCCACGAAGCGTTGTGTCGCGACTTCGGTCAGCTTCATGCTCATATCCCGACTGACCGAAACCAAATGCGAACCATCCATCGAGAAAGCGGTATCCAAAACCCAGTCCTCGTGGGCACCCTGGTACAGGACCTGTTTGCCCGTGTCCGCTTCGATGGCCCGCAGGGAATTGTCCGCACACCCGAACGACAGCAGCCTGCCGTCGGGCGACCAGCTGACCCCGTAGATGGTGTCGTAACTGATGGGAACTGCCAGACGCAGCTTGTAACTGCGCAGGATTCCCGTAGGGAGGATACCCATCGGTTTCGGTAAACTGAGCGCCAGTGAGGAAACCAACGCCACTTTCGAGGCCCCGGGCGCGGGCCAGGCGGTCGTGCTCCCAGTCCATTGAGTGAGCGCAGTCACCCACGGCGAAAGATCGCGCATCTCCTGCCGCAGTTCCCAGATTTGCACCTCGCCAAACTGTCCCGGTGTTCCGCCACTCACGGCTAAATAACGGCCATCGGGAGAGAAAGCTAGCGCTTGGATCCGCTCGGATTGTCCGATGAGCCGAGCCACCAATTGTGCCCCATCGGCGCGATGCAGCAGAACTTCGTGATAGCCCGAAATCGCCAAGAAATGCCCATCAGGAGAAAAACGTACCGCATTGATCACAGGCGGCAATTCATAGACGGGAGGATGCTCTTCGTCCACCAGGGCAGTACGTGCCGAGGCAGGTGTGTCGTCTTTTGCGCCCTGGGCGATCCATTGGCGGATCAACTCAACGTGTTCTGCGCTCAACGGCTCCTGATTACGGGGCATGGCAGGGGGTTTGCCTTCGTGGGGCACAATCAATTGCATAACTCGGCTTTTTTCGGGATGGCCTGGTACAATGCCCGGCTCACCACTGCGCCCTTTCTCCAGCAGAGTTTTGTATTCCGTCATGATGTAACTGCCTTCCGCCTTGGCCGGCTGGTGGCACCCTTGGCAGCGCAATTGCAGTATCGGACGCACTTCCCGATAGTAGCTGATTTCCTTCTTAGATTCCTGGGCCTTTTGCCCATCAGCCAGCACCAAGCTCACCAGGGAGCCTACACTCAGCCAGCTGACCAGCCAAACCGCAGATACTCGTCGCATAAGCGATTCCTCGTAGCAGCGAACTCGGTTCGGGCGGGACACTTGCCGGGGCAGCGGAACCGGCAGGCAGGCATTGATAATATACCGCCTCTCAACCCGATTGGCCAGAGCCTATTGACGACCGCCGCCTTCCAGAACCACTGGTTGAGCTTTGCAGACCCCCCGTCATGATCTTCAACGAGGAGATCTGCCCTGGGCTTTCCGACTCCGAACCATTGATTATCCAGGTTATGGTTGTGGTCTTAGGAACAATTTTTCAGGAACAATAAGGAGACATGGAGATATGTCTTGCCGCCTGGGCTACTCGTGCGCTTGTTTGTCTGCATCATCGTCGTTTCCTTCCGCAAACCTTATGGAGAATGCGATGTTGCAGAATTGTTCATTACTTTTGCCTGAGCGGGTTATCACACCTGCAAATCTCGGCATAATCTCAGTGTCAGCCGCGCGGTAGGTTTCCTGAGGGATCCCCGTCGTAACTTTCCCATCTGCAAATCTCCGAATAATCAGTGTTAGCCTTCTTGGTCTTCCCCAGGTCCGTTGATGGCGGATCTAACATTTCACCGATGATCGCGGTTGATTCGCCAGCACCATCGAGCCCTTATTCCAGAATACCTGCCGAATAAACAACTTTTCAGTGGCTCCGAGAGCCTGACCATATCTCCCCGGGTGTGGCCAACTGCGATAAGGTGAATCGAATTGATGGCTCAACGGTTCCAGGAGCCTGGCTGTAATTTCGCCCAACGCGCCCGCAGTTCAGGCTGCCACGGGTCATAATGCAGCGAACGCTCGTAGAGGCTGCGAGCGCGCTCCGGGTAACGGTAAAGCTCGTAAATCCGTCCCAGTTCTGCCAACGCAAAAGGGTGTTGCGGCTGACGTAACAGCGCTGACTGCAAGGCCGCTTCTGCGGCAGGATAATCTCCGAGCCGAGCTAAGTACCAACCGTGCAACGCATGAGCGTCTGCCGAGTCGGGCCGGTCCCTTATCCATTCCATCACGAACTGCCGCAGCTCCTCCTGCCGATTCTCCTGCCAGAGCAGGTGTGCCAGTCCGCGTCGCGCCGGCAGGAAATGAGGGTCCTGTGCTAAGCATCGGCGATACCAGCGCTCCGCTTCGTCCGTCCGTCCGCGTAAGTGAGCGGCTACGGCCAAATTGTATTGCGTCGTGAAGTCCTCAGGAGCCAGCGCCAGAGCTTCACGAAACTCCGCTTCTGCGGCTGCAAAGTCCCGTTGCAGCAGCCAGCTCACTCCCGTACGGTTCCGCTCCAGAACCTGTTCCTGAACCGTCTTACCGCAGCCGGGCAGCAATAAGCCTGCCAGTGCGGTTCCGAGAACCAGGGCTCGTCTGTACCGGCTCCTGGGCATCAGATTGGTCGGTGGTATCTCCGGAGATTGGGACCTCATGGGCTTGATGAATGCGGAGAGCACTTCCGCTTGCGACCTGCGCCACCAGACTCGTGCTGGGAAGTTACCAGTTCTTGCCTTGCCGTTCCGTCTGCCGAAAGCGGTTTTGAGTTCACATGGGCAGGCAGGTTCGAATCGCTGGCCACGACCTTGAACTTCCTGAATAAAGGTAATGGCATGGAGCGAGCACACCTTCCACCGAAATTTGCGAGGAAATGCTGACGGTGCAGCAGGCAGGAACTCAATTGAGCCATTGCCGTGATTGTCTCGTGTGCTCGTGCCTGATCCGACCATCGCAGTCGTGGCTGTTTTCCAGCTACGCATAGCATTCCGTTCTCAACTGGCCAATAGGGATTTGCACAACATCGCCCCGTATTCCAAGTTTGGAATCAGCCATTGTAGACAGTATCCTGACCGCACAATAGCCCGCGCTAAGTAACCAAGAACACTTCGAGGTGCCAATCCAAGTGCTCTTGCAACGGTATCAGCTGCGGTATAATTGACACACTCCACACTGGCGTGACAGTCCCGCAAGCGCGCCAGACACGAAGGGACAAGGATACAGTCCGGTACATGGAGGTACGTGCATGAAAAGACAGGTACGACCCGTCATCGGTGTCAACACCGACCTGGTGTTGGGCAAGCTGGAGGGAAGCGGCCAGATTCGCGTCCACATCGGTTATGCCCAGTCGGTGTATGCTGCAGGGGGCTTACCCATCCTGATTCCGCCGGTGCTGAAGAAACCCGAATTGGAATCTCTGTTGGAACGTGTGGACGGGCTGGTTTTAGTCGGGGGCCAAGGCGATCTTGATCCCAAGCGCCAGGGCCTGCCCCGCCATCACGCAGTCGAACCGATTCCGGCCCAACGCGAGGAATTCGACCGCCTGTTATGCCAATTGGCCATTGAACGGGAACTGCCCATCCTGGGCGTTGCATTGGGGATGCATCTGCTGAACGTTCTCTGCGGAGGCACTCTTTACATGCACTTACCGGAAGACCTCCCCCGCAGTTTACCACACTTGGACACCACCGAGGCTGTTCATCGCCACGCCGTCAAACTGATGCCCGGCAGCCGACTGGAACTAATCTATGGCGAAGAGGAAATCCTGGTGAACAGTTACCACCACCAGGCGGTCAAAGAGGTCGCGCCGGGCTTCCGTGTGGCGGCAGTGGCACCCGATGGAGTCATCGAAGCCATCGAATCTGAATCCGATGACTGGTGGGCCATGGGCGTGCAATGGCACCCGCATTCGGAAACCGCTTCCAAACTTGATTTGCAGATTTTTGAGGCCTTAGTCCAAGCTTGTGGCAAACGCGAAAGCGCATTGTCCTTAGCGGCTTGAGCCACCCCTCGCACCACAGTCTTATCCTCTCCCTCCAACGCTGTGGAGCGGTGCCACGGCCAAACACACCCCCAGGCTCTTTGTAACCAAGGTATTGTGTCCACATCCCCAGAATCGCGCTGGCTGGCGGGCTTAGCCGCACAAGGTGAACTCAATTGGGGCGAAGCGGCAGTCGTCGAAGTCTGTGGCCGGGGCGACGGTGTGCGCTTGGTCCGCGGGGCGACGAGAGCCGCCCCCCTGCCCCCATTACCCCGCACTTTTTCCGTGACTTCTGCGACCAACGCCGATTTCGCTCAACTCCGTGCTGCGGTTCAGACCTGGGCGCAACATTTGCTCCATCTGCTGCGCCTGGCCACAGACGAGGTCGGCGTGAGTTGGCATGAGATTATCTGTGTCGGGCTGATAGAACCCTGGTGGCACTGGGGCATCTGGTCAGATGGGGGATTTGGATTTCCTTGGCCGATGTCTGCCTGGTTGGCGGAGATGACTGGCTGGAGCATCGCCCACAGTTTTGCCTTGCGCGACCTGGCTGCGGGGGGACACTCCCGCTGCGTTACCGCTGCCACTGATTGGATCCTGTTTCATTCCCAGCACGAACCACGCCTGATACTCCACCTCGGTGAAGACATCCTTTTGCACTCCCTCGCCCCCGGCCAGGATTGGTCCGCCATCCGAGCCGCAATGCTCATCCCCGGATTAGCAGTCTTAGACCGCCTGACTGCGGCCTTGACCGGTCGGCCAGATAACCCGGACCGTTCAGGTCATCTGGCCGTTCAAGGTCGGCTGATACCGGATCTCCTCAGCCGCTGGTTAGCCCACCCAGTCCTGCTGACTCGACATCGGCGCTTCCAAATCCGCACACCGTTCGATTCCCCTTGGGCCCGAGCCACCAGCGAATTGGCACGGCAACGCGGTTGGCCGCCCGTTGATGTCTTGTGCACCGCTTGTCATTGGCTGGTTCAGAACATCGCATCGGCTCGCAGTGAATTGGGTTTGCAGGACAGCAACTTGCGTGTTCTGGTCAGCGGTTTGGGATGCCGTAACGGCTTTCTCTGGCAGTTGCTCCAAGATAAACTTCGACCCGCTATCGTCCAGCGTAGCGACGATTTTGGCGTTGCGGCGGATGCTGCTCTGGCCGTGCGCGCTGCCTTACTCGCTGCCCTGTTACTCGACCAGGTACCCGCAGGCGTGCCCCAAGCCAGCGGCAGCTCAGGGATACGTTTGTTAGGCCAATGGACGCCGGGTTCGCTCTCGAACTGGTCGCGCTGTCTGCATTGGATGGTTACTGGACGCGAGCCGCTGATTTGGGAAGATAGTTGAACCCTCGGAAACTACCATTCCCAGAATCGTCAGCCCCTGCTATGATGCTCTGTAAAGGGGACCCTTTCAGGGTGCTAAGCCGATTTGGGCTGAAACCAAAAGTAACCGATGACGATACGAAAATCATGGCTGCGGCGCCGACCAAAGTCAAAATCCTGATTGCGGAAGACAATCCCCAGGGAGCCGAGCTTCTCGAGGCTTACCTGGCCGATTTGGACTGCGAAACACGTCTGGCCACGGATGGTCTGGAGACCCTTCGCCTCGTCGAAGAGTGGCAGCCAGATTTGGTTCTTCTCGACATTATGATGCCCCGAGTCAGCGGTTTCGAGGTGTGCAAACGCCTCCGCCACAATCCCCAAACACAACATATTCCCATTGTCATGATCACCGCCCTGGACCAGCCCAGCGACATTGAACGGGCCGTAGAGGCAGGTACCGACGATTTTCTGACCAAGCCGATCCATAAGAAAGAGCTCCTGGTCCGCATTCGCGCTCTGCTCGACAGCCGACACGAAAAACGCCCTTTGGATCGCGCCTTGGCCTACTTCCGCGAAGTGGACCGTTATCGCCAATCCGCCGCTTAATCCCCGCCAGCCAGTCCGTTCCCAACCCCCTTCGAGTACCTCAACCTCGCGGGTGGTATTTCTGATGGATTTTCCGCAGCCGTTGCCGATCCACGTGCGTGTACATCTGGGTTGTCCGCAAATTGGCGTGTCCGAGCATCTCCTGAACGCTCCGCAAATCCGCCCCACCTTCCAGTAAATGGGTGGCGAAGGAATGGCGTAACGTGTGTGGGCTGATCTTCCCCGTCAGGCCAGCCCGCCGTGCATACTTCTTGACCAGCACCCAAATCATTTCCCGACTCAGCCGTTGCCCACTGCGACTGACAAACAACCAAGGCGTCTCTGGATGCCTTTGAACCAACTGCGGTCTATGCTCTTGCAGGTAAGCCTGAACAGCGGCAATGGCCTGCCGACCCAGCGGAACAATGCGCTGCTTTTGACCCTTTCCCACACAGCGGATAAAACCATGTTCCAGATACACCTCTTCGACACGCAGCCGCGCCACCTCTGAAGCGCGTGCTCCGCTGGCATACAGCAATTCCAGGATCGCTCGGTCGCGGTAGTACATGCGGTCGCTGACTTGCGGCGCTGTCAGCAGCTTCTCGACCGCCTCGGGACTCAACACGAACGGGATTCGCTGCCATAACCGTGGTGAGGACAGTAGTTCCACGCTACGTCGGGCCACCTTCCCCTCCATGTGGAGAAACCTGAAAAACATCTTGACCGCCACCAGATTCCGCGCCACACTGGGCGAGGCCAAACCCTTCTCCCGCAGGTAACGCAAATACTCGCTCCACTGCCCTAACGACACCGCACGCCAATCCCTCAATCCCCGTTCCTCCGCCCATTCCCGAAAATGCTGCAGATCCCTTCGGTAGGCATCTCCCGTATGCTCCGATAAGCCCCGTTCCTGCTGCAAATAGGCCACGAACGCACCCACCTCTGCCTGCAAACTTTCCAGGCCCGAAGTTCCGTTTCCGCCGATTACCATCACGACTCTCCTTTCCGCTAACTCTTTCGACCATTCCCCCGACCATTCTGCAATGGGAAAGCGCTCTCGGCAGACTTGCCCACGAACCGCGTCTCGGTAACACTCGACTCTCGGCTGCAACCCGGCCACATCCGCGGCCACAACCTCGGCCCCAACACAAGAACGCCCTCCCAATTGGCGACCACCGCCGTATTTGGGGTGGTCAATCATAACGTCCCGATGTACCCCCAACTGAAGAACGCCATCCTGACTTACGACTACCCGCTTGCCCTCCATGCCACGGACGCTCCCCAGGCCAATTAAGACTCCACTATCGCACGCCCGCCCTCAGCCGTCGCCCTCGGCCATGCCGGGTACCCCCGTGGCAAAATTAGAAATCTGCAGATTTGCGAAAGGGGCGGTTTCGCCCCAGATCATGCCGCTGCATCGACTAAATGAAGATGTCGCAAGTCTTTTTGTAATAACGACTTGCGATTTATTTCCCTCACGGCGGCGACTGCGCGGTCTTTCCCGGGAAAATCGGGGGCAAATTCGCAATTTCTCGGGATTTTGAAACCCCCTTTGCCCTTGCGATATTTCAGACCTTTTGTGGAACATTATCAACTTAGTCACCTATCCAAACGCCCCAATAAATTAAAGATATTTACCCTCCCGTGCATACCCTAACTCGACCACCATCCTGAGCCATCCTTGCCTTCCACCATCCGCTTTGAGGACCATTACTATCCATTATCTAACGTTACCCTGCCACCTGAGCGCATTACACCCCCTGTGGCATGGCTTTGAGGATAATTACTATCCATTATCTAACGTTACCCCCAAAACCAGGTCGCCGTGGCGCAACTCAGCCCGCGTTACTAAAGACGTTTCCTATCCGATGGGTGACATGGTTCTGAAAAGGAAGTCGCAGCACCGCGACGCAGTTTGCGCTACCAACGACATTTACCATCGCCTAAGTAACGTGGTCCCGAAAAAGAGGTC
>JANWVZ010000066.1 GCA_025056555.1 Gemmatales bacterium | reverse complement strand
GGCCGGAGCCCTGCGGTGCATAAGGGGCAACTTTCAGAAGCAGAGAACTTACAACAAGACGGCGGCTGCCTCGCTGGGCCGGAGCCCCGCGGTGCATAAGGGGCAACTTTCAGAAGCAGAGAACTTACAACCTTAGCGTTTTTTCCCACGATGTGAGAGCGTATAAGTAGCAATCGGCCCAGAGTAAGCGGGAGTTGACGTGGTGGCCAGGACAGAATTTCAGAGTTGTGCGATGGCATATAGAACATAATCCATGGGAACTTGAACCGAGGCACGCCATTGCCGCACTAGAATTTCAGAGTTGTGCGATGGCATATAGAACAAATCGCGCCCCCAGGGAAATACATGAGTAAGTTGATTATGTTACAGAAAGCATCGGAAATGTAGTTAATTTTCCTGGTCCAGTGCAAGTTTACTATTATGATTATGTTCTATCTTCGGTCGGAAATGGGGCAGAGGCAAAGGGCCTGTCACGATCCGTGAGAATCCGTGTTTTGCCGCGCGTTTTAGCCGTATTTTTTGAAATTTGCCCGCGGGGTCGCCGTAGGGGCGGGAAAAATTCGCAAGTCTTTTCTGAATAAGCACTTACGCAACATCACCACCCTGCCGTTCGGGGCTGATCCCAGGGCAAAACCGCCCACTGATGAAAATTCGCTCCTCGGCAATTTTGCCGTGGGGGTGCCCGATCCGCCATGAAGCGCGATCTGTTCTGCATATTCGACTGAGAGGGATTTGGAGCCGGCGGTGGGATTTGAACCCACAAGGTGATGCGCGATCCGAGCTAATCTTCGACTGGAAAGTCATCGTGAAGTGGAACCGGGAGCAACGGTGATCTGTGCTGTGGCGAGACTGGTCATGACATGATGCTTGCTGTCGGGCAAGCTCTAACGGACGGACCTGGCCGTAACGCGGAATGACGGGCTTGCTCGGCTGAGAACTGCCAACGTTCAAGCCCAACAACGAATCCCAAAGTAGAACGTATCGCTTAGGCGCCACGGCCTAGCCGACCTGGCTCCGTTGGACGCTAGAAGTCGAAGTCAGGGCACTGGCTGTCTGGTACGCAACGTGCCTCGGTGGCGTCGCGGAACGGACACCTGCTAAAGAGTGACTGATGTCGAAAGGTCGTACAGAGCGATGCAACGATTTGCGAAAGAGTGTGCGGGTCAGGACTATGAGGGAGTTTCGCTAATGACCTGAGCTTCTTCCGGACTCAGCGGTCGGACGATGACATAACTGGGGCGAGTATCCACAACCCGCACAAACTGTCCTGCTTCCACGAAGACGCCCTCGGTCTCAGCGTCAATGCGTCGGCCCTGAATGAGCACGATGCCGCTGGGTCGTAACGGCGATAGTGCGCGCCCAACCTGGCCTTTGAGCTGAGAATAGTCGGCATGTTCGGGAAAGGCCTGAGGCGGCTGGTCTTCCTCGGCGCTTGGCGCCGCCAGGATGATACGTTTGCCGAATGGTGTCTTGGGCCAGTAATAGAACGCTATACCCACTACGATCGGAATCATCACAAAGACGATGGTGACGGTGATCAAGCCGGCCGCCACGCCGCCGCCTCGGGACTCGGGGATGAAGAAAATCATAGTGATGCCGACAATCAGGGAAACTAACGCCAGGACAAACAGCACGCCTCCTGAGGGGATAAATACCTCGGCCACCAGCAGGAGCAGTCCCAAAAGGATAAGCGCAATCGGTAAGAACCAGTCCATAGCAGCCTGGGTTCAGGAAGCAGGATCGTGAGCGGGAAGGGCTTGCACCACGATGCGGGTTCCTTCCACCTCAATCACCTGCACACGAGTGCCCACATCGAGATATTGACCTTCGGCAGTGACGTCCAGGAGTACATCGCCAAACCGCGCTTTGCCCGCGGGGCGCAATGCAGTGACGGCAACTCCAACGGCACCGAGATATTGTTGATATTCGCGGATGGGAACGGCAATCGAGGTTTCGGGAAGTACTGATTCGGGCGGCACGAGTACCAACCCCCGTAACCAGGGCACACTGGGCAGATGACGCCCGATCAGGAACGCCAGGACAATCGCCGCTACCAGACCACCCCCCAGCATTCCGAAATATTGCGCCATCCGCACATATTCCTCGGTGGTCTGTGGCCAGTGCTGAACCAATAGCAGAGCAACGCTGCTGATGATCAGAAGCACCCCGCTGAACCCGGCTACAATCATACCCGGCAACACAAACAGTTCGACCAGCAGTAGTGCCAGCCCCAGCAAGAATAGCAGAATAGCCAGGGAATTCACTTCCCGCGACAGCCAGGAATGAGCCCAGAAGATCAGCAGGAAACACACGGCCGCAATCACAGCTGGCAATCCCAGACCGCCCGTCTTGAATTCCAAGAGCAGACAGGTGAAGCCCAGGATGAACAGGAAGACCGTGGTGACCGGGTGGACGATCAGGTTGACCAGGTCATCCAGCCAGGTACTGCGGAGGAGTTCCATATTCTGCACCTTCAGACCGAACAGGTTCAGCACGGCGTCCGGAGGGGAATTGTCGGGCAAGACAAAACGGCCCACGCCCAGGGTACGCGCCTGGTCGCCCGAGATTTGCATCAGACGGAAGGGTTTATCCAGAATCTCGAATTCTTCGCGGCGGCGCTCGGCTTCGTCGCGGCGCAGCACCAGGAGGCGTGCTCCACCTTTCTTGGGACGCGTCCGCACGAGCTCCACCGCGGGATCGAACAGGGCGTCGGCCAGCGCTTCCCCGCCGTGGTATTGGGTCAGTTCGCGCAGTTGTCGCACATAGGGTTGCAACTGCTGTGCGGTGAGTGCTCTGCGCCCCGACCCGCGAATTTCCTGCATATCGCCTAACTGCGCTGACTGGCACAAGACGATCTCACGGCAAGCAAAGGCCAAATACGTTGCGGCGCCGCTGGCGCGTTTGGGGACGTAAGCCACCGTCAGTACCTGTTTATTCCTTTGCAATACCTGTTGAACGAGCGGTTCGAGTTCTTGAGCGACGCGGGCATTGCCGCCAGCGTTGATCTCGAAAACGATGCAACCGACATTGGGCAAGTTGGTGGCTATTTCCCACTTTCGGCGCAGTGAGTGGATAGTACCCGAGCTGAGGTCTCCTTCTTCCCCCCCGACGCGAATCCACACCACTTTGCTGTCGGGATGGACGGTTACCGCGCCCAATAAGATAGCACGGTCGAGCTGCAGCGTATCCACCAATTCTTCCAGACCATTCAGGCGCCGCGCCAGGCCAAACTCTTCGGCCTGACCAGCTCGGAATAACCCTGCCCCTTCACCGCCCACGATCACCAGTTGTCCACCCTCAGCGGGGATGGTGAGCAGTCTCGGCTCAATTTCGAGTTGGCGGGCGAGCGGCGTATCCTCAATCTTGTAACGCACCTGCCCATTCTCCACCACACGATAGACGCTCAGGGGTTGATGGAGCATACGCAGCACGAGTGCTTCCGGGAGTCCTCGCCCTTGGGCTACTTCCAGATAAAACGCGCGGTCGGCATGACTTATGGGCTGATCAGTACCGACCTGAGCCTGCCCAAGTCCTCCTTCGGGCCCCAACCAGCGATACTGAGCGGCCAGGAAAGGAAGCACAATGTGGCCTGTGAGAGGTTTATCAGCATAAGCGTGGATTTCGGCGCGGCCTCGAATACCGCGGAGCAAATACTGCGCCAAGTCACGGGCCACACCGAATGACGAAGGTGGACCGGGTTGAAAGTGCAGAATGATCTTACGGTTTCCGAGCGAGATGTGATGTTCAATCTGATTGCGCAATTGGGTAATCGTTTCGCTCGACAGTGGACTGGGCACAGTGAGCAGCGCGCCCGACTCTCGGGCAGGCTGGGCCAGTAATGCCGAGAACATACCCGCGACCATCAGCCCACTTGCCAGCATGCGATGCCAATTGCTCCGATACACAGGCTCGACCGGCCTTTGCCTCCGTGCTCGATATGTGTCCGCCGCATGCAGCGATGAGCTAAAACCGTACATGGGGTCAACCCTGTCGGAGTAGTAAGTCGCTGGGGGCTGCGCCGCCCGTCTAGTGTGATTATAGAATGGTCAAAAAATCCCGTCAAAAGCACACAGGAGCCAGGTCATGGACTCCAGGCCGCTTCAACGTGTGCGGTTTCTCCTAGGGCGAGCTGGTTCGGGGAAAACTTATCGCTGTCTGGAAGAAATGCGGCGGGCCGACCGGGAAGAACCCCTCGGCCCACCATTGATTCTACTCGTGCCTGAACAGGCAACCTATCAGATGGACCGGGCCTTGCTGGACAAATCCCCCCGCCGCGCCAGTTTGCGTTGCCAGGTCTTATCGTTCCGACGACTGAGTTACCTGGTGTTGGAAGGGCAGTTGACACGTCGGCGGGTACTTAGTGAACTGGGACGCGAGATGGTGATTCAAGCCCTGTTG
This sequence comes from Gemmatales bacterium, assembly GCA_025056555.1. Lineage (GTDB taxonomy): Bacteria > Planctomycetota > Planctomycetia > Gemmatales > HRBIN36 > HRBIN36. Next base: position 14,249 of record JANWVZ010000066.1, on the reverse strand, counting down.
CGACGTCGGCGCGACGATTGGCATTTTTTTGATGCCAGTCGTGTGCGTCCAGGTTGGTTGGCCCACCTGAGTCGGTTAATCCATGAACTTCGCCAATACCGTGTGACTACCGACATGCTCCAGCGAGCTGGTTCTGCCTTGTCCGTCTTGTCTGGCGGTGATTCGCCCCTGGTGCGGAAACTGCATGACCTCGCCCTGCTGCTCGACGATTATCAGAATTTCCTCGCGGAACGCTGCTATGACAGCGATGATGTTGCTGGTTTGCTCACGCTGGCGATTCACCGCTCTCCCTGGTTACATGGGGCACGGTTGTGGGTAGATAGTTTCGGAGATTTCACGAAGATGGAATACGAGGTCCTGGACGCATTGTTACACACGGTCAGCGAAGCGACGTTTTCTCTCTGCCTTGACGCGGACGCGTTGTTGGAATCGGACGGCCTCGGCGATTCAACGCGGCTTTTCCACCGCGCCGAGGAAACGTATCGCCGTTTGCGCGAGCTCGTTCCGGGAGAAACCCCGGTGGAACTGATCAGGCTGCCCGAGGAAGCAGTTCCTCCGCGATTTCGCGCGCGTCAGTTACAGTGCATTGAGAAGGAAATGTTTGCTGACTTGGTGCCGAAACTGTTTGAAGAGGTTCCTCCGTGGTCGGGGGAGGATGGAGTGCCTGCGAAGGGTTCGCCATTTTCAGGAGCTGCATCTGGCGCCGAAAGTTTCAGGATCGAGCATCAGAGCCATCGGTGTGTGACGCTTCTCGAGGCACGGCACCGTCGCGCTGAAGTGGAATACGTCGCACGCACGATTCGAAAATTGGTCATGCAGGAGGGTTGGCGTTACCGCGAACTGGCAGTGATTGTTCGCCGTCTGGAGGATTATCAATCGCTGATCGAGGCGGTTTTCCCTGACTACGGCATTCCCTTCTTCATGGACGTGCGGCGAAGTGTTCGGCACCATCCCCTGGTCGAATTGGTACGTGCCACGGTACGGGTAGCGGCAGACAATTGGCGGCGCGTGGACGTGGTGCGGTGGTTGCGTACGGACCTTCCTACCCGCAGCAGTCCACAACCCTGGGTGCGAGAACTTGTTGACCGTCTCGAACAATATGCCGATGAACATGGCCTGGACGGAGAAGTTTGGCGAGCACAGCGATGGCGTGTTAGTGCGCCTGCAGGCGACAATGTGCCGGAGTATTTGCAGCCCGAAGTACTTAACCGCGAACGCCTGCGCTTGACCGAGCCGTTAGCCGAATTCTGCCGCAGTTTGGGGGAGGCACGAGAAATCTCGGTGCACACGGCCTTGGCGGCCCTTTGGCGCATGCTGGAACGTTTGGGGGTCGCACAAAGTTTATCGGCCTGGCAGGAACAGGCACGGGCTGCGGGCCGACTTGAGGAAGCGGCTGAACATGCCCAGGTTTGGGATGGTCTCGTGCAAGTGTTCGACGAACTGGAGATGGCTCTGGGCCGTGAAAAACTGTCCTGCCAAGATTTCGCGGCCGTCCTCGAAACCGCCCTGGATAGCCTGACGCTAGGTCTGGTGCCCCCGGCTCTGGATGAGGTGTTGATTGGTGCCATCGAACGTTCGCGCCAACCGGAGTTGCGCGGCGTGTTTTTGCTCGGTGTCAATGAAGGTATCTTCCCCCTGACTGGTGACGAAGATGCCCTGCTGAACGACACTGATCGTGAACAACTGCATCAGCTGGGCATCGAACTGGCTCCAACTGCGGAGGCACGTCACTACCAGGAACAATACCTCGGCTACGTCGCGTTTACGCGCGCTTCGGAACGACTGTGGGTGAGCTACGCCTTGGCAGACGAACAGCACCATCCCCTGCTCCCCTCGCGGTTTATCGAACGCCTTCAGCGACTTTTCCCAGAATTACAGCCTGAAAGAGTCGAAGGTGGCGTGGGCACTATTTCTTGGCATGAAGCGCTAACCTGGTCGGAGCTGGCCAGCGCCGCGGCGCGCGAAGTCCGATCCCACGTGCGATGGGGTAAATGTTACTGCACAGAAACGGAGTTGGAACCACCCAAAACCAGCGCCAGCGCGAGATGCCCTTGGGAAGACTGGTGGGAACCGACTCAGCAACGGCCTGTTGCCCTGCGCATGGTTGAGCGTGCCGCTCGGTTTGACCCCACCGTGCAACTTCCACCTGCCCTGGCCAAGCTACTATTCTTGCAAGGGTCTGAGTTGCGACTGAGTGTGTCAGAATTGGAGAGTTATGCGCAATGTCCGTTCCAATTCTTCGCAGGAAGCGGCTTGCGGCTAAGAGCGCGGCAAACGTTTCGGTTATCCCGTCAGGACTTGGGAGAGCTTCTACATCGGATTCTGCAATTCTTCGTGCCGCGTTATATCCGCGAGTTGGTAACCTCTCTCTCAACGTCTTCAGGTACTCATGACACCGCGACGAAAGAGGACGAGGACTGTACGCGCCGGGAACGTTTGCGCCGAGTGCTGCATGAAGTAGCGGACTCGGTACTCCAGGAACTCGAAGATGATCGTTTCGAGGCTAGTGCCCGCCGGCAACACGTAATGCGACAAGCCCAGCGTATTCTTGGCGATTACGTGGTGGCTTTGGATCGGCAACTGCGAAGGGGCAGCTTTCTGCCCATCCAGACGGAAATCTTTTTCGGCCACGATGAACAGACAGCGCAACGCTGGGCGGTCGAACTGTCTGATTCTGCTTGCGGTCAGGTGCCAACCTACCTGGTGCCGCGAGGCCGCATTGATCGCCTGGACATAGCACTGGATTCAGACGTGGAAACCGTTCGTGATAAAGAAGGCCTTCGCGCAGAGGAAATTGCCGATCAGCCGACCAAGGTGGCCCCCGTTGTGTTAGTGCCGGATACTGCCGGCGGAGTGGCTGGCCATACGCCGTCGCCCTGGGAAGCTTTCGGCGTCCAAGTATCGCCCGATGGGCGCCACCGCTCCATCGCATGGTTGCGAGTCGTTGATTACAAGCTTTCTCCCATGTCGTTGGACTTCGACCGCATGTATCATGGCTTGGATCTGCAACTGATGCTCTACCTGCTGGTGGCTCAGGACATGTTTGGCGTGCCTGTCGGACGAAGCTGCGCGTTTTACGCACCATTGCGGCGACAGCCCAAGAAAATGGACACCGCTCAGGAAAAGGTCCATTCCCACTCGGACTGGGAATGGTTACGGGGATACCGACTGAGCGGTGTCTTTCCAGTAGAAGCGATCGAAGCGCTCGACCGGGAAACTGACGTGGGATACTCTCCCATCGTTGCGTTATACATCAAAAAGGACGGGACACTGGGGCGGGAGAACCAAAGTGATGCCGTGGACAGTGCCGACTTGAAAGCACTAGCCGAGCGAACACGACAACGTTTACGGCGTCTGGGACAGGCAATTCTCCAGGGAGAGATCAGTGTCCGCCCAACCCTGCATCGCAATCAAATCCCTTGTAGCATGTGTTCCTGGCTGGCCGTATGCCGCTTTGATCGTGCGTGGTATGACTATAATCGGTTGCCAGCGTTATCTAAAGAGGAGGTGCTGAGTCGGTTGCGAGGAGCAAGCCGTGCCTGAACTGACCGAAGAACAGCACCTTGCGGTGCACGTGGATCATCAGCGTATCCTGGTCAGTGCCAGCGCAGGTACGGGTAAGACTCACGTGCTGACTCAGCGTTATCTGCGCCTGGTGTTACGTGAAGGAATTGAGGTGAGGCAAATACTCGCGGTAACTTTTACGGAAGCGGCCGCGGCTGAGATGCGCGCGCGCATTGCCCAGACCCTGCGTGGCCAGTTGAGTAGTTCTTCCGCATCCGCCCCTGCCGATTGGCTTCGCAGGCAACTCCTTCTCTTGGAACGTGCCCCTATCTCCACGCTCCACAGTTTCTGCCTGCGTACCGTGCGGGAATTCTTTTATTTGCTTGAACTCGATCCCGATTTCCGGGTGCTCGATCCCGCCGAGGCTGAGGTGCTCAAACGCGATGCCCTGGAGGAAACTCTGGACAACTGGTTTGAGCAACGCCCTCCGGGCATAGATGAAGCGGCGTTTTATCGTCTGGTAGATGAATATGGTGGGTTGCTTGCCGGGGAAGGCTTACCGCAACTGCTCCTGGAGTTGCAGGCCTTTCTGGATACCTTGCCTGACCCCCGGCAGTGGTGGGAGGAAGTCCTGACCCTTTACGAATGCTCCGCACCCCGTGAGGCGATGACGCCAAATTTGAGAGCCTTTTGGGAATCAGTCTCCCCCGACCGCTGGCCCACGGCCGAGTCAGAGTTGCGCCAACTGGCCCCAGTTATCCGCGTGTTACGAGCCTTGCTGGAAGATTTCCTCCGCCGTTACCAACGTTCTAAACTTGAACGGGCCTGGCTAGATTTTGCTGATCTGGAGCGGCTAACGCAACAATTATTGGGTCGGGAGCAGGTCCTGGCCCAATTACAGCGACGATACCGGCACATTCTGGTGGACGAGTATCAGGACATCAATCCACTGCAGAATGCCATCCTCGAAAGCCTCGCCGGTTACGACTCGAACGCGCCGCGTCCGCTCTTTATGGTTGGCGATGACAAGCAGAGTATTTATGGATTCCGCCTGGCCTGTCCCGCCTTGTTTCAGGAAAAACTCCTCCGTTATGAACTGAGCCGGCCCGCTGCGCCACTCGGAGCAATCCCGTCAGGTACCGCTGCACGCCCAGACCTCAAGAGCGCTGAGGGTGAATGCCCGGCATCCATCGAGTCAGCTTCCGGGACGATGGGACGTGTCAAACCCAACAAAGTCGCGGATTCAAAGAGTGCCCGCGCTGATGGTGTTTGCATACCATTGACGGCAAATTTCCGCAGCCGACGCACCCTGATCGAGGCGGTGAACACGATTTTCGCGCGGATTAACCAACTTGGCAGTTTCGGCATGCGTTATGATGATTCTGCGCATCTCGTGTTCGGAGCCAGCTATTACGAGGCCCAAGGTAACGACTCCCGCGAGGAAGAACCGGTCGGTTTGTACGTGCTACCGGACGCAGATCCAGAGGCCGATCCTGACTGCGCTGACCGCCAAAGTTCCGCCGCTGCGCCGCTAGCCAGATGGCAACGCCTGGCCCGCGAAGCAGAGTTAGCGGCACGATTAATTCAGCAATGGGTAGGTCAGCGTCCAGTATGGGACGCGACGCAGAATAAGTTTCGCCCCGCGCAGTATGCGGATGTCGTTATTCTGATGCGCACCGTCCAGGGCCGGGCTCAGTACGTGGTTGAGACGCTGAGGCATCAGGGAATTCCAGTGCACGCCGAGTTGCGTCGGGGTTTCTGGGAAGCCCTGGAAATTCGAGACATGACTTCCTTACTGCAACTACTACGCAATCCTCTGGACGACGTACCCCTGGCCGCAGTGCTGCATTCGCCCCTGGTTGGCTTGGATGTTGCGGAGCTGGCCAGCGTTCGTTTAGCCCGGCGTGATGGCCCCTTCTACTGGGCCTTGCATCAATACCTGCAACATACGGATGCTGATACAGCATTGGCTGAAAAGATTCGCAATTTCCTGGATCACCTGCAGAGTTGGCGCACGCGCGCCCGTCGCTATTCGATCGCCCGAGTACTCTGGGACATTTACCGCGAAACTGGCTATTTCGCCTATGTGCAGGCTCTGCCCGACGGTACTGCGCGTGCCGCCAACCTGATCCTGCTGCATGATATAGCACGGCAGTTTGAGAGGAACCTCGGCGGGGACCTCGAGCGATTCCTGCACTATTTAGAGCGGCTCCGCGAGTACGACCAGGATTTCGGTCCCGCCAATGTCGTTTCCCCTGCGGAAAATGTGGTTCGGCTGATGTCCATTCACCAAAGTAAGGGTCTGGAGTTCCCGCTGGTTATCGTTCTTGATCTGGGAACGCAGTTCAATGAAGAATCTTTACGTCGGCATTTCTTATTTCATCGGGATGGCCTGCTGGGAGCGCGTATTCAGGACGAACAAGGCATCTACCGCTGGCCAACTGAGTTATATCAATACCTTCAGAAACGGCTGCGGCTGGACTTCCTGGCTGAGGAGTTGCGCCTGCTGTACGTAGCCATGACGCGTGCCCGCGAAAGCCTGGCACTGATCGGCACACACAACCCGTGGACACAGCCCAGAAACATTAAGAAAGTGACTAATTCCGAGCAGATTCCCTCTCCTGACCAGGTTCACTCCGCCCTGCAATGGTTGGTTCCCGTATTTCGCTGGGCGCGAAGCCATGACGTGCGGGTGCTGCGTTTGTACGACATACCGACCCGCGACCTGGGCACAGTGATTGGTCCCGCTTCAGCGCCAGAAACCGGATCGGCTACGAACACGCTAGCAAGGGGCCACGATGACATGGAAAGCCGCGTGGTCAGTGCTTCGGTATCGTCGCTCGACGTCCCTGAACCCGCTCCAACTGAATTGGAATTGGTGAAGCGAGAATTACTCAAACGTCTGCATTGGCAGTATCCGCACCAACTGGCTACACGCTGGCCCGGCAAGACTTCGCCTACTCGTCTGCGGCTATGGTTGGAGCAAGACGATGATACTGCGCCGTGGTTACGCGGGTCCTTACAGCGAAGCCTATCTCAACGGCCCAGGTTCGTCTGTGCCAGTTCCTCTTCAACTACTCTGTCCGCCAGTTCACAATCAAATGATCGTCACCTCGCAGCGACATGTGCTCCCAGCGCCGAAGAACGCGGCCTGCTGACGCATCGCTTCTTACGATACGTGCACCTACGGCCCAGGGTGGACGACGAGAAAGAGCTGCGCCGACAGCTGACCGCTCTGGTGAAGCAGGGCCTGTTCACCGACGAAGAAGCCTCTGCGGTGGACTTGGCCGCCGTCGCGGCGTTTTTCCGCAGACCTTTAGGCCAACGAATACGGCGAGCGCGACAGGTACATCGAGAACTGGCCTTCAGCATGATGGTGCCCGCTAACGACCTGCCCTCGATGGTCGAACACCTGACCGCTGAGCTGTCCGCCCTTGTTCGGGAACAACTCAATACAGAGCAGGTCCTCGTGCAAGGTGCTATGGATTTATTGTTCTGGGAAAAACACAGCGATGGCCCGATCCTGGTGGATTTCAAAACCGATGCACTGACCTGCGAGGAACTGAACAATGCTCAACACCGATATGCTCCACAATTGGCCGTTTACGCCCGCGCTGTCCAACAGGCCTTAGGACAAACCTGCCGCGAAGTGTGGTTAGCATTCCTTACGGTACGGCAAGATATCCTCCTGGATTTGGAGATGCTGGCCACGTGTTTACGTCCCTCACGAGCATCCTCCTGACGGCGAGCACAGCCTTGGTTTGCGCAGCAGCCGTAGCGGCGAGGCCGAGTACGGAATTAGTGATCCTGGCGTGGTTGATTGTAGGAGCCATCGGTGGGTTTTGTGCTGGCCTAGGGTTCTCCTGGCTGGTGGGAGAAATCCGCACCGCTACCTTGCCGGCTTCTTCTTTGAACACTGCACAAGCGGAACGGTCTGCGTCCGGGGAGGGGACTTGGGATTTTGTTTACGCCAGCGGCGATCTGGGCTGGACCCTGGGAGTAGTTTCCGTTATGGTGCTCGACGCCAGCCGAGTGCTGATAACCGATGAGGCTTATCTGTGGGCGGCGGGAATCCCGGTGCTCGGCGCTCTGCTTACCGGCTTGTGGGCTTGGTGGCGCGGTCGCTTTCGAGTATATCGCGTAAATGCAGGACGAACTGCTCTCGCTTTGTTAGTCGGTCTCATGCTGGGATTTCTGCTGGTACAAGCTTGGGCAGGCTTGCAACTTGCCCTGGCTTGGATCATTGCGGCAGTGACAGGAGTGCACTTGGCCGTCAGCTTGGCCACATTAGTAAACCTGGCTTGGGCTGACGCACACCCGCCCACGAACTTAACCACCTGAACATATAACGCTTGGATGGCCACTTCAGTTGCCTTCACAAGAGGTTTCCTCAGTCTCTGTCGCGAGCGATTCCATTCAAGGTTTGGCCAGCAGTAACGAGTAAGCCCAAGGCATTTCGATTTTCCCGCGGCGATCCATGGCAGGCCGCGCCCGTAATCGCGCGCTGTTGGATCACGCAAATTCCAGGAACGAAGCTATTTATTCAAAGGGTGGGCCTTGCTCTTTGACGTCGGGATCGGGCACCGCGTCAAGGATCATGGGGTCGAACCATTCCGGCTGGAATTCGATACGCGAAGAAACAGCACCATTTCTACGGCGCATGGCCACGTTGGCAGTCAAGGCGACGATAGCGTCAGCCATAGCGACTTCACCGTGGCAGCGAGGCCAAGGACGCTCTTCGGGCTTCACATTGCGGTCTTCCCACATCTTGACACAATAAGCGAAATGTTCCATTTCCTCACGATAACCGCGGCTGACGGGGTTCGGTAACACTGACTGACCCCGTCGCAGTGCCTCGGCCCGCGGTTCCGAGGCGCTGGCCTCCGTCGCAGGTTTGTTCACGGCGCTTTGCGTAACTTGCACGGTGGTCGGTGCCGACTGGTTTCGCGCGTTCGGATCCGGTTCGGGGAAGAAAAGTGCTTCCTGTTCGCGTTCGACCAACAAGGTGCCTCGAGTTCCCATGACGCATTCGCCATAAGGCTCGAAGGCATTGGTGCAAATGCTGGAGTAAGTGACCATGACGACGTCATTCGGGTCGTGAACCTTGGGCACTTTTCGGCCGTTCCTTTGCTCATAAACGATCCTACCCTGATCGTCTCGGTCATAATAATTCGGGCCGGGAAACTCGTAAATGCAATAAACGTGATCTTCGACTTCGCGGTCGTCTTCGAAGAAATACTTGCCACCCACGGCAGTGACGGCCAGGGGATGTACCTTACCGAGGAAGATACTGCATGCGTCGAGTTGATGGCTGCCGAGTTCAGCCATCAGTCCCCCTCCGGTGCGCAAATAAAGTCGCCAACGCACCAGTTCTTCCAGGCTTTGGTAACCGTGGCGCTTCAGAAATTCAGGGTCTTGAAGCTGGGGATCCGCCAAGTCTTCCTTAGGAATATCGGGACGCCAACTGTCGCGAAGTACGGGCTGGCCATTCTCGAGCTTGGGACGCAATTTGCCGTCTTTGCCAACCTCCATTACGGGCCAAGTCTGGTTCCGATGCCATAGAGCGCGAATGTGTTTGATCTTCCCTAGAGTTCCCGCGCGGATCAGTTCCGATGCATATGCGTAGAGCAAACTGTAATGGCGCTGATGGCCGATGGATAGTACCCGGTCGGTTTCCCGAGCAGTTCGGATCATTTCCTTACATTGCCGTACATTCCAGGCCATCAGTTTTTCGCACAACACGTGCTTGCCCGCGCGCATACAGTCAATGGCGATCTTGGCGTGCAGGTGCAAAGGTACGGCAATGACCACGGCCTGGATGTCTTTGCGCTTATTTAGCATCTCCTGATAGTCGGTGAACTGTTCGATTTCCTTCCGTGCGTTGCTGCCATACTTGCGAATCAAGCCCAGCCGCGGTGGCCTTCCTTCGCCCTCGAAAATGCGTCTGCGGTTGAATGGCCGAATGTCGCATACGGCCACGAAACGCAGATACTCAGGATTATGTTCACCAACCAGTACTCCCCCTTCGTCGCCACAACCGATTAGGGCAGCCCGCACTGGTTCTCCGTGGAACTTTTCATAGCCGTAATACAATGCGGCCGATACCGGGACTGCCGCCGCTCCGGCCAGCAACCCTTTCATGAAGTCGCGGCGGTTCATGTGTTGACCCACCTGGACGGCGAACTCCTGCTTACCTTGTTCACGTTTTTCCGGCAACAGATTCATAGCCATCGGCTTATCCTCCACGTTGGCACAAGAAGTCATGCAGGTCAGGCTTGTGTCTTGTCAGCTCTCAGCATTGATAAAGCCGGAGCAAGCAGGCGCATCGAGGTTTCAGCAATCGTCAGGGACGGGCGTCACCCTGAGCGTACCAATGACTCAGCAGGGTCTGCCTTCCGGTGCAGAGGAAGATGGGCTAGCTGAAACAGGGTTTTGCGATGAAGCCGACCCCGCCTGAGCCGTTCGGAGTGCTTCGGTCTGAAGGGAGCGACCTCGTAAAATGGCCCACAGCACACCGTCCAGACCGAACCAGCGCCCTGTAGGTACCAGTCCCAGGAGCGCTAACGCAAGGGCCTCGATGACGTTCTTGTTCACATACAAGTAATAGCCCTCAGCGCGTTCGGGCAGAGGCACCCAGGGTAAAGGCGGTTGGCATAGATAAAAAAGTGAAATGAGAACAAAGCCGACCCAAGCCGCCAATCGGCTTAGAAGCCCGAACAACAACAGCCCACCAGCGAGCGTCAGCCCCCAGGCTGTGGTCCTGTCCGCCCACCAGAGTAACGGAAAACCCAGCCACGTTGGTTCGAGCGTAGGTTCCGCGACCGCAGTATGACTGGCGGTTCTCTTGTCCTCTGGCAGTAACTGATACCAGGTTCGCAGCAGTCCTGAAGTGCGCTCCCGCAAGGCGTTACCCAACTGCTCCCGATACCAAATCAATTCTGCACGCAGACGCTCTGCCCGTTCTCGACCGACTGGCCGCTCAAAATACCTTCGCTCGCGATAAAGCAGGTTCTGTAACTCGGCGACCAGTTGGCGATACTCGGCCACCCAGGCGGTCACCTTCTGTTTCTTCCTAATCGGCCCCCAATCGGTCGGCCTGGTCCATTCTTCCTCACCGCTGGTGAGCCAATTCGCCACGACTTGCTCGTACTCCTGCAGTTTCTGTTGCATCTGGAGAATAGTGGGTTGATCAACTTGGAATGTGCGGGCGAAGTTCTCCAGATACTGCTGATGATACTGCCGCAATTGGTTACTCAAGCGGGGCGGTTGCGCATCGCTATCCACCGCCAGCTGAGCTAATAACACCTCATCCGGATCACCGCCGGCTATCCAGAGGAAAAAGTCACGGAATGGCCCGACTGATTGCTGCAAGTAGTAGCGGCTGGAGAAGGGGCGACTCGTTTCCGTGGGTCCAGTTGCCAGGGAATGGAGTTTCACATAGCCTTCGACCAGCAGATGCCAGCCAATGGCCAGACGTAATAACACGAGCACCGTGCGCACGCTGTTCGTCATGGCTACATTATTTTAGTTACCGCACGGTGCCTTGGCAGGAGAGAGATTCAATTCCTTTGCAGTTTGCTCAACTTGGCCGAGAAGAAAGTATGGGAGCGAATCGTCGTTGCTGACAGGCCGATGGGCTGGACGAACCGTGGATGCGGACATAGAGGTTATCGAGCACCCAATGAAATATAGTCAAGTGAATGGACTCTACAATGCCCATGTCGTGGACAGGCACGTGCAGGTTATGGCGGGCGAGAGTCTTGAGTTTGCCCCCATCGAATCCTGTGCAGCCGAAGGTGATCAGGCCGTGTTGATTGGCCCACTCGACGGCTCGTAGCACGTTACTGCTGTTACCCGACCCGCTGATGGCAATGAGCAAGTCCCCGCAATTGGCCCAATTTTTCAGTTGCTCCACGAAGATACGGTCGTATCCTTCATCATTGGCCCACGCCGTAATATAGGGCGTATTGTCGGTCAGGCTGAGCACCCTCAAGCGTTTACAACTGTCGTTATCCAAATCTTCTCGCCGTATTGTGCCTTTCCCGAGGTCTTCGCAGAAATGGGAAGCATTAGCGCCGCTGCCGCCGTTGCCGCATATGAAAACAGCTTGACCTTGGCGATAGCAATCGTAAATGAGATCGGCGAGCTTCTCCATCTGTTCTACAGGGACTTTGAGCAACGTCTCACCAACGAGTTTCATGAAATCCTGTGCCGCCAGTTCCCGACCGAGCATGATTACTCCTCCGTTCTGAAGCCGGCATACCCCGTTTGGGAGTGGCAGTCCTTGCGTTTCTGCCCCGACACCTCAGGTCTAACCGCAGGAAGTTCTCCAGCCATTCTAAACCCAACGAGCTTAGTACACCAGCCCAATCCCGTCATCGCGACCCTGGAACTCGGAAGTCCAGAGGGATGGGCGTGCAGGTTAGTAAAACTCGATTCGCAAGCAGACCAATTCATGGGCAGCTAGAAAAACCTGCACCGCGTCCGATTGAATAGTAAGTTCGTGCTGGGGCTGATTCCATTCGTCCACGACATACGCTCGCAGGGGATTGCGCGGACAACGCAGGGAACATTCTGTAGCCACTCCTCGCGTTTCCTGTAACCGCACCAGCCAGGCAGCACTGCCATCCTCGGGTACACGCAAGGACAAGAGAGCGACGTTTTCGGCGTCCAACCATGCTAGCCAGCCGGTGGTTCCTACATGAGGCGGGCCTTGAGAGACTGGAATGCTCAAGTTCGGTGTCAGCCATTCCAGGGCCAGCTGTCCCGGTTCACCAGATTCCAAGCTCAGAGCTAACTCGAAGACGCGCGACCGTTCACCGGGGCAGATTAAGACGACATCGAGCATCCGCTGACTATGCCGCTGGAGGAACGGTAAGCCTCCTGTGTACAGGGTGGTAGTACTGAACGGGGTACGCAGTTCGAGATACTCCGCGGTTTCAGGGCGGGTGTGCTGTGTCGGAAACCTGGAACCGGCTAAGGCACGGTACAACCGCGTTTGTGGGTCGCGCCAAGCCCAGCGCGCTACGTAAGCGGCATCCCACGCGGATGCCGCTCCATATGGGGTCAAGGTCTCCGCAGGCCAGTCCGGCAGTTTCTCCGGTTCCAGGGTAATCTCGATCACAAGGAGAGGTCTGCCGCGATAAACACGAAAGCGCTGGTGAAAGCGCGCCAGGCATTGTTGCTGACCGTCCACAATCACACCGCGACTGATGATTTCGCCACGACTTGGTCCGCTGGAGAGGATTTCGACGTGCTCGGCACGCATGTCGCTGCCCGGTCCGAAAGCCAAGATCTGACCCAGGCGATTGTGCCGCCACTTGTAGTCCCGAAAAGCGCGCAAACCCCCTGTGTGTTCATCCACTTCCGCCTCGAAAAACTCATTACGCAGCGTGTGCCCTTCGGCGAGTCGGGTTTTCGGTAACGAGACTAATGTTCCGGGCGCCACACGATTGGGGAGCCAGGCGAACCCTAGACCCGGCACCTCCACTACAACTTCCGCCTTGCCACCCCCCAGTGGTTGTGTGGCCTTCGCCGGGCTAGGCAAAGGCGTGCTGATGTTATCCAAAACTACCACCATTTTGCGCACTAGAGAGCTGACATTGAAAACCAGATGCCCCGGTTCCTTATTCTGAGCATGGCTCAGCAAGCGATCAGCCAGGCGGTGCATGGTTTCCTGCACCACTTCAGCGAACGCCGACTCAAAATCATTTTCTCCACCCGACTCCAGCACTGCTTCCAGTTCAGTCAGGCGGGACAACCAGCGAGTGTCGGCGTCTTTGGGCATCAATGCCCGCCAAAGCGCCGCTAATATCCAAGCCGATTCCAAGGCGCGATGGCGTCGGTAATGCCGGGCGAAACGACTCACCGGATCTTCGGCACGGCACGCCACCAGATCATCGAGATAACACGAATGGAAGTCGTCCGCGCTGGGTGGACTCGGATATTCGCCGATCGGAATCTCGTTCATCCAGCGACTAGCCGTTACTAATTCCCCAAAAACCGACGCCAGGCTCTGCAGTTCTAGCCAGTCCCGAACCACAGGGAGTTGGGTAGAATCGCGAAACGCCAACACCAGGTTCGGAGTCGTATCCTCGCGGATCGTCTTGATTACATGGTAGGCCCAGTGAAAATACGTCAATGGATCGTCACCGGGCAAAGGCTTGCGGGTGATCGCTTCAACACGATGTCCATCGGGAGCCGTCCATTCGATACTCGCCGACTGATATTCGGGTATGACGCCCTCTCCCACCGGCAGAAAGAGCATACGACTCAGTCCTAAACGGTGTAATAGACTCGGAAAGCCTGGCACGTAACCGAATTTCTTGCGAGCAAAGACCCGCGGCTCACCACCAATCAATTCCCGCCAAACTGCCATTCCTCGGCGGAGATTCCATAACTGGGAGGAGACGGGCAATAATGCGTCAGGCCGTTCCCGGTAAGGCCCGACGCAAAGTTCCACCCTCTCCTGAAGCACGCGCTCACGTAACAGGCTCCAGGCCTCGGGAGCGACCTTGGCCCAACGCTCTAATGTTTCCCCGCTGGCCACGACGTTACAGGGCAGGTCCAGCCGCAGGAAATCCTGGATCAGACTGTCCCCGCTCAAATTGTCGGCAAAAAGTACTGTCAAGAGATAGATGGTGCCGCTATATGAGGAATCTCGGGCTTCGCGCAGGCGTTGGGCTGCCGCCTGGAGCAAGGTGCGTCGGGTCGCGGCATCCTGAGTCTCAGCCGCTGCCTTTACA
>JANWVZ010000065.1 GCA_025056555.1 Gemmatales bacterium | reverse complement strand
GCAAGGGGCTTGTCACAGAAAGCCGAATAAGAGGTGACTGACTCAAGTTGCAGAAGTCAGCTCGAGTTGGGCGTTTGCTCAGGGGGCCCTGGGAATCCCTCCCGAAGTCGAAGTTTCTGAGTTGTCTCAGCATTCTGGGCAACCCCTTTGACATGTGCGGGAGGATTAGATAAAACTGGCGGACCGAAGAGATTGGTATAGTGATCACAGGAAAGTGAAATATGCGTTTCCTTGCCAGAGGGGACAGGTCGAGCATTTCCAGGCGACTGAGATTTCGATAAGCCTGCCGCATCGAAGAGAAATATAGAACTAATATTAAATCATCCCCGCATATTGAATCATAGAGCCGATTATCCCCCTGAGAATGCACGTATGAGCGAAGTGGACTTAATTCGCTGGTTGCAGGAAAGAGTGGGCCCAACGAGCCGATCCCCGGTATCAGTGGGCATAGGCGACGACGCGGCGCTGCTAGGTTGGATTGCAGACCGCGAATTAGTTCTCGCGACGGACATGATATTAGAAGGGAGTTGTTTTCTGCTGGAACACGGATTGGGGCGCATCGGTCGCAAAGCGCTAGCCATTAATCTAAGTGACTTAGCGGCGATGGCCGCCGAGCCTCTGGCTGCCCTGGTCAGCCTGGCGTTGCCTCGGTCGTTCTCTCTGAGTATGGTGCAGGAAATCTATGAGGGGCTGCTAGGTCTGGCGGAGGAATTTGGTGTAGCGCTGGTCGGCGGCGACACCAACACCTGGAACGGTCCGCTGGCGGTGAACGTGAGCGTAGTGGGACTCAGTAAGCCGGGCACTGCGGTATTGCGTCGTGGTGCTCAGCCGGGGGATTGGTTGTTAGTTACGGGCCCATTAGGCGGCAGTATCCTCGGCAAACACCTGAATTTCACGCCCCGCGTGCGGGAGGCACGGCGTCTCGTCGAGCTGGTGCAACTCCATGCGATGATTGACATCAGCGACGGTTTAGCCCGAGACTTACATCGTCTGTGTGAAGCCAGCCGATGCGGCGCGGTGCTTTATGTGGAGCAGATCCCCATAAGTTCGGAGGCCTATCAGCTGTCCGACCATCGCGAGCCCTTAGAGCATGCGCTTAGTGACGGAGAAGACTTTGAACTGTTATTTGCCGTGGCACCTGAAGATGGTCAACGGTTGCTGCAACAACAGCCGCTTCGGGATTTGAACGTTACCTTATATCACATCGGTGAATGTATAGAGCGCGGGGTCTATCTCCGCCGTGCTAAGGGTGAGCTGCAGGATTTGCCGCCTTTAGGTTACTTACATTCCTTCGCGGATTAAATAAACCAGCCGGGGCCTCCAAGCCCCGGTGTAACGGTGGTCTTGGGATGGGGAAGCAGTGCGGGCGACTTATTGAGCCTGCGCCGTGTTGGACAGGGGCGGTGCGCAGGAGGCACGACTGCGGAGCCAGTCACACAGGCGCTCTAATAATCCCGGCTGATCGCATTCGACCACGGGGACGCACACACGCACGCGTTTGCACTTGCGCTCCACGGTACACAGCGGCACCTTTTCGCATACGGTGACCGGCACTAACTTGACACATTCTTCTTCGATAGTGCGGCAAATCTGAACCGGAACTTTCGCCACGTGTTCTTCTTCCACGAGCCGTGTTCGTCGGCACTTGACCACGCGGGTACGTTCCTGGGGCACCATCTTGCACACGGTGTAGGGCACGTGGCGGATACGTTCCTCACAAACCAGGCGGCAACGTCGCACAGGAATATGACGGACCTGCTCCTCGGCCACCATCCTGCATACGGTATAAGGCACTTTCCTTACGGTCTGAATCGGAATCTGCCTACAGACCTGATAGGGCACTTTCTCCACATAATGTTGCTGGACATAGTACGTGACCGGCACATAATCAATCACGGTGCGGGGCACCATAACCGTGCGAGTACACACCTGGGGTGGAGCTTGACAGGTAATAAAGCGAGTTACTGGATGCTTATAGCAGGTGTGTCCCGTCTGGGGATCAACGTAACATTGGCCAGGCTCCTGAACGGCTTTCGTATAGCATGGGCCGGGAACGGTATATTGTTCGACACGAGGTTCGCATACAACGCGGCAGACCGGTTGACGCACGGTTACCGGTTGACACACGGTGCGCCAACAGTCCCGGTAACGTGTTTCCACTACCGTCTGATAAGTCGTTTCCACGACATCCCGATAGTGGGTTTCATAGACAGGCTTATGCACCGTAGATTTGCAGGCGACTAAGTATTCCTCCCACACAGGCTTCTGCACCACTTCGCGGCATTCACGATAATGGGTTTCCTGAACGGGCACCTGAACTATATATTTTTCCTCGCGGTCGAATTCTTCAACCAGCGGTTTACAGACTTTATAACGGCACTCCTGCCAGACTGTTTCATAGACAGGTTTCTGCACTTTATATCTACATTCCTGCCAGACAGTTTTCTGCACCGTTTGATAAGTCAGCTTGGGTACTTCTTCTACGACCGTAATATAGCACGATTTATAGCGTATTCGGGGATAAGATGTCGAAACAGAGCAATTCTGATCGGCACCGGTAGCAGCGCCACAATGGGAGGCGTAGAGAGATAACTGGTGTCCTAAAGTCAGCACTGCCCCTAAGAGCACGCCCGCGCACTGCTTCATAGCTCGACTCCTCAATGAGCACAAAGCGGTCACAAACTGGTGCCTTCCTTGACAACCAGCCAGTGCCGAATCGAACTGGCTTCCTGTCCAGCGGATGTCTTAGATTTCCCGTCCTGAAAAAATTTGTCCCATCCGAGAATTTCTGGCAAGTCAAAAAAACGAGCAAGCCCATGAAACCAGGAAAGGAAAACCGAATTTTTCCTGGCTTGATAAGAATAACCAAACCGACAAGTTGAGCGGAGATGCAGAAAGGAGGGGTTTAGTTAAAAATTTTGTAAGCATAAAGCTGTAAGCATCAAGAGATAGCGAGGAGATAGAGCGTTACCGTGTTTGCGTCGAAAAATGGAGGGATATAGGACAGATTCCGTCATAGGACTCTGCCGGCTGTTTACGGGCTGGGGGCGAGCTTGAAGTTTCTGATGTTCTTGCACCCAGGCAGGCAGAGACGGAAAGTTTCTTAGAATCGCCCAAGTTGAGCACGCGCAGTGCATAGTCCTGCAGCTCCCGATATACAGGCAGGCCTAGATGGAAAGTTCCTTAGAATCGTCAAGGTCTATACAATCGCTACCGACCATTCCGTTTACCCCGATGGCCGGAAGAAAGGCACAACATAACGAACTTTCCGACTAGACAGACAGAAAAGAGAAGGTATATGCTACCAGAGGGAGCATAAATCCCGATTGTGGGGAGCAGTGGGAGATGAACGGCGGAGGCGGAAGTGAAAACAATAATTTATGTACTGTTTCTGACGCTCTGCGGCTTTTTGGTGATCGGGTGGTTTCTGGACTGGTATAGCGTGCAGGACGTGCGCAGCTCCCCTGGAAAGCATCGGCTGGAGATAGAAATAGATACGGACAAGATTCGGCAAGATTTGGAACGGGGTCGGAAAAAACTGGAAGACACGTGGCGGCGTGTGAAGACAGGCGAGGAGCAAGTCCAAACGCAGCCAGGACTCGGACTGCGATTGGCGCAAAAATGACCGCCGTCAGGTTGGAGTTTCCTCATCATAGCTTTCGTGATCCCGTTGGATTACCGCTCATAGCGCAGCTTGGCCCACGGATGCAAATCAGGTTGAGGTAAGTCGTGGACGTGGCTGCGTAAGCGTAGATTTGAAAAGCCTATCTCAGGGAGAGGCTGAGAGAATTGTTATCGTGATGTTGGTGGCGTTGCGGGAAATCGCCAAAAGTGGCTGCCTGGTAATCAACCAGGCCTGCAGGGAGCAATTTGCGCGAGAGACTCGTCACAATGATCAGGGTTTCATCAAGCACGAAAAAGGGCTACAATGGAAATGGATTCCGGAAAAAGCAATCGGAGCAGGAAGATGGGCGAAGCTGGATGACTGAGCTGAGCACCCTTGGCGAGAGCAGCAAATAACTGTTGCTTCGAGGAATGCAGGGATGTCGGAGAGGAACGAATCTGTGGAACGGTCAGAATCCGAGCGAAGCCAGGATGGCTCGATACCGCCGGCCGGAGCCGAGGCCGAAGCGTCTACGATTGAGCAAAAGGGGGCGCCGGGGGAGAATGTGCCCTCAGACAGCGCGCCCGTGAATGAATCCGCAGCACCGTCCGACGCCGAGGGAAAAGGCTGGCCGGCGGATGACGCGCCGACGATTATTTCCAAACCTTCCTCCGGCGGCAGCGGTTCGCCGCAACGAAACGGCAGTGCAGTGACCGTACGGGGCAGGCGGTTGGCCCATTTCGAATTAGAGGAACCGATCGGCGTCGGGGGGATGGCTGCGGTCATTCGCGCACGCGATACCCAATTAGACCGCATTGTCGCGCTGAAGATTCTGCCGCCTGAATCGGCGAACGAACCGGAACAAATAAGGCGTTTTGAACAGGAAGCGCGGGCGGCGGCACGATTAGATCATGAGAATATCGCCCGAGTTTACTATTGTGGCGAGGATCAGGGTCTGCATTTCATTGCGTTTGAGTATGTGGAGGGTGAAAATCTTCGCGACATGATCGCGCGGCGTGGCCGGATTCCGGTAATCGAAGCCACCGAATACGTTCTGCAGGTAGCTCGCGGATTAGAGCATGCCGCCGATCGCGGGGTGGTACATCGAGACATCAAGCCATCAAATATCGTCATTACCTCTTCCGGGTTGGCCAAACTGATTGACATGGGCTTAGCGCGTACCCAGGGATCGGCGGTGGGGGAGTTGACCCAATCGGGGGTTACATTGGGTACGTTTGACTATATCTCGCCGGAGCAAGCGCTGGATCCACGACTGGCGGACACGCGGAGCGATATTTACTCCTTGGGCTGCACTTTTTACCACATGCTCACGGGACGCCCGCCGACGCCTGAGGGTACTGCGGCCAGGAAACTGCATTTTCACCAGGCGGAGCGCCCGGTCGATCCGCGTTACTATAACCCCGAGATTCCCAGGGAACTGCTGCTGATCCTGGGACGCATGTTGGCCAAGGATCCGCAGCGCCGTTATCAACACCCGCGGGAATTAATTGCTGACTTGGAGCTGGTGCTGGCGCAGTGGCAAGGGAAACGCCACACCAATAAGCCGCGCGAGACACTGTACCGTTTGTCAGGACACCGCCATCGTGGTCGAGCCGCGTTTGCGGTGGCCGTGGTAGCCTTGTGCGCCATTGCGGTCGTCAGCTGGCTGGAAGCGCAACGTCCCAACGCAGCGCCCGCGGGCAGGCAGGAGGCCGATTCCGAGCAATTGGCGATTCCGGAGAAGGGGCGAGGGACTGTGTCTCCGAGCGGACCTTCGGGAGAAACGAAACCGCCTGCCGCGCTTGCTCCGGCAGTATTTCATGTCAGGACGCCAGCACAACTGCGTCAGGCGTTCCAGGAAGTTGAGCAATCGGGCCAATCGGCCTTAGTTTATTTAGAAGAGTCGGACTATGATCTGAGCCAACTGCCAGTCCTGGACAACGCAGTGTTGAGCCTGAAAGCCGGCCAGGTGGTGGTGGAACCGCGCGGCGCAGGGACACCTACGCTACGATTGGATCTGGCGGCCGGGGAGGTGCCCGAAGCAAACATCGGCCTGTTACAGCTGCAAGGAGGTATCGTAACGTTTCGGCAGGTGCGTGTGGTGATGCGACTGACGACCACGACAGAGCCCTCGGCGTTGGCGCGAATCGGCGCGGGGCAATTGCTGTTCCAGAACTGCGAAGTGGTGGTAGAATCGTCTCTGGTACCGACCGGCGGAACGGTGCTGCATTTGACAGGCACCGACCCCACACGCTGCCGCATTGCCATGCAGCAATGCGTGGTGCAGAGCACAGTGCCTCTGCTCACGCTCGATGGAAGCGCGGACGTGAGCCTGGAAGATTGCGGTCTGAGCACCGTCGGAGCGTGTGTGGTGGTGCGAGGTACACGTCCTGCCAGTGCCGAAGCCTCGATCGAAACAGGTTCGGAATCCGCGGCTGCTGAAGGGAAGGTACGCATCATCCCCAACCTGACCTTGCGGCATTGCACCTGGTGGCTGGACGGTGGTCCCGTGGTCAGCCTGGCGCCGGCCTCGGCTTTGCGAATGAGCCTGCATCAGAGTGTCCTGGCGCGGATTCGGGGCGAGCGTGCCACGGTCCTGGTGGAGGTGCAGGATGAACCCGTCAACACTGGCCCTGAGTTATCCCTGCACTTCGAGAACTGCGTGCTGCACCGAGTCGAACCCCTGGTGGTGCGCCATAGCGAAGGGGAGCCTGGAGAAGTTCTGTTATCGGCCCTGCGCAGTTGGCGCTCGAACGGCCTGAGCCTCACGGAAACCGCCAGTCTGGCTGTCGAGGCAGTCCCGTGGGCAACAGACGATCTGGGCAGCGCGCTGGCCCAGGGGCGGTATGTGGAGGCCTTTCGCTTGCGGGCAGATGCTCAGGAGTTGCGGCGTCGCGATCAGCCGAACCTGGTGCTGGGTGCCAATAAACTGCTGGGGCAGGTTATTTACACAAGCTTACCCAGCCAACTGGTGCCTCTGGGCAAGCCGCGGATTCGGGAACTGATTGTGGATGGCGTGGGAGGAAAACCCCAGACATTCGACAGCTTATCGAGTGCGCTCAACTCGGCCGCGGCTGAGGGGGAAAGCCGTATCCTGATCACGCTGCGGGTCAACGGGGTGTTGCCGATTCGCTCGCTGCTCGACATTGTCGGGAATCGGCAGATCACCATCCGCGCTGCCGAGGGCTTTCACCCGGAGCTGAGTTTTCACACAGAGCGTGTGCCCGAGACCAATACGATTACTTCCCTGTTTCGCGTGCATGATGGGCAACTGACCCTCGAGCAGATCGGTTTCCGCTTGACTCCTCTGACTACAGGAAGCGTGCGCTGGCAAGCAGTAGTGAACGTAACGGGCTCCGGGAGCTGTACGCTAAGGCAGTGCTATGCAACGTTTATCGGCGAAGATAACGAGCCGAACCTGGCCCTGGTAGCGTTTACCGATCCCACGGGTGCGATGACACCCATGCCCGGTAAGCCAGGCCGGCCCGCGGAACCTCCTGCCGTGCATTTGGAAAACTGTTTCCTGCGCGGTCGCGGCGTCGGGATGTACGTGGCGGAAAGCCGACCACTCCGTTTCCAAGCCCATCAACTCCTCGCTGTGCTGGAAGCACCTTTGGTGCGTGTGGAAACTTCGCGGACGGAAACGAATATGGTCGTGACGAGCGAACTGGCCTGCTACCTGGAACGGGTGACCGTGTGCAGCACGGAGCCGGTGGTGCACCTGCTGGCTGTGAAAGATCAGGCCCAACCTGTGCCAGTGCGCTGGCAGGCAGTCAATTCTGTGTTTGTGGTTCAGGCAACTCAAGAACAATCCTTGCTGCGAATTGAAGGGCCCCAAAGCGACTTGGACATACGACGCGGCTGGTTCAGTTGGACAGGCCAGCCCGATAAACCCAATGTCTGCAGCGTGCCAGGCGCGGCACTGGTCTGGCGTCCCCTGGGGCAGCAGGCCATGATGTCCGCCCTGGCAGCCGAACGCACGGAATGGAGCAATTTCTGGGGCACTAATTCGGAGGAAATCCGCTTCGTGCGGGGTTGGCGGTGGAGCGGTTTTCGTGCGGGCGAAAAGCCCACCTGGTTGGCCGAGCCGCACGAGTTTCACATACCTGCCGGCGTATTACCCGCGCAACTGATGGACGTGGGCGCAGACCTTAGCCGTTTACCGCTGTACCAAGCCCCTCTTCCGCCGAATGCTCCACGTCCTGAATGACGCGCAAGGACGGGCTTCTGATCCTTCTCAAGCGATGACGCCGTAAGTATAGCGAGTCTTGATCAGCTGGCCCTCGGCGAAGCGGTTCAGGCGGAACGCAGTGACGTCGAGGCTGCGATACTGACCATCCACGATCAACTCGGCCAGGAGCTGTCCGATCATAGGGGCAAATTTAAAACCGTGGCCACTGAAGCCCACGGCCAGATAAACGTTCTCCATTTGCGGACAACGGTCGAGAATCGGGTGCCAATCGGGAGTAATATCATACAACGCGGCATAACCCCCGCGTCCGTAACAGCGGTGCATGGCCGGGCAACGTTGCTGGAGCCGTTGGCGGATGGCCGGAACCCAATCCCGGTCGGCCACCTCGGAGTAATCGTCGGGATCCACGCGGTCGCGGACTTCTTCGCCGGCGATGCTGCCCACGTGCAACAACTCGCCCGCCGTGGCGCGATAATAAATCTGGCCCACGAAATCTACACAGGTCGCGGTGCGGCGACCCATTTCCACGGGCCGACGGAAAAGCGCCACCTGCGTGCGACTGGCCTGTACGGGAATGTCCACACGCAGCGAATCCGCCAGGCGATTAATCCACGGCCCCACGGCTAAGGCCACAATTCCGCAATTCAAGCGTCCCTCGTTGGTCTCCAAACCGACGGCTCTGTTTCCTTGCCGGAGGAGTTGGCGCACCTCGACCCCCTCCTGAATTTCCACGCCTTCGCGCTGACAGGCCTGGGCGTAGGAGGTAAGCGCCTGGATCGCATCTACATACCCTGCTTCGGACTCCCAAGCTGCGACTTCGTCCTCTGCCAGACGCGTGTTGGGATCAAGCTCGGCCAATTCCCGCGCCGAGACCAGATGGACATCAATGCCCAACTCCTGCTGCATTTGCAGATTGGCTTGCAACGCTGGCAGGTCGTTTTGGTGGACCACGATAGCCAGGCCGGTGCGGGTAAAGACGGGCGGCCCCTGAACCACCTGGTCAAATTCCTGGAAAATCCGCAGACTATCGCGGGCCAGCTGAGCCGTCAGGCGATTGGAGTAGTGCTGGCGAATGATGGCTCCCGATTTGCCGCTGCCGCCCGCGCCCAGATAAGCCTTTTCCAATAGGGCGATCCTCCCTGCCGCACGCCGCGCCAGTGACCAGGCAATGCTCAGCCCCATAATGCCACCGCCCACGACCACGGCATCGTAGTTCCTCGCCATAAGCGCCTCCTGGCTTGAGTTCGGGAAGCCGTCGCAATCAGGCTCGAACCCGGAGAGAGAGCAGGGCGCGGCTCCCCCGGGGACAGTCAAGCCCAATCACCAGCCTGCCGACTTGCGCTCGAGTGCGTGTCTGTCGTGCTATGTTATGGTCAGGGTGCCAAGCTCGGCTATGCCGGGAGTCGGTATCTTCGATCTTTATGCCAGCGGTGGTTCGCGATGTGTCCAGAGCGGACGAATTACGCGAAATGCGCTACACGCTGCCAACGCTACCAGAAGAACGACGCCCCATTGTTGTCCAGTCAAGGCGTCTCTGAGGAATATGCCTTTCAGGCAGGGGATGGTCGCCACACAACCCAGAAAACCGACGGTCAGCAGCGTCCATAGCAGCAACATGGGATTACGAAACCAGCCGTGGCGCCAAAGGTTGATACGGTCTGTGCGCATAGCCCAGGCCAGGCTGACGTGTCCTGCAAACCAGGCCACGAAGCTGCTGGCGGCCAGCAGGTCAGACGACGTGGATGCAGTTTTCGATGCTGAGGCTGGCCCGGGCAGCAGCCAGTAGCTGAGGGTAACGGCCAGGAACAAGGTCGCGGCAGCGGCGAAGAGATCGGCCAGCACTCGACCATGCAGGAATGGTCGGTGAGGATCGCGTGGCCTGCGGCGCATGAGGTCGCCTTCCGGTGGCTCAGCGACCAGTGCCACGGAGGCTCCCAGGTCCACAAACAGTTCCAACACAATCACCTGCAGAGGATGGAACGGGATGCCCACGCCGGTCAGTACCCCGGCCAGACAGCTGGCTAACAAACCGAGTTTGCAGGCGAGATAGTAACGAACACTCTTGGACAGATTGGCGAACAACAGGCGTCCTTCACGAACTGCGTGAACCAGTGTGGCGAAATTATCATCCGCCAGGATGAGATCGGCGGCCTCCCGAGCCACGTCGCTGCCGCGCTGCCCCATCGCGATGCCCACATCGGCCGCACGCAGCGCCGGAGCGTCATTCACACCGTCGCCAGTGACGGCCACCCGTTCTCCTGCCCGTTTCGCCGACTGTACCAGGCGGAGTTTATGTTGCGGGGTGGCCCGAGCCAGCACGATAGGTTGGTTCAGCTGAGCCTGCAGGGCAGCATCGTCCAATCGGTCCAGGTCCTGGCCCGTCAGCACGGGCGTTTCGGGCGCAAAGCCGACTTCCTGAGCGATCCGCCTTGCTGTGCCCGCGTGATCGCCGGTCACCATAATGACACGAATGCCGGCAGCGCGGCACTCGGCCAAAGCTGCGGGAACTTCGCGGCGGGGTGGATCGGCCAAGGCCACTAACCCGACGAAGGTTAAATCCGCTTCCGCCTGAGCGGCGCTCGTCGGAATCTGCTGGTGCCAGCGTTCCGCAAAGGCTAGAACGCGGTGCCCCGATTCTGCAAGACGGTCTGCCAGTTGGAGCCAGTACTGCCGCCGATCCTCGGTTAATACGAGTTCGGCTGGACTCGCTGGCCCCAGCGCCCCTGCCTTGGGATTGGGGGGTGGCTCAGCGGCAGCGTCTATAGCAGAACCGTCGGCGAGTTCCCGCGCGCAACACGCCAGCACACTTTCCGGTGCCCCTTTGACCGCGACGAGTATCCGCGCCTCATGTTGCCACACCGCACTCATCCGTCGGCGTTCCGGGTCAAAAGGGAACTCACGGCGCGGCAGCCAAAGTCGCTGGAGGTCGTCTGCCAAGATGCCCGCCTGACGTGCCCGTTCCAGCAAAGCGGCTTCGGTCGGGTCGCCCAGCCAGGAGAAGCCGGCGGTAGTGCCCGTGCCCGCGGACCCGGCTGGAAGCGCCAGGGTATCTGAGCAAAACACTGCCAGTTCCAGACAACGACGCTCCCGCGTGCTGGGGTGCACCGCGGCCACGCTCATACGATTTTCCGTGAGGGTGCCGGTTTTGTCGGCAGCAATGAGCGAAACTGCCCCCAGTGTTTCCACCGCCTGCAGGCGCCGCACAATAGCACGCTGCCGTGCCAGCCGCCAGCCTCCCAAGGCTAAGACCATGGTGATAATGATGGGCAGTTCTTCCGGGATGGTGAAGAACGCCAGGGCCAGACCGCTGAGGATAGCGTCCCGGGCTGAGGCCAGGGTGCGCGCATACGCCAGCCCGGCGGCCAAAGCGGTCAGCGCCAGAGCGGCCAGGACCGTCCACCGTGCCAGTTCGCGCATGGTCCGCTGCAGGGGTGTTTTTTCCGGCAGCAGTGCCGCGGTCTGATGAGCCACACGCCCCCACTCGGTTTCCCTCCCGGTCGCCACCACAATCCCCACGCCGCGGCCCCGTACCACCAACGTGCCCGCATAGGCCAGATTACGGCGCTCCGCTAAGGGCGTTGTCTCAGATAACACCAGGTCGGCGTCCTTCTCCACGGGCAAGGATTCCCCCGTCAGGATGGATTCGTCCACGGCCAAGGCCACAGTTTCAACCAGGCGCAGGTCCGCTGGTACGCGGCGACCAGCCAACAGGAGGACCTCATCACCGGGCACCAACTGGATCACGGGCACTTCCCTGATTTGGCCGTCCCGACGCACTGCCGCCCACGGCTGTGCCAGCTCCCGCAGCGATTCCAAGGCTTTCTCCGTCCGCCATTCGTTGTACACTTCCACGCCGACGAGGATGCCAATGATGGCAAAAACGACAGCGGTTTCCCAGAGCTCTCCCCAGAAGGCGTACAAGACGCCAACGGTTAATAGCAGGAGAATCATCGGTTCGGAGATGGCCTCAACAAGAACGTGCCCGACCGTTTCGCGGCGTAGGGGCACGAGGGCATTCGGGCCAAAACTCTCCAGCCGTTCCTGCGCTTCCGCTTCGCTCAGCCCTTCGGACAAGCTCACGTGCAGGGATTTCAGGGTTTCCTGCACGGATATGCTGTGCCAGACGCGACGAATGTGCGGCACCACAGCCACGCTCCTTCGGGCGCGAATTTCTTTCCGAGGGTGTGCTATGATTTTATCCATTCGGCCGTTTATTTCCGATGCAGCAGAACCGTTCCGCCAGCCGATAAACATGGACGAGTCCGCATTCTTGACCCGACGGATATTACTGACCCATTCCATCCCAGCGGGAGAACCCGCCATCCCTGCCTGCCACACTTGCGGGCAGACTGCGCGGCGAGGACAAGGGTGCTGCCCGTCCACGCTGGCCGGGTCCTGGGGAAGTCGAGCGGGTCTTGGGGAGCGAAACTATGAAGCGAATACTGGTCGCGGGGATGACATCGTTGGCTCTCGCGTTGCCGCTTCGAGCGCAGCCGGATCCATCTGCGGGTCGGCCTGTGCCGGAAATGGTCGGCAAAGTCGTCTCCCTTCGTCAGGGGAGCCGTCCGGCCGAGAAGTTCATCACCCTGCGGGCCTGGGAACGGCCGGACAAGACCATCCTGCGGTACCTGCGCTCTGAGGAAACGGGCGAACTGGCCACGCTGGTGGAAACCCCCGGTCAAACCCAGGCCCAGCTCTATCGCTGGGGGCCAGGGCGAACTCAGCCTCCACCTGGGGTCCCCACCATTCCCGAACCGGCCACCAGCGAACCGGCGCGACTGCCGGAAGCTCCCCTTTCCCAAAGTGCCAGCCCTGCTCATGGAACCGCGTGGAAACCCACCGTGCAGGAAACCACGCCAACAGCGCCGCTGCCCCCGGCCGGCCAGGTTACTCCTGCCCCAACGCCCAACTCCACTGCCGCGGCACCAAACACGGACGACGGAACATCACCGCGTCGCGACGCGCGCCCAAGTTCCATGTCGCCCTCGGTGAGCACTTATAAGCCCGTGCCGGCTACTGCCAGCCAGGTTGCAGCACCATCGGTCAGCACAGTTCCTCCCACCGCAACGCAAGACCAGGGTGCCCTCGTGCGGCAACTTAGCGAACTGGATCGTGCCGGAGCAACGATCACACTCCATTTCCCTGATAAGGGAGTGCAAACTTGTGTGATCCTCAGCAAGACGACGGCTGCCGACGGCACGGTGGCCTTGACCGTTCGCTCCCAGGCTACCGGCGAAGTGATGACCGTGACCACAGCGCCGGTCCAGGCTCCCGTTGCCACGCTCGTGTCCAGTTTACCGCACACGTCACCTGCGACCGGGGCAGGAAACAGCCACCCGACTCCCACCATTTACTCCGAATCGAACGTCTCTTTGGCCAACCCAGCGGTGGGACAAACTCCTGTGCCTCCCCGCGAGAGCTTCTGGAGTCGCTTACGCCGCCGGTTGGGCCTGAGTGACACCGCACCGGCGCCCGCGGCCGCAACGGTCGCCACGGAATATCTCGCTCCGCCCCCCGCACCAGCTCCTCGGCCGCGCGAGGTCCATAACAATCTTCCAGACTCCCCATCATCCGCTCCGGCTGGCGAGACGCGTATTATCGTAGGTCCCGTTCCGACGCCATCTCCAAACGTTCCTTCCGCCAGTTCGCAAAACCTGCATTCGCCTCCAAGCACCCCCGCGGCCGCGGCCACCGCCTCGCCGCTGCCCACACCTTCAACAGTCGGAGCGCCCGATAGGGTCGCCCCGCCTGGTCAACAACCCGTTCCCACGCCGCCCGAACGTCGCGGGCTGTTGCAACGCTGGTTCCGCCACGAAACTGGCACGACCTCTGTCAACGCGCCTCGTTCCTCCGAGGTGGCGCCTCCCTCGCCAACGGCTGAGCAAGTGACCGCGACCCATTCGCAAGTCCTCCAGATGATCCACCTGGCCGCTCTTTTGCCGCCCCAGCGCGTAACTTCCCCAACAATAGAGCCACCCGTACCTTTTCCGCCCCGGCTGGCCAATGAACCGAACACTCCACCAACAGCCCCCCACCCGGACCCGCTCAGGGAACCGGACAAATATGTGCGCCATAACCCTGTCCGTCGCGAGGTTACCAATGCCGGCCTGCTGGCGAATCCCCCGCTGGATAAGCCTGCCTTGCCCCCGGGAAGCGATAAGCCCTCGCCCGGTGGCTCCACCTCTCCTACGCCAGGCCGTCCCTCTTCGCCCAGCTCCGCCCCTGTCGCGCCTGTACCGATGCCTTTAGTGCCGCTGGTCACCGACAAACCTCGACCGGAGGCACCGCCACCACAACCTCCGATCCAACCATTCTCGACCCTGCCTGTAGCCGCGACTCAAAACCCGCATATGTTCCCTCAGATCGTTCCGCCTGTGGTACCCGCCCAGCCTGGTGCTCCGGCGACACCAGTTTCCTGGACCCGCGGACCTCTTGTGCCGCCCCAGCAATCGCCCGTATCGGCACTTGCTCTACAAGCCGGCGGAAACGCTACCGAGGCGCTTGCCCTGCGCAATACTTTGTTCCTGACCAATGTCTTGCAGGCCTCCGGTTCACCGCAACAACGGGAATGGGCCGCTGCCCGGCTCGCGGTCATTGATCCCAATCGTTATCCCTTTGCTGTCGAAGCACTGGTCCAGGCGGTCCAACGCGATCCTCACCCTGCTGTCCGCATCAAAGCCATGCAATCGCTGGCGCTGATGCGTGCCGATTCCCAAGCGGTGCGCCAGACTATTCACACCGCCTTACGCGACCCCGACCCGCGTATCCGCGAGCAAGCCGGCTACGCCCTGCAATTGCTCAGCGCATCCAACCAGGCGGACGTCATCCCCGCTTCCCAGCCGCCGACCATACGCTGACAACCCCACGCTACCAGTCCCTCGCGGCCGCTTGTGGACTGTGTTGAAGTTCAACCACGGAATCACGCCGGCCTGGCTTCCCCCTGCATCCTCGACGATCTGCCTCTTATTCTGAATCAGCATCGGCATTAGCCTCGGCGGGCAGTAGCGCCGTGATCGCGACCTTTAGGACGAAGGCCACCATCACCGTGGGAAGATACGATTCTCCGTACGACAACGCTCGGGCGAGGACCGTCGAGCCCTAGTCTTCAAACGGTCGGTTCAACGTGGGGCAAGCTGGGATTCCCCCCTACGAGAGCGCTCGCGTGATAGGGGATATCTTCAACCAGCAGCACCTAGGCACCTAAGAGCATCGAAATGCGGTTCCAACAAACGGCAAAGCCAAGAATCCCAAGCGCCAAGTCCCATAGTGAGCTTTCCACGAACTTCAATCCCCAGGCACGGCTTTACTGACGGACCTTTGCCGCTCGATTACAGTCGCCGTTCGGGTCACATGGAGCTGCGGGAAAACGTTTACCACAGCCAGTGGTAGTCCTCGTCGGACCGGAAGGCAGAAAGCATCCGTCATGCTGGTATCATCTGTCCCGACAGATCCAGTTGGCCGTGGTGTGCGGTCAACTCGGTATCCCTTCGCTGACGTCGGCTCTCGTCGAACGGTCCAGTGTCCGCGGTGCCAGCGTAGAGATCATTATTCGCTTTGCTCCTCGTAATGGGTGGCCTTGTTTGCGGAAAAATATGATCTGCGCCGTGGGTGCAGAGTTTTTTCAGGCCGCACTTGTTGAGTGGACTTTGTTTCATACGATAATACGAGCGACCTGAGGTCGAGTGTGTCCGGCTCTCAGGATTCGAAGTAAACTGACTACCCTCCTTCCTCAGGCAACCTGCCCCAAAAAAGTAGTGCATGCGGTTGCGAAGCAGCCCTTCCATATAACCCGACGCAAGAAAATTAGTCATGGCGGAGGAAAATCATGAGGGCTAACAAGGTTGTTGTTGTGTACTTGAGAAGTGTCCTGGTGATAGGATTGGCCTTGGCAGCCATGCCACGGGTGCATGCCCAGAATGCGTATCCCCAGCCGCGATTACAGGCGCTGCTTCCTGCGGGCGGAAAAGCGGGGACGACGGTCGAGGTTACGCTCACAGGTTCGGATTTGGATGACGTGCAAACGCTGATGTTCAGCCATCCCGGCATCAAGGCGGAATTAATTCCGCCCCCACCTCCGCCTGATCCGAAGAAGCCGACGCCGCCGGGGCCGCCGCGCTTTCGGGTGCAAATCGCCGCCGACGTGCCGTTGGGACTTCATGAAGTGTGCGTTGTGGGCAGATTCGGCGTGAGTAATCCGCGGCTTTTCTGCGTCGGCGACCTGCCCGAAGTCCTCGAACAGGAGCCGAATAGCGATGTCGATCAGGCTCAGAAGGTGCCCCTGCCGGTTACCGTCAACGGCGTGATTAATCCCAACGTGGACGTGGACTACTTTGCCTTCGAGGGCAAGAAGGGCCAGCGGGTCGTTGTCGTTTGTCAGGCGTGGAACGTGGACAGTCGGCTCGATCCGCAGGTGCAGATTTTTTCGCCTGAAGGTCGGCAGTTGGCGATGAATCGCCGCTATCGCGACCGTGAGGCCGTGGCCGATGCCGTGCTGCCTAACGATGGACTGTATTACGTTCGTCTGGTTGAGTTCACTTATCAGACGGGCGGTCCGGAGCATGTATATCGCTTGACCATCAGCACAGGCCCGTGGATTGATGTCGTTTATCCGCCGGTGCTGGAGTTAGGCAAGGCCAGTCAGGTAACGCTCTATGGACGGGGTCTGCCTGGTGGCCAAGCGGAAAGTGTGCCCGGTTGGAGCGGCCCGATCTTGGAACGCCTCCAGGTGACGATTACGCCCCCCAGTGATCCGCAAGCGCTCCATCGCCTCGACTATGCGGGTACCCTGCTCGCTGCCGATGCCGTGCTCGACGGTTTCACCTATCGGCTCACGACGCCGCAGGGGAATTCCAACCCCGTGTTCGTGACCATCAGTAATTTGCCTGTGGTCGTGGAACAGGAGGGCAACGACGCACCCGAGAAGGCCCAGGAGATTGCCACGCCGTGCGAACTCGTGGGTCGGATGGATCGGCCAGGCGACCGCGATTGGTTTGCCTTCACGGTCAAGCAGGGAGAGGTGCTCTGGCTGGAAGGATTTGCCGAACGTCTCGGTTCACCTATGGACTTGTACCTGGAGATCTACCGCCTCGAGCCGAAGGACAATAAGGTGCAGTTGGTTCAGGAAGGCGACGATATTCCTGATAGCCTGCACGTGTTTCGTTTTCTGACCCGAAGCAACGACCCACGAATGCGATTCGTGGCTCCGCAAGACGGCAGGTTTCTGCTGCACGTACGCAGTCGCGAGGCCGACTTATTTGGCGGGCCACGACAGGTTTACCGCGTCAGCATTCGTCGCGAGCAACCTGATTTTCGCCTCTTTGCGCTGCTGGCCGATGATAGCCAGCAACAGCAGAACATCACTAACATCGGCGGCTTCGTGCTGCGTCAGGGCAGCGCCCGGGGAATCATGGTACTATGCGAGCGGCGCGACGGATTCACGGGTGAGGTCGTGGTCACCGCAGAGAATCTGCCCGCGGGTGTGAAGTGTACCCCGCAGAGCATTGGCCCCAATCAGCGATTTACTTACCTGGTTCTGGAAGCGGCGCCCGACGCACCCAGTGGCGAAGCGGTGATCCGAATTCGCGGCACCGCGCAAATCGGTGATCAAACGGTGGCGCGGGAGGCGCGTCCCACAAGCGTGGCCTTCACTGTGCAGTCCGCGGTTCCGCCTTACACGCGACTGGGACGGTTCCTCGTGCTGGCCGTGCGCGACAGGCCACCCTTTGCCGTACAACCGGCGGTTCAGGAAATTGCCGTTCCCCCAGGCGGACAGATGGCTCTCAAGCTGAAAGTCGCCTCTTTGCAACCCGACTTCAAAGCGGGCGTACAGATCACCGTGCAGTCGTTCATATTGGCGGCCAATCAGCAGCCCAACCCGCAGAATCAGCCCGTGGCTACCATCAATGCGGGCGCGGAGGGCGAAGTCAAACTCCAAGTGCCACCGCAGACGACGCCGGGCGTTTACAACCTCGTGCTCCGAGGCACCGCTCAGGTACCCTTCACGCGGGATCCCAAAGGGGCCAATCGGCAGAACGTCGTGCTCGCTCAGGAAGCCCCACCCATTCGGCTGGTCGTGTACGGAACAGTGGCCGAACTGGCGCTCGCCCAAACGTCGCTCACGGCCAAGCCCAACGACAAGGTGCCGATCACCGTGCGGGTCAAACGGCTCTATGGTTACACCGGGCCATTCAACGTGCAGTTGGCCCTTCCGCCAGGGGTGCAAGGTCTGACGGCTCAGCCCGTTCAAATCCCTGCCAACGCTAACGAGGCGCAACTCCTCGTGCAGGTCGCGGGGAACCTGAAGCCGGGCATGACCCTGCCGGCCATCGTGCGCGCTACTGCTGCCTTCCCCAACAACGTCAACCTGAATCACGAAGCCAAATTCGAGGTGAAAATCGCCCAGTGAGCTGACTACGTACAACCATGACCCCGATTGATGAGGCTGGGAGACTGAAACCATGATACGCACTCGCCACGTAGCTTCGGCTGCCTACCCAGGACAAGGGCGTCACGTGCTGCTCGCGTTCGTGTTCCTGGCCTGGCAACTCGGTTCGCTGGCAGGTCAGGAAGCCAATGTCGAGCCGATCAAAGTGATTACCCTGAATCGCAAGGAGCCGATCAGTTTCGAGAAGGACATTTACCCCATTTTGGAGGACAAGTGTCTCAGTTGCCATGCAGGGCCGGTAAAATCGGGCGGCTACGACATGAGCACGTATGAAGGCCTGATCAAGGGGGGTAAGCGTGGCCCGGCGGTACAACCTGGTCGGCCCAATGACAGTTTACTGGTGCAGTTGGCGGGACGAACTAAGCAGCCCGTCATGCCTCCCGTCAAGAAAGGGGGCAAAGACGACCCCCTGACTCCCGAACAACTGGCACTTATCAGGCTGTGGATCGAGCAGGGCGCGCGTGGTCCGAGTGTGGCCATCACTCGTAAACGCGAATTCAAGCTCGGACTGATTCCTGCGGGCGTTCGTCCCATCGGCGCTCTGGCGATCAGTCCGGATAAGTCCACGCTGGTGGCCAGTCGGGGCAGTGAAATTCACGTTTACGATGCGGCCACGGGGCAGTTTATTCGCGCCTTGGTCAACCCGGAACTCAAGGACGATAAAGGGCAGCCGATGAACATCGCTCATCTCGACCTGGTGCAGGCCCTGGCTTACAGCCCCGATGGCCGAGTCGTGGCCAGCGGCGGTTTCCAGGAAGTGATTCTCTGGGACGTACAAACAGGCCAGATGCGTCACCGCTTCACAGGATTCAGCGACCGTGTTACCGCTCTGGATTTTTCGCGCGATGGCAAATATCTGGCCACCGGTGGCGGAGCGCCGACCGAAGAAGGCGAACTGCGCATCCTGGAATTGCCCTCGGGCAAGGTCGTCTTCGAGAAACGCGATGCGCATAGCGATACGATTTTCGGCGTGCGGTTCAGTCCCGATGGCAAATTACTCGCCAGCGGCGGCGCTGATAAGTTTGTCAAG
>JANWVZ010000064.1 GCA_025056555.1 Gemmatales bacterium | reverse complement strand
GTAGGCCACCTTCAGGCAGAAGTCCGTGAAATCGCCATAAAACAACGGATCGAAGCTGAAGTCGGAAGGTTTCAGCTTCTTGAACAGGGCCTCCCAGACTTTTTCAGCGCGCACTTCAGGATAACGGTCGCGACCGCTCGCCTGAAATTGCAGTTCCTCCAGAACTTGCCGATACATGGCGCATAGATGCTCAGCGGGATTACCGGGTTTACGGGTCATCGCCTGCCAGAGCTTGAACTCCCGCACCACCTTGTCGAAGGCCAGCTCCGTGACGAACTTGTCCTGGGGCAGCCAGATCAGTTCCCCACCACTGATGGCAACAAGGATACCATAACAACCCCAGACGACACCGCGGATGCCGGGGAGCTGAGTGAGCCAGGGCTTGGCCTTGCGCGGTTGAATGGCTGGCAAACTCGGCCAGCTCAAGTCCGTGCGTTTGTCCAGATAATCGGCGTATTCTTCCAAAGTCAGAGGCATAAGGTTATCCGAGGTCCGACCGAGTGTCCGGCGCTTGCCAGCCCGTCCCGCCGGGCTAGATTATTCAATGGCTTAGCCAGCTTCATGGGTGTGTCCCGGTGAATTTTACACAACCGCCCGTCGCCATGAGACCTGAGATTCCATGAGTGAGTCAACCCCAGACAACCTGCCCTCGCCTGACGGCCAAGGGCATCGCCATGAACCGGAAACATCCAGTGAGGAGGGGTTGCCTCCCGTAGAACCGCCCAGCGCGCGACTGATTGCGCAGCTGTTCCTGATTCCAGGGGTGGTGGTGGCAGTGTTAGTAGGGTTAGTCTGGCTCTTCTTTGGCTGGCTGGCGCCAGGCAGCTATGAACCCCACGATTTTCTCCAAGGCTTACGTTCGCAGCACGATCCGGTACGCTGGCGTACGGCACAAGACCTGGCCCAGATTCTGCCGCGGAAGCTGGCTCTGCGTCTCGACGTGGGTTTTGCCCTGGACTTGACTGTCTTGCTCGAGGAGGAATTGAATCGGGAATCCTCCGCATTTGCCGCTGGTGATCCCGGTCAGGCCCCGCATCTGGCGGAGTTTCTGCCGGCGGCGTTGGGACATTTCCATGTGCCAATAGGCGTTCCGGTGCTGTGTCGGATGGTGCGTGGGCATGTTCGGAATATTGAGTATCTCGAAGGGTCTGGTGATGGCCCTGAAAGTCGCCAAGTCAATGTGGCCGGGTTACGCGTGCGGAATAGTCTCGTGGCCTTGGCTAATCTCGGCGGACGCATCGAGGAACTCGCAGAGGTTTCCGAAGAAGATCGGCAACGCCTGGCCCT
Source organism: Gemmatales bacterium (assembly GCA_025056555.1). GTDB lineage: Bacteria > Planctomycetota > Planctomycetia > Gemmatales > HRBIN36 > HRBIN36. The sequence continues at coordinate 18,062 of JANWVZ010000064.1, read as the reverse complement.
GAATTTGCAGCAACTTGCGGCTGGTGAGGGACGTAAAGCGGAACTGGCGCGACTGGCATGGCAGTATTGGGAACAACGCCGACCGCGTCTGAGCACCGCCTCCTCCGACCAAAGCCGCCCAACCGAGCCGACGACTAAGGATAAGACGCCCCGGTTGGTCGAAGAACTCCACGAGGCCTTGACCTTGGCCGTGCATGCCGATGACGAAATGAGCCGCAAGTTCGCCTGCCTGGCCCTGGCCAACTGGCCGGAGCCGGAACTGGAACCGCTCTTGTTAGAGTTGCTGCGCCGCGACGACCCACCACGCCTGCTGGAAAGCGCCACACCACAACGGGCCGTTCTGGAAATCCAATACAACGCCGCCCTGGCCCTGCTCCGTCGTCATAGTGCCCGCACGCCCTGGCGCCTGATCGAGGAACTGCTGGACGAATCGGTTCTGGCCCAGCGTTACCGCGATGATTCGCCGAGTGGGTACGATGCCGCTGCGGTAAGTATGGTGCAGCTGGCGGTTTTGCGCACCCTGTTGGATGCGGAACGCAGGCGACCGGGTTTTGTTCGTGGACAGGAGCAGGTCGTGGCCCGCTTGCAGGAATTGCAAAGTAGCAGGAATCCTGCCGTGCAAATGGAAGCCCGTCGCATTCTTGGACTGGCTGCAGTTTCCGCTCAGGTACCGCGCCGCGTAAGCCGGGAACTTTTGTTGCTGATAGGTGTGGCTTCGGGCGTCGGAATACTGCTGTTGGTGGCAGTCATAGCACGCTGGAAGCGCTACACGGGCGAATCTCCGCAAGGCGATGTCCCTTCGACCCCGCGGCCTTCTTCGCTATCATAAGCCAATCCCAGCAAAAGCCACACAGCCGACAGGGAGAGCCTCTATGAGCAAACCGAGTAAGGAAGTGCTGGAAGGATTGCAGAAAGCCTATTGCATGGAAGTCGAGACCGTGGTCAATTATCTGGGCAACGCTTTACATCTCGAAGGAGTGCGTGCGGATCACATCAAGCAGTCTTTGCTCAGCGACATCCAGGGCGAGTTAGGACATGCCCAGCGTCTGGGAAACCGCATCAAGCAGTTAGGCGGGTCGATCTATGGCAGTCTGTCGCTGAAGTTCGAGCAGAAGATGCTGCAACCGCCCAGCGATCCGACGGATGTAGTTGCCGTGATCAAGGGGGTGATTGCTGCTGAAGAAGACGCCATTGCCCATTATGAGAGACTCATCGAACTGGCTCGCCAGCATAACGATTACGTCACCGAAAACCTCGCGGTGGAGATTCTCGAAGAAGAAGAAACCCACCGACAGCAGTTCCAAGGTTATCTGAAAGAATACAGCAAATAAGCGCCTCCGGCGCACGAGCCGGGCCGCCCGACGCCGCTCGAACGGAAAAACCCGCTCGATGCTGCCCGGGCGCGGTCGAGCGCTAACGAGGCCGATGCTTATCGGCCAGACCGAAGAACCGATTTTGTCCAGCGCTGCATGGGGGTTGATGCTCAAGCAATACGAAGAATAACCCGTACCCGATGAGGGCTGCGAGCATAATCGTGTGAGGCCCTGACCATGTCGGAAGCGACACCTGTGAACCTGCCCGATCACGCCCGTGATACGACGGGCACCGCTGTGAATAAGGCCGCACACGACCGGCGGAGCTTTCTGAAATGGGTCTGGGGCGGTTTGAAGACGGCCTTAGCAGCGTTGTTGGGGGTGCCCGCATTGATATATTTGGCGGATGTGGGACGACGCCAACGGCCGTTGCGTGGATTTCGCCGAGTGGCCAGATTGAGCGATATACTTCAACACGGAAAAACTTCCGCCACCACCGGCAAGCGGATATATGAAGTGGTAGTGCGGGAAACCCGTCGGGATGCCTGGATGATTCATCCTAATCAAGTATTGGGCCGGGTCTGGCTGGTGCATGATCCCAACCAGAAAATCGAACCCAATGATCCCCAGTCCGCGCTGGTGGCTTTCAGCGCGGTATGTCCGCATTTAGGTTGTTCCGTCCGTTACGATGCTATGGACGATCGCTTCAGCTGCCCGTGCCATGCCGGGGTTTTTGATTTATCCGGTCAGGTCCTGGAGGGTCCTCCGCCACGGCCTATGGATCGTCTGCAAGTACGATTGGTGCCCGACAAAAGCAGCTCAACGAATCCGCCCGACTATTTCGTCGAAGTGGACTATCAGGAATTCGTCCCAGACATCCCGCAAGCCATTCCGAGAAGCTGATTCGGCTATGAAACGCTGACTGTGAGTGAGCGGCGTTACGCGAGGCAGACCCCGTGTGGCAAAGCTGGTACAACTGGCTGGAGGAACGATTCGGCTATCAAAGGCTCAAGGAATTCCTGACCTCAGGGGTGACATCCCGCAGCCACCGTTGGCGTTACGTCTGGGCGAGTGGTTTGACCTTTGTGTTTGCCATCCAGGTGCTGACCGGCATCCTGCTGATGTTCGCTTACAGTCCGGGCAGTGCCAGTGCCTGGGGCAGCGTCTATTTCGTGCAATATGAATTGCCGTTCGGCTGGTTGGTGCGTGGACTGCATCATTTCGCAGCCGAAGCGATGATTGTTCTTATGGCCGCGTATCTGTTGCACCTCGGGCTCACGGGGATGCACCTGCCTCCGGGAGAAGCTGTCTGGTGGACTGCGCTTCTGCTGTTCGCCGCCACTATGGCAACCGATCTGACCGGCAATCCCCTTCCCTGGGATCAGAAGGCCTACTGGGCGTTGCAGGTGGAACTGAACATTATTGGCGGGATTCCCGGCCTGGGCCCCCTGCTTCAGTACTGGATCCTGGGGGGAACCGAGGCAGGCCAGTTGACGTTGACTCGGCTTTATGCTCTGCATGTAGTGGTGTTGCCCGTCGTGCTGGCGTTTTTGCTCCTGAGCCACCACCTGGCTCTGCGACGTTACCTGCAACAAGAGGAAAAGATGGACTCCGAAAATGGCACCAGATCCCACGGACGGTGGCGTCCGCAAGTGGCGCGCGTGGTACTCCTGGTTATACTGGCGAGCCTCTGTCTGATACCACAGGCCATGCCGCTGAATTCCCATCACGACCGCCCAGCGGGGCAGGAGCCTGCTTCTGACACCGCAGAGACGAGAGCATGGCTACGGTGGGCTTACCTGGGCCGTTCCGGTTGTGGCGCAGCTCTGGAGGCTCCAGCGGATCCGAATGTGGATTACCCGATTGCCCGTCCCAAATGGACTTATTGGTTTTTGTTTCAACTACGCAAGAGTCTTGAAGGACCTTGGGCCTCCTGGGCGACGGTATTCGGGCCGGTAGTGGTGTTACTCGTGCTGTTCGTCTTACCTCTGGCAGGTCGGGGCCGGGCACGATGGTGGATCCACTGCGTCAGCGTTGTGCTCCTGCTGGTTCTGGCGACCGCCATTGCAGGCCTGACGGCGTGGGCCTGGTGGAATGATTATGGCCCCTCGGCCAGCGCCGAGAAGTTTCAGGAGGAATTGCATAAGCAGCGGGACCGGGCCCAGCGCGCGATTCAGTTAGCCGCTCGGGGTATTCCCGTGGAAGGACCCGCGGAGTTACTCCGCCGCGATCCCCGGACACGAGGCCGGGAATTATATCAAACCCATTGCGCGACCTGCCACGGGTTCGGGACACTTATTCCCGTCAAGAACGCGGTCGCTCCCGACCTGCATAACTTTGGCACGCAGGATTGGATTTACCAGCTGTTGCAAAGGATGCGGGACGAAACCAGCGTCGAGTCGCAGGTGATGCCACAGATGGCCAGTTGGCTACGCCGCGAATACGAGCGCGCCGCTCGTGCCGATGCCAGGGCGCAGAAGGCGGGAGAACCGCCCCAGGCCACGGCGCGACTGGAAGAGGATTTGAAGCGCATTGCTGCCTGGTTGGCCGCTCATCCGCGCCGCGCGGTACCGCAGGAAGGACCGCAGCGCCAGGCATTTGAGCAGGATACCTCAGCCTTCGCACGGGGTTACCTCGCCTATGAAACGCATTGTCTGCGGTGCCATGTATATAGCGGCATTGGCGGCGGCGATACCAACGGGCCGGACCTGACCGGCTATGGCGATGCCGATTGGCTCCGCGGCCTGCTTCATGCGCCTTATTCGCGACAGTATTATGGCCCCAGCGTGGTACGCTGGTCGCGTCTGGCCAATCCCCGATCGTGGATGCCTGCGTTTCGCGACACCGAGAACGCAAATGCTCAGCTATGGCAACGTGATTGGGAACGCACGTGGAACGAACTGGAGCAGATGGTCCCGGAAAACGATGAGAAACGGGAGCAGCGGCTCCAGGCGATGCGCCGCGTCTGTACGACCCTGCACCTGAGCGAATTGGACCGCGAGCTGATTATCCGCTTCGTCCTGAACGACGATCGTTTGGTGTTTGGCGGCCCAGCCGTGTTGCCTTAGACAAGTCTGAAAGCGGACTCTCAGCTCGGAAGCGACCTGGCGCTGGGGGTTTCCTCCTGCGAGACACGGCCTTACTTGATTTTCTTGTTCGCTCCAGCGACAATAACCGCGACTGACGAGCGAGCCTGGGACACCTGAACGAGCGAGGAGAAACGGATGCTCGCGCGGTTGAAAACGTTTGCCTTAGTGGGCATTGATGCCGTGCCGGTGGATGTGGAGGTGGACGTATCCCCCGGCTTGCCAAAGACGGTGTTGGTGGGTTTGCCGGAGGCAGCCGTTCGGGAAAGCACACACCGCATCGAGCGCGCTTTGGCCAATCTCGGTTACCAACCTCCGTCTGGACGTGTGGTCATCAATCTGGCGCCCGCGGATCTGCGCAAGGATGCGGCCAGTTTTGATCTGCCCATCGCACTGGGAATGCTGATCAGTTCCGGGCAGCTGAATCCGCCGCGGGTGGAAAATTGGGCCGTGGTTGGCGAGCTGGCTTTGGATGGCTCCACGCGGCGTATAAATGGAGCACTTTCCATGGCGTTGTCGGCCCATCGCCTGGGACTGCAGCATTTCCTCGTGCCCGCTCCCAACGCTCGCGAAGCCGCGGTGGTGCAGGGGGTTTCAGTGTATCCCGCCGGGTCGCTGAAGGAAGCGGTGCAGTTACTTTCCCGGCCTGGAGAGTTCCCGCCAGTTCCTTGCGACGTGGATGGAATTTTCTCGCGCTTGAACGTTTATGAGGTGGATTTTGCAGACGTGCGGGGTCAGGAATTCGCCAAGCGGGCCCTGGTGATAGCCGCCGCGGGCGGACACAACGTCCTGATGAGTGGCCCTCCTGGTTCCGGCAAAACCATGCTGGCCCGACGCCTGCCTACGATTCTCCCCCCGTTGACTCTGGAAGAAAGTCTGGAAACCACACGGATCTACAGCGCCCTGGGCCTGTTGCCGCCGGACCAGCCCTTGCTGACGGTACGGCCGTTTCGCGCACCGCATCACACGGTCAGCGACGCCGGGCTGGTGGGAGGCGGTTCCATCCCGACGCCGGGGGAAATCTCCCTGGCGCACCACGGCGTGCTCTTTCTGGACGAGCTTCCGGAGTTCGACCGCCGTACCCTGGAAGTCTTGCGTCAGCCTCTTGAGGAGGGTCGCGTCACCATTTCCCGAGCCCTGGCTTCGACGACGTTTCCGGCGAACTTCATTCTGATAGCGGCCATGAACCCCTGTCCGTGCGGTTATTTCGGAGACACTCGGCGACAGTGTGTGTGCACGCCGACGGCCATTGAACGTTACGTTTCCAAAATCAGCGGGCCGCTTCTGGATCGCATAGACCTGCATGTGGAAGTGCCTGCAGTCCCCTGGCAGGACTTGGCCAGTTCGCGCAGCGGCCTGACCAGTGCGCAAATGCGCGACATGGTGCTGCGGGCCCGCCAGCGGCAAGGTCAGCGTTTCGGACATGGACAGCTCCTGAATGGCCACATGTCCAGCCGGCAATTGCGGGAGTTCTGCCGACTTGACAGCCAATCGCAAACCATTCTCCGCGGCGCCGTTGAGCAATTGGGTTTGTCGGCCCGCGCTCACGACCGTGTACTGCGGGTCGCACGCACCATTGCCGATCTGGAAGACAGTGACCCCTGCCGACCCGAACATGTTATTGAAGCTCTCAACTATCGCATCCTTGACCGTAAGCTCTGGCTCAAATACTGATCCAGCAACGCTCAGCCGTCCATCAGGATCAAGGCCATGAAATTTGCTGCCATTATCGAATACACTGCAGATCGCCAGAAAATTCAAACGGTGCGCCCGATTCACCGCCAATACCTGGCGCAACTCAAAGAGCAAGGCAAGCTGGTCGCCTCCGGACCCTTTACGGATGACAGCGGAGCCTTGATTATTTATGAGGCTTCTGATCGGCAGGAGGCCGAGCAACTGCTCAGCAATGATCCGTTTTGCCGCGAAGGGATTTTCGTCACCTGGCAACTGCGGCCTTGGAATCCGGTCCTCGCCAATCGTGGCTTACTGCCCGAGTAAGCGGAGCAGCCGACGTGAATCGCTGGGAGACGCTGGTGCAGCAAATTGCCGAGGTACTGCGCACACGCCGACTGGGCCCGCTGGTGTTTGCCCGTTGGGTCTGGCAAAGCGCCACGCCGCTCGCGCAACTCCCCCCGAAGCTGGCGTGCCTGCTCGAATTGCTCAGTCAGTGGATGCAACAGCCGGCCGAGACCATGACCATGGTCCGCAGCGATGACGGCCGCGACGTGACTCTGATAGTCACCCTGCGTCCGTCAGCCACGGCGGTGATTACTCACCTGGCAAATGAGCCGGCCCATCAGACCGTGCCGCGCGAGAACGCCTGGTCGCCGGAGTATCCTCGGCCCGTGGGTTTAGACTTGTTCCTGCTGGGCACACAAGGAGCAATCCATCTGGACGGCACGCAAGCGGACTGGCCCCATCAACCGTTGCTTGTTCCGGATTTGCCTGCGGGCCATCCCGTGCGGGCGCGGGTAGAACGGTTGTGGCAGGGGAATCAGTAAAGCAGGGCAGCGAGCCGGCTGCGATACGTGTTAGCCAACTCGCTGTCGGGGCCGACCAGGTTGAAAATCCGCACCATGGTTTCGCGAACCGGTCCGTGCGCCAGACTCGGCTGCAATTCCCCGGCCCGAAGAAGACTTTCCAGGGCTTCGGCAAATCGTCCCGCAGCCGCCAGGCAGATACCCAGGCGGTAGTGCGCCTGAGCATCGTCGGGATGAGCCTGGACCTGGGCCTGACACATCGCTAAGCCCCCGGCCTGCTCGGCTTCCTCGCGAAAAGTAGCACGGGCCAGAACATTGGCTGCCTCCTGGTAGTAATCACTCCCTTCGGTTACCCGCCGTGCTTCTTCCAAAGCTTCCGACCAGCGTCCCAACTCCGCTAAGGCGACGGCCCGGAGAGCAGCGAGGTTTTCATCGTCGGGTCGGCTCTGCCGCAAGGCATCGAGCCGTGCCAGTGCCGCGCGCGCATCGTGACCCAGCAATTCCCGGACTTGAGCTAACTCCGTTTGCCAAGCGCTGGGCACCAGACCATCCAGGAAGTGTCTCACTTGTTCTTCAGACAAGGCACCGTGAAAACGCCCGACGAGATGACCGTCCTTGAACGCCATCACGGTGGGCACAACTTCGACGGCCAAACTCATCGCCAAATAGGGATTCTGGTCAATGTCCACCTTGACCAGCACAAATCGGCCGCCATACTCGTGGGCTAGCCGTTCTAAGACCGGCCCCAGCTGCCGACACGGCGCACACCACGACGCCATGAAATCCACGACCACAGGCACCCGTCGGGATTGTTCCAGAACCGCTTTTTCAAATTCGCGTTCACCGATTTCCTGAATATACGGGACCTTTTCCGAATGCATGGCTTCGTGCCTCACAGGGATGCAGGTCACCACACGCTTGGCTTCGCTCACCGCTGTTCCAGGACCTCACCCCAATCATATGGTAGGAATTGCTGGCTTACCAGGACGGAGCAAGGGCACACTGGTGCGCCGGCGGCGGAATAGTTGGATGATTTCTACGGGACTTGCCTCACAACGGCTGGCGGGTTTTCCACGAGTCCATCTGACGGTCTGACAGCGGGATGCCCTGAGTGCGCGACCCATTCCGCCCTGAGTGCATCGCCCAATGGGGTTCCTTTGCATGGCTTGTCGAACGGAAAAGTGCATCGGGGAACGGGGCCTTGAAGAGATAAACTGCCGCGGGCAATTCCAGGCTCATGGGGGATGCAGTAACGTGCCTGCGAGATCCGAAGGTCGCAAGAACTCCGGCGGGGCGTACTCAGGTAGTCCACCCCGCCGGTTGGCTTGTACATCAAGAGGCTGAGGGAGACGAGGCAGCCCAGCTCAAGGCGAAGAGATAATTCACTGACTCCGGCGGTTGCCTGCGGGTTGGACTAATTCGCGTCGTATTTGACTGTGCAGCCTCGCGCCTTGGTTTCCTTGACGGCAGGCTCTGAGCCTTTGAGGATGGCCTCGACCGCCGCTTCCAGATAATTGACTTTGGGGTTATTCATGTTGTCGTCCAAGGCTCCCATGTACACGAGCTTGCGGGCTTTATTGAAGACAAAGAACTCCGGCGTGACCGAGGCTCCCAGGTCGCGGGCGATTTTCTGAGAGGGATCGTAGAGATACGGAAAGTTGAAACCCCGCTCCTTGGCCCGAGTGATCATAGCCGGGAGCTTGTCAGCTTCCAGGTTGTTCACATTGATGGCGACCAAAGCCACCTTGCTGTCAGCTCCCGTGCACCATTTCCTGGTAAATTGAATGATGCGATCTTCGTAAGCCTGGGCCACGGGGCAATGATTGCAGGTGATGACAATCACCAGCACGTCCTTGTCCTTGTAATCGCTCAACGAGTGCTTCTTGCCGTCCACACCATCCAGGTTCTGGAAGGTGGGGCACGGATCGCCGATCTTGAGCTTCTTGTTGAATTGGCCGGCGTGAACCAGTCCGATCAGACTGGCCGACACCATGAGCGCGAATGCGTAGCGGAGCATTAGCGAACCTCCTTTCGGTAAAAGGTAGCAGTTCATCCAACCTCGGAGACCGCCTCCGAGGCTATCCTGAGCGATTTTTTCTCAGGGGGGGTTCAATCAAGGGGACTGTTTTCCGCTGGCTTTGCAGCACGAGGGCAGCTTGATCGACGAAATCGCGTTACTGCTGCTCGGCTGACGAAGAAACTACGGACACGCCGCTTCAACCAGCGACAACTCAGGTAAATCCCGAGCCCTGCACCTCACAACGGATCAGTCTTACTTTGTCGTCGGGACTCATTGCCAGCAGAGGCCTGAAGGTATAGTAGGTGGGCAGGTCTTTCCGATTATGAGCTACTGCTGGTACGTCCGCAGACAAGAGGGAGTTTATCAAAAAAACTGATAATTGATTCGCTCCATTTGTCAGCAGTTATCTTTTGTAATTCTCAGAGAATCCACAGAAACAAATCCGGCTTTACCCATCGTGCCACCCGCTTATGGATGCAGGGGTGTGGAATCAAATTTACCCGATGAAGTGGCGGGGCTTATTGGTTCGATGATGACCAACAATCTGGGCGTAGCTCCTCTGCCGAAGAAAGCGCCGTAACAAAAGGAGCTAAGCTGAACGGAGGTCGAAGCATGAAATCCCGGGTGCTTACCCTCGCGCTCTTGCTCCCGCTAATAGGAGAATCCTCGCTGTGGGGCCAGGGACTTACAAGCGCGGAAACCCCGCTGGCAATTGCCACTGTGATGAGCGATAGTTTGGTACTAGAATGGCAGCCGGCGCCCTTGGAAAGCGACCATGCGTTCGATCATTTCATCACACCCGTCACCAACCCCGTCTTCTTTGAAGATCCCCGCGCCCTGACCGAATTGCGTTTTCTGTTCATCAATCAGCTAATCCCTGAGAACAACCCTGTCCTGCGAGGAGGCGATTTTCAGGTCTATGCCATGCAGGTGCGTGTTGCGCTGAACGAGCGGTGGTCGTTCATCGCGGTCAAGGACGGCCTGATTACGCTGCAACCGGATGCCACTCTCCATGATGAACAAGGGTTCGCCGATGTCGCCTTGGGTTTCAAATACACTTGGCTACGCGATCCGCTGCGGACCTATGTCTCCGCAATCGGACTAACCTATGAGATTGACCTGGGTTCCCATCGCGTTCTGCAAGGCCAGGGAGATGGCATCTGGAATCCGTTTGTTTCGGCAGCGCTGGAAATCATTCCTGGCTTCCATTATGTGACCAATCTGACCTTCCGCCTCCCTAATAATACCAGCGAAAACAGCCAGCTATTCATTTGGAGCCACCATTGGGACTATCAGTGGACAGAGCGGTTCTATCCCCTGATCGAGTGGCATTGGTATCATTGGCTGCGCAGTGGCAACCAGGTACCGTTCAGTTTTGAAGGGGGCGACTTGGTCAATCTCGGTTCTGCCGATGTGGCGGGCAACGACATCATCACCCTCGCCCTGGGATTTCGCTACAAGTTCAGCGAACAGAGCCAGCTCGGCTTCGGTTATGAATTCCCTATCACCAATCGCCGGGACGTTCTCGATGAGCGGCTGACCCTCGACTTCATCGTGCGCTATTGATCAGCAGCAGAAAGGCTAATCCTCCTTCACCCGCCGGTGCTTGACAGGGGACAGGTCTCACGCTATGATCATGCCGATGTGCCAACCCCGTAGGAGATTACCCCGATGACGCCTGGCGGGAGCGGCGGAGCAGGAATAGCCTGGGTCACGATTCGTACCGGCCTGTGACGGGCCGGAACGCTCCCTTTGCACAAGACGACAACGACGCGGCCGGCCCTGGGGAATACCTCAGGGCTTTTTTGTTGGGCAGGGGCACCAGGCCAGGAGGCAGCGGCACTCTAATGGGATGACGTCCCGGCAATATTCTCCGCCTCAGGGCGAGCGATACGGTCCCGAGCGCCTGCTGCCGATCTATTCATTCTCATCCCGTGGAACACCACCATGAGCCGACGCATCGAAATCTATGACACAACCTTACGCGATGGGAGTCAGGGGGAGGGAGTGAACTTCTCACTTCAGGACAAGCTCCTGATCGCACGCAAGCTCGATGACCTGGGAGTGGACTACATAGAGGGTGGTTATCCGTATTCCAATCCAAAAGACGCTGATTTCTTCGAGGAAATCCGCCACCTCCCCCTGCGGCACGCACGGATTTGCGCGTTTGGCATGACGCGACGCAAGAACTGCCGACCCGAAGACGATCCCGGTCTGCGCGCTTTATTGGCCTCGGAAGCACCCATTGTGACCGTCGTAGGCAAGACCTGGGACTTGCATGTGGCGCAGGTGCTCGGCGTTTCCCTCGACGAAAATCTCCGCATGATCCGCGAGACCGTCAGTTACTTGCGCAGTCAGGGTCGTCAGGTCTTCTACGATGCGGAACACTTTTTCGATGGCCTGCATGCCCACCAGGATTACGCATTGCAGACGCTACGCGCTGCCGAGGAAGCAGGAGCCCAGCGGATCATCTTGTGCGACACTAATGGCGGTTCATTGCCTGACCGCATTACCCAGGCCGTCCGTCTGGCGCAACAGGCCGTGACCACCCCCCTGGGCATTCACTGCCACAATGATAGCGATGTGGCCGTGGCCAATTCTCTCGCTGCGGTGGATGCGGGAGTGATTCAGGTTCAGGGCACGATCAATGGCATTGGCGAACGCTGTGGCAACGCCGACCTGATCAGCATTCTCGCCAATCTGGCGCTGAAGAAAGGTTATCAGGTGCTCCAGCCGGGAAGCCTGCGGAAACTGACAGAAGTCTCGCGGTATGTTTACGAAACGGCCAACATGAATTATCGCAATAATCAGCCGTTCGTCGGCGTCAGTGCCTTTGCACACAAAGGAGGGATGCACGTACATGCGGTGGTGCGTAACACCGCCACCTATGAGCACATTGACCCCGCCCTGGTCGGCAACGAACGCCGCATTCTCATCAGCGAGCTTTCCGGGCGCAGCAATATTGCCGCCAAGACGAACCGCCTGAAGATTCCCCTCGACGAGAACTTGCTGCGTCGCGTTTTGGAACGTATCTGCGACCTGGAGAACCAGGGCTATGAATTTGAAGCCGCGGAGGCGTCCTTTGATTTGCTGGTGCGCAAAATGGCCGGGCTGTATCAGCCGTGGTTCGAGCGCCTTCATTACCACGTTACGGTGGAGGCGGACAGCGCGGGCCGGCTCGAAAGTGAAGCTACCGTCAAGTTGCGGGTTCGTGGTCAGGTGGAACACGTGGTTGCTGAGGGCGATGGGCCGGTGAATGCCCTGGATGCGGCTTTGCGTAAGGCCCTGGAACCCTACTACCCCGCACTGAAACAGATGCGGCTGCTTGATTATAAGGTACGGGTAGTCAACTCCCGTGCCGGCACGGCAGCCCGTGTCCGCGTCGTCATCGAGTCGGGCGACGGTCAGGATATCTGGGGCACAGTGGGTGTCAGTGAGAATATCATCGAGGCCAGCTGGCAGGCGCTGGTAGATAGCTTCGAGTACAAGCTTTTCAAAGAGGCCAACGGTCTCCTTGGCTCGCCTTGAGCCGCGGCCGAACGTGGGCGGGACAACGTCTCCGCTGGCGATGCGCCATTCCCCTGGGGCTGCGCTGACCTCACCTACCGGAGAGCGGCTGGTATGATCCAGGATTTGCCGAAACAATACGACCCGCACGAAGCGCAGAAGCGCTGGTTAACGTTCTGGTTAGAGCGCGGCTATTATCATAGCGACGTGGATCCCCAGCGCACGCCCTTCGTGATCGTAATCCCGCCCCCCAACGTCACCGGGGCGCTGCATTTGGGGCACGCACTGAATAACACACTGCAGGATGTGCTCATCCGCTGGCGCCGTATGCAAGGCTACAACGCCTGCTGGGTGCCTGGCACCGATCACGCGGGTATCGCTACCCAGGCCGTCGTGGAAAAACTGATTCTGCAGTCCGAAGGAAAAACTCGCCATGACCTGGGCCGTGAAGCGCTAATTCGCCGCATCTGGCAGTGGAAAGATCAGTATGAAGCACGCATCCTGAGCCAGTTGCGGGAACTGGGGTGCAGTTGTGATTGGCGCCGCACCCGCTTCACTCTCGACCCCATTTGCAGCCGCGCCGTTCGCGAAACTTTCTTTCGCCTCTTCCGTGAGGGCTTGATCTATCGCGGCTACCGCCTGGTGAATTGGGATACTACTCTGCAAACCGCCGTCGCCGACGATGAAATCTTCCACGAAACCGTTCCTGGGCATTTCTGGACTTTCAAGTATCCCATCGTCGGCACCAGCGAATACATCCGCTTCGCCACCACCCGGCCGGAAACGATGCTCGGCGACACCGCGGTCGCAGTTCATCCCGACGATCCGCGTTATCGGCATCTTATCGGTAAAAAGGCTTGGATTCCTCTGGTCAATCGTGAGATTCCCATCATCGCCGATGCCGAATTAGTAGATCCGACGCTCGGCACCGGTGCTGTGAAAGTTACCCCTGCCCACGACTTCCGCGATTATGAATGTGGCCTGCGGCACGGCCTGCCGAAAATCAACATCCTCAACCCCGATGGGACGATCAACGAAAACGGCGGTCGCTATGCCGGGTTGGATCGCTATGAAGCGCGCCGTCGTGTCGTCGAGGACATGCAGCAACTGGGTCTGCTCGAAAGTGTCGAAGATCGCCCCATCGAACTCGCCCATAGCGACCGCAGCAAGACCCCTATCGAACCGTATCTTTCCGAGCAGTGGTTTGTGCGCATGGCCGGCCTGGCCGAGCGAGCCATCCTGGCCGTGCAATCCGGCAGCATTCGTTTCTTCCCAGAGCGCTACGCCCGGACCTACCTCGATTGGCTCAGCGAAAAACGTGATTGGTGTATCAGCCGTCAACTCTGGTGGGGCCATCGTATTCCCATCTGGTACACGCGTGCGGACGAGCGGCTGCTCAAGCAGCTGTTCGGAGAGCGCCCGGATGTGGTGTGGCGCTGGGATGAAACTCACCAGCAGTGGCTGGTGTGCACCCTGAGCGACCTGCCCGAACTCGGTGACCCCAATTCGCCGCTCCAGGCCGAGCAGGACCCCGATGTGCTCGATACCTGGTTCAGCTCCGCCCTTTGGCCACACGAAGTTTTCGGCTGGCCTGACGACACTCCCGATTTGCGCTACTACTATCCCACCCACGTCCTGGTCACCAGCCGCGATATTATTACCCTGTGGGTCGCCCGCATGGTCATGATGGGACTCTATAACACAGGCCGGATTCCTTTCCATCACGTTTACGTGCACCCCAAGATTCTCGACGGTTTTGGCGAAACGATGAGCAAAAGCAAAGGCAACGGTGTCGATCCGCTGGACATCATCACGCTCTATGGTACCGATGCTTTACGTTTCGGCCTGTGTCAGTTAGCCACCGAGACGCAGGACGTCCGCATGCCCGTGGCTAATGTTTGTCCGCATTGTCAGGCCCTGGTGCCACAGAAGCAGGAACACCTTTACCTGCGCACCCGCCGGGTCACTTGTCCGCAATGTAAGCAGCCCTTCCGGCCGGGTGGCCCCTGGCCCACGGAAGACCCCGAACTTCCCACGGCACGTCAAGCCTCGGAACGCTTCGAGATCGGCAGGAACTTTGCCAATAAACTCTGGAATGCCGCTCGCTTTGTCCTGCTTCACCTCGAAGGCTACGCCCCCGCCACCATTTCCTACGACACTTTGCCCATCGAGGACCGATGGATCCTGAGCCGACTCAGCAGGATTTCCGAACAAGTCACCCGCGACCTGGAAGCCTACCGTTTAGCCGACGTGGCTCGAACACTTTACGATTTCACCTGGAGCGAATTCTGCGACTGGTATGTTGAGATGAGTAAGGCCCGCCTCCGCGAAGCGCAGCACCGCGCCTCGGCCCAATGTCTGCTCGTCGGCGTGCTCGATGCGATCCTACGGCTGATCCATCCGATGATGCCTTTTGTCACAGAATCCCTCTGGCAAGCATTGAATCAGTGCGCTGGCACCCGCGGCCTGCCAGAACCTCAGCCCGCCCGCGACAGTGTCATGGTCGCACCTTGGCCGAGTTTCCCGACTCATTGGCAAGACGCCGAGGTCGAAAAGCAGATGGCCCGGATGCAGGAACTGGTGCGGGCCATCCGCCATCTGCGCAGTAACTTTCAAATACCTGAAAAGGCCGACGTTCATGTTACGGTCCGCGCCGAAGCCGCCGTGGCAGAACAATTCCTCCAGTTGCGGCCATTCCTCGCGCAATTGGCCCACGTCCAGGAATTTTACTGCGGCCCCGACAGAACCCGACCACCGCAAGCGGCCGCTTCCGTCCATGCCGATTTCGAGGTTTACTTGCACTTGCAAGGTTTGGTGGATATTGCCAACGAGACCAGACGTCTGCAAAAGCAACGCCTTGAGAAAGAGCGGCAACTGCAAACCATTCGCGCTAAGCTCGCCAACGATCAGTTCCTCCGCAAAGCTCCTGCTGAAGTCGTCGCCCAGCAACGCCAGCTGGAGGCCGATCTCCTTGAACAGATTCGCGTGCTCGACGAAAACTTACAACAACTCCAGGGCGCCTGAAACGACCTCTTGTCGCCGCGCCATCACGCAGCGACAGCACACAAACTTCAGAACCTACATACCCTGGCTTCGTTCTTCAAAGCTGCTGCCCCGCGAACGAGGGGATTGACACATCTCGGGTAGGGCCAACTCCCATACTCGAAGTTAGTTTCTCATCCGACCCCGATTACTAGGGGATGCCATTCCGCGACAACCGATGGCTCTGCACTTTTCCGATCCTGAACAAGAGTGTCAACGCTATCTACGACCGCACAGCCTAACGACAGAACACGCGCTTCGCCGCGCACTGCCCACGGCCAGCGAAAGAATTTGTTGCATAACCGCAGCCTAGCAACAGAACACGCGCTTTACCTAGCACCGCAAGCGAAAGAATTCGTTGCGCAACCGCAGCCTAACGGCAGAACACGCTTCACTGCGCACTGCCCACGGCCAGCCGCTCTAAGCGTGCTCATTTATTCCTTAGAAACGAGCACTCGCCCATCAACACGTCCCCGCTTGTCTTAAGTTGGGGAGTGAACCAGAGTCCTCGCTTCCGAACTGAGTACTTGCTCATCAGTATTCCAGCCCTGGTTTCAGTCTGTCGCAGCGCGGTTCGTGGTGCGAGCCGTCTGCACGAGCTGCTATCGTTTTCTGGTTGAGTGGGCTGGTTTCAGTCTGTCGCAGCGCGGTTCGTGGTGCGAGCCGGCCACCGGCTACCCACGCTTTCGATAGTTACATGTGACACCGTGTTAGAACTTCCCTGCGCCATCGCCCGGAGAATCCGCTTGTTGTTTACGCTCTGGGCTACAGCATGCAACGCCGTATTGTAGTTACCTTCACCATAACATTCGGAATCCCCCTACTGTTTGAACTTTGGCCAATCTTAGGCGACGCCATATTGTACTTCCCCTCGCGATGAGGCTCGCAATCCGCCTATCGGTCCCGATTTAGAAAACAGCAGATCACGCCGCACTGTACTTACCTTCGCCTCGCCGTTGCGCTGACTATCCGCTTTCTGTTTACGCTTTGGGTTATAGCATGCAACGCTGTACTATACTTACCTTCGTATGGCATTCCGACTGCGCTGGCAGGCTTCGCTTTAGATAACAGCAGGCCACGCCATTCTTACCTTCACGATAACACTCGGAACCACTATTGGTCACGCTCTGGCCAATCTTAGACGACGCCATATTGTACTTCCCCTCGCGATGACGCTCGCAATCCGCCAATCGGTCGTAGATAACAGCATGCCACACTATACTGTAGTTACCTTCACCATAACATTCGTGACTACCCGCTGCTTACGCTCTGGATAATAGCATGCCACCGCGTTGCACGGCCCACATCGCCCCTGAACCTCGCCAAAGAAAGCCATCGTTTCCATGGGCAATAGCACGCCCTCACGCGGGACAGCTAACGTTCCCGCTCGATTACGTCCCACTAAGGCAGGGTGAACATAGGATACATCGCGCTCTGACGCTGAGCGGCCGAGGTCCCCCTGGACTACCTCGCCCATAGGCATCGGCTCCGTGAACAATAGCGTGCGGTCACGGTTAACTGCCAACTCTCCGGATGCCACATCCCCTGCCACTTCAGGACAATCAGGGAAAGAGCGAATTCCTCCAGGTCAACTGCCAACTCACCCCTGCCTCGCCCCGTCGCTACCCCCATGTGCGTTCTCCCGCCCCATATGACCTGACCGAGCCAGACAACGTGCACGGTAGCCGTCGGCGAAAGCTCCGCTTGCCACCGCCTGAGTTGAGCCGCCCTTAGACTGGAGGAGCTGTGGATAAAACGCCAAGCATTCCTTCGCTTTTCACCATCGCACGTCAGCTGTTTCGACAGCATACGAATCCAAAGTGCATAAAACGTTCGGCATTTCTTTACTTTTTCACCCCCGGAGATGACCCAATCGAGCTGGACGGCCTGGGCGGCAAGCGTCGGCAATCTCTCCGCGCCTCACCCTCTGAAATGGTCTGTCCGGACTGGACAGACCGCGCAGCAAGCGCCAGGAACTTCTGTGTCTTTCACCGCCCGATAGGATCTGCGCGGTTTGGCCAACTTGTGTGGCAACCGTCAGCATTCTCTTTGCCTTTCACCTTCCAGCATGACCTGCCTCGATCGAGCACCCTGTACCGCAACCATCGGGAACCTTTGCGATTTTCAAATTCCAACGCCCCCGTCCTACTACCAGATTCGATTGCCCCTGCAACTTACTGTCGCTGCAGCGCTTGCGTGATTATCTCCCTGCGGCAGGGCGGAGCAAAATACGGGATGTATCAGATAGCCTATGTCGTAATTGGAACCCTGTCGCTCAGGGCAGCTAGACCGCCCATCTCCAGCGGAGCCCCGATAAGATATCGAACCTTTGTCGCGTTATCATGGCTTGAGTAACGCGCCAAGCTGCCTTTGTCGGTTTCAGATTCCTAAAGGCTCAGCAGTGTTCCGCACTTTTTCCACGCTTGTCTGCGTGGCTACGCATCAGCAATTCTGAGCCGTAGGAGGCTCGGCAGGGTTCGTCCTGTTCTCCAGCTCCTGCCGCACAGTGTCAACCTCACGATGTGAGCGTTGTGAGAGTGCATAAGGGGCAACTTTCAGAAGCAGAGAACTTACAATAAGCCGGCGGCTGCCTTGCTGGGCCGAAGCCCCGCGG
>JANWVZ010000063.1 GCA_025056555.1 Gemmatales bacterium | reverse complement strand
TGTTTGAGAAACAGCCGAACGGCCAGCGGTCCTTGTCTTTGCCCAGCATCCTGATGAACCGCTCGGCCAATTCCTGATCCAGTTGGATCAGCTGCTGCGACAGGAGAAGTCGGAAACTTGGCGGGTCTGGGTCACTTTCTGCAGCCGACAACAACCGGAGTTGGATGAGAAAATCGTCGCCTGGAGCAAACAGTTAGGTTTAGCGCGGTTGCCCATCAGTGTCTTTGAAGACGACCGCGGACCGCCCGCCTATCGCTTGCCTCGAGAAGAAGGATTTGTCGTCGTAGTGTTTGCCGCAGAGAGAAAAATCGTGGCCAGTCGTGTCTATGCCGCAAAAGAATTCCGTTCGGAGGTCATCAAGCCCTTGACCCAGGAGGTTCGACAGTTTCTCGAAAGTCGGCGCGCTGCTAAACCAGGAAGCAAATAGCAGACCGTGAACGGAGTCGGCGTTGGACTTGCCTCAAAACCACAGGCAGATCGCCCTTATGCAGTTTCGGAGGTCCAGTAAGCCAAGTCGGCTGCCTGCTCAGGTCGTACTCCCAAAAGAACAAGTTGGAACCGGGCTGCGGGTTGGGACACGGCTTGCTGCCGCAGCACATCGCCATGATAAGGCATGAGTTGCCCGGTCGGGCCCAGGATCACTGGCAAAGCTCTGATGTGGACGTAAAATAACGACAACAGCGCGGACAGAGGCATCTTAGATGACGCGCAGGCACAGGAGAAACGCATGCGGGAATGGTTTCGGAACGTCCTGCTGGCGATAGTCACCGTCGCGCAGGGAATGCTGGTCACCCTGCGGTATTTCTTTGATACTTTGCGAGGCAATCGCCGTCTGGGTGCCTATGAAGTGGACGGTACGTTCACACACTATTTCGAGTATCCCGAAAAACCGGTTCCCGTGAAAGCGCGTTACCGCGGTTTCCATCGGTTTGATCTAACCACCTGTATCGGTTGCGACAAATGTGCGCGTGCCTGCCCGGTGGACTGTATCTATATCGAAAAGATCCGCAATCCTGTAGGGAAAGGCTTCCGTGTTACGGGGTTCAAAATTGATTATTCCAAGTGTATGTTTTGTGCTCTGTGTGTCGATCCCTGTCCTGTAGATTGCATTTGGATGGGCTGGAACTACGATATCAGCTGTTACAGCCGAGACGGTCTGATCGTGGACTTTGCCAAACTGCCGTTGGACATCGCCTGGGGCCAGGCGACTCTGAATCCGACAGCCATTGCTGCGTCAAAAGTGTTGACCGAACCTGTCTGGGTCAAACCACCGGACCAGCCGCCTGCGAAACCGCAACCAGCCACCACTCCGTCCGCTTGAGCTCAAGACGGGAGCCGGCCATGCCTGTGCGGTCTTTTCGCTACCAAAAGCATTTCACTGTGGAGCAGGCCAATCGCATGTTGCCCCTGGTCAAGGCGATTGTCCAAGACATCTGCGCTCTGGGAGCCGAGATCCAGCAGCGTCAGCATCGCCTCGCCCACCTGGAGAACGAACGCCAATCCGCCTGTGACGCGGAAGAGCGGGAGCGCCTCGTCGATCAATTAGACCGCGACGCTGCCCAGTTGGAAGAATATCTGCGCGAACTCCACGGGCTGGGCGTGGAATTCAAAGGCTGGGAAGGATTGGTGGATTTCCCTGCCCTCTTGCACGGGCGGGAGGTTTTTCTGTGTTGGAAGTTGGGCGAACCCGAAGTAGCGCATTGGCACGATCTCGATGCCGGCTTTGCCGGACGCCGTAAATTACAACTGCCGACTTCTTCCTGAACCAAGAGAACCTGGGCCAGGAGTCGGACTCTGCCCTCAGCAAATGCGAAAGTAGCAACCTGGAGGCGCTATGGGAATTATCTTGGCGGGCGTGCTGATATTTGCTGGAGTAGGGGCAGGATTTGTTCTGGTCAACCTGCTCATCGGTAAGCTGATCCGCCCGGAACGTCCAGAGCCAGAAAAACTGACGATTTACGAGTGCGGTGAACCCAGTGTTGGCTCGGCCTGGGTGCAGTTTGACGTACGCTACTACGTCGTGGCTTTGTTATTCGTGATTTTCGACGTGGAAGTGGCGTTTTTCTTTCCCTGGGCCGTGGTCTTTGGTAAGTACGTCGCTTTAGCGGACGACACGCTATCCGTCGAACAACGGCAGGCTATCGAAGCCACCTTGTTCCCGGAAACGACCCTGTCCAGCACGGATGGCAGCACCACATCCCAGACGGCGGCATCGCTTGTATCGCCAGGCCAAGCGCTGACCTGGGGCTGGCTGGCCTTCGTGGATATTGCCATCTTTTTCGGGGTGTTGCTCATTGGCTACGCATATTTGTGGCGACGCGGCGACATCGAATGGGTGCGGACCACGCGTGGCAATCAGATCCTGCGCGTCGACGCCCCGGCTCCCCGGGCAGTCCTGCAACCGGAGGCCGCCGTCGCTTCTTAGCCCTGCGGCCTGGCAGGAACCACATGCGGTGCCGGGTGACACCGGGGTGGTGTCTTGCGAATGAATCGATCCAGGCCATGATTCCTGGACAAGCCCGCTCCAGAACTTGAAGCGGCAGCAATCCTGAGGTAGCTCACGTCCTTGCTATGGACGGAGGAGGAGATATATGGGTCTCTTGGAAGGGAGATTTGAAAAAGGGGGTGTGGTAATAACCACGCTGGAACAGGCGATCAACTGGGCACGGCAGGCAAGTGTCTGGCCGATGACCTTTGGCTTAGCTTGTTGCGCTATCGAAATGATGGCGACGGGGGCCTCGCGCTACGATATCGACCGATTCGGTGCCGGAGCGTTTCGTGCCACACCGCGTCAGGCAGACCTCATGATCGTAGCCGGCACGGTTAATTTCAAGATGGCAAGCCGGGTGAGGCGGCTCTACAACCAGATGCCCGATCCGAAGTTTGTGATCGCTATGGGCGCCTGCACCAGCGGCGGTGGGCCGTACTACAAATACGGTTACAACGTGGTCAAGGGTGTGGATCTCATCGTGCCGGTGGATGTCTATGTCGCAGGTTGCCCGCCGCGTCCGGAAGCGCTTCTGGAGGGTTTGATGCGTGTCCAGGACAAAATCCGCGCCATGCATGATCTGACCAAGCGTCAGCCCCTGGATTACCTCGTTCCGACTCGCAGCGGTTATGTGCAACTGCCGCCCGAAGTGGAAACCCTCCAGAAGGCCAACGAATACTGCCGTCGCCGCAAGGAACTCAGCACGCCAGCCAAGGTTTGATCCTTCCTTCTGAAGCGGGGATCGGCGAGGAATTTGCCCATGGGCGGAGCAGAAATTATTGCGATTCTGGTGGAAAAATTTGGCCCGCGGATTCAACAGACTAAGCCGGACGCGATAGATCCTTACGTGGTCGTGGATGCTGGGGACTTGGTGGACGTGTGCCGCTTTTTGCGGGACGATCCGCGATTGCAGTTCGACATGCTCAATTGCATCACGGGCGTGGACTATTGCGAGCCAGACCCTGCGAAAGCGCCCAAAGCCGGCTTTGAGCCACACCTGGAAGTCGTTTACCACCTCTCCAGCTTCGTCAAACGGCATCGTTTTGTCGTGAAAGTTCTCTTACCCCGATGGAAGGATAATGTGCCCGGCCAGTTACCGGAAGTACCCACGGTGACCAGCATCTGGCCGGCTGCCAATTGGCATGAGCGCGAAACCTACGACCTAGTGGGCGTGTACTTCGTTGGTCACCCGGATTTGCGCCGCATTTTGTTAGCGGAAGACTGGGAAGGCCATCCTTTGCGGAAAGATTACGTTTTTCCCCTGGAATATCACGGGATCCGAGGCCGCTAAGTCGAAACTTAAGCTTGGTATCTGGGGTAATAACCGACGTCAGCACCGGAGCGCTGAACCATGGCCACGATATTCCCGCCGGAACAGGAACAAATCATTGAGTTGGACGTGCGCACGGACGAAATGCTGGTAAGCATGGGGCCGCAGCACCCCAGTACGCACGGTGTCCTGCGCTTAGTGCTCAGGACGGACGGGGAGGTGGTCTCGGAAGTTACTCCGCACTTGGGTTACTTACATCGGTGCGCAGAAAAAATCGGGGAAAATGTTACCCCGATTCAGTTCATCCCTTATACCGACCGAATGGACTATTTAGCAGGAATGAATATGAACCTGGGTTATTCGTTGGCGGTGGAAAAACTTTGTGGACTGACAGATAAGATTCCCGAAAAGGCCCAGGTCATTCGTGTGCTGGTCTGTGAACTGAATCGTATCGCCAGTCATCTGGTGGGCATAGGCGCTTACGGACTGGATTTAGGAACGTTCAGCCCGTTTCTTTATGCTTTCCGCGAACGAGAAATGATCCTGGATTTGTTCGAGGAGGTTTGTGGTGCTCGCTTGACCTACAGCTACGTAACCATAGGCGGGGTGCACGACGATTTGCCGGAGGGATGGGTAGAACGGTGCTCGAAGTTCCTGGATTGGTTTGAGCCCCGCCTGGAAGAGTATCACACGCTGCTGACCCGCAACAGTATCTTTATCAAACGAACCGCAGGGATCGGCGTTCTGCCGAAAGACATGGCCATTGCGTATGGCTGTACGGGACCGATGCTGCGCGGTTCCCTGAATCGCGAGAAAGGAGATCCGCCTTGGGACCTGCGTAAGATTGAGCCTTATTGCGGCTATGACCAGTACGAGTTTGAGGTGCCGCTCCCACCTTTCGCGGAAACGCCTGTAGAAGCGGTGATCGGCGATGCCTGGCACCGTTTTTACGTGCGGATGAAGGAAATGGAGCAAAGCGCTCGCATCGTCCGGCAGGCACTGCGCAAGTACGAGACCGCTAAAGGATCGCATCGCATCGAGCCTCCGCGCCATTTGCCGCCGGGCGAAGCCTACGTGGAAACGGAATGTCCGCGCGGTCAGATGGGTTTCTACGTCGTGGGCCGGCCAACGAAAGAAAGCGTACCGTTGCGCGTGCGGGCGCGGTCGTCCAGCTTTTGCAATCTGAGTGTTACTCACGAAATCTGTCGCGGCTGCCTGATTGCCGATGTGCCTGCGATTGTCGGCAGCATAGATATTGTCATGGGCGAGGTTGACCGCTGAAGTAAGAGAATCCATCTCCTCAGGAGCATTCGCCGATGTTGGGAAATTCGGTTGCCACGCCTCAGGGTGGGTTGGCACGTTGGTTGACCTCGCTGCGGTTCCCTGCCTTCCTGGTCGGATTTGCCTTATTAGTGCTGGCCTACCGATACCTGGAACGTCATCCCGTTTACTACAACCGCTCTATGGAAAGCTTTTTTCCCGAGGCGGATCAACGCTTGCAAGAGTATAAACAAGCGCGGCAATGGTTCCCCGGTGAGCACAGTCTGTTAGTAGTGTATCGGGACAAGGAACTCTGGACTCCAGAAGGGATGGCCAGGCAACTGCACTTACAGCAGGCGTTACAGACTTGCCCTGGGGTGCAACGAGTTGTGGCCTTGGCGTCCAGTCCTTCTCCTACGAATCCATTAATCCGAGTGGCCGATGCCATCGCTCAGGCTCGCAGCGCTACCGAGTTGCAGGCCCTGAAACGCCGGGTCTTGGAAACCCCTCTATATTCGGGCGTAGTTCTGGCGGCGGATGCCGTTACTACGGCGCTTCTCGTGCAAATGCAGCGGGACTTAGGCCGCCCGGAAGAAGCCGGTCAGAAATTGGAAAAGATTCGGCAATCGGCACGGGAAGTACTGGGCGAAATCAACGCCCCGACCATAGAAGGGCCTTTCACCGCGGGTACGTTATTGATGATTCATGACGTGTATGAATATACCGCGCAAGATGGCAGGCGGTTGCAGTTTTATTCTGTTCTGCTCATGGCCTTAGTGATTACGGGAGCGTTCCTGGTACCCGAATTACGCCGCTTCTGGGAGCGCTGGCGAAGCGGACAAGTCGGCTGGTTAACTGGGATGACAGACGTCCTCCTGAGTGGACGATGGTTGTTACTCCCATTCCTGGTGATCTATAGTACCCTGACCTGGGCCGAGGCCCTCTGGAGTTGGGCCCGCGGCGAGATGACCATGGTAGGCTCCGCGATCAGTTCGCTGGTGGCGGTGATTAGTGTCGTGAGCGTAGTACACTTAGGTCTGCACTATCGGGAATTGCGCAGCACTCTGGATTCGCAGCAAGCCTTGCAGCACACATTACGTTACTTAGGGCCGGCGATTTTCTGGATGCTTTTGACCACCGCCGGGGGTTTTGGCGCTTTATTAGTATGTGAGATCAAGCCGGTGTACGATTTTGGAATGATTATGTTATTGGCGACGCTCTTAGTCGGTGTCGCGGCGGCGTTATTTTTTCCACTCACGGCTATGGGTTGGCGTAATCGTCCTGTTCCTCACGGCCGACTTGAACCGATAGCACATTCCTGGCTGATGCGCCTGTTGCGTTTATTAGATCGCCATCCCTGGTGGTGCAGCGGTATGATTCTCGTGCCTGGGATGATGTTAGCCTTAGGAATGTTGCGGCTGCAACCGCAGACCGATTTTACTAATAATTTCCGCCGGGAAACCGAAGTGTATCGCGCATATCGCTTCATCGAGGATGCCTATGGGGGTGCTGGACAGTTAGAGCTTATTCTGGATACGCCCGACTTATTTACCCTGTCTAATGAAGAGCTCAAAGCTTACCTGAGTAAACTTAGAAATCTGCAGGAAAAATTGTCGGCCTTAGAAATCCCAACGGAACAAGGGGAAATTGTCCGTGGCATCAGTAAAGCGATTACACTAACCGACTTCTATGACTTTCTCGATAACCTCCCCGCGATCAGCCGATTTCTCTCGCCTCGAGTTCGTCTATACCTGTTAGCGGGGGACGCAGGCTCGGCTCGGCGTGAACTGGGGGTTCTGGCCGCAGCGATTCCCGCGAACGTGTGGAAAACAGTTCAGGAGTATTCTGTCCTGAGTACCTTTTGGAATCGAGACGAAATGAAATTGCGCATCCTCCTGCAAGCGCGGGAACGTCTCAGCACCTGGGCGAAACGCGACCTGTTGAAGCAGATTCATGAATGCTGTCGGCAGGAATGCGGTGACACTAAGTATCGGCTGACGGGTATTTACCTCATGTTGGCCAATCTGATCGAAAATGTCCTGCGGGATCAGGCATATACCACACTGGTGGCCTTAGCCTGTATGATGGGCATGGCCCTATGTGCGTTTCGCAATTGGAAGTTGGCCTGTATCGCTATGGTACCGACGGTTCTGCCGGTACTTGCGGTGGTGGGCACTATGGGATGGATTGGCTTACCGGTCAACATAGCCACGGCGATGTTAGCCAGTGTCGCTATGGGCATGACCATAGACAGCAGCGTGCTTTATCTGTATCGGTTGCGGGAGGAGCAATGGGGGGGCTCCAGTTTCGGCCAAGCACTCATCAAGACCCATTGCGGAACCGGTATGGCTTTACTGGTCGCCAGTTGTGCACTGGTGTTGGGCTTCAGCGTGCTGACAGTCTCCCGCTTCTTGCCATTGGTGCATTTCGGTTTATTAGCGGCTTTGGCACTGTTGGGGGGCGTGATCGGCAACCTGATTTTATTACCGCTGCTTCTGCGAGTAACCCATCGGGAGGCTTGGCGGGAGATCAATCAATGGTTTGAGGAAAACGCTCACCCTGGTCTCACGTCAGAGAGCAGCAGACCACCGCTTATAGCGGATACGGCGCATCGGCCAGGCAACCTGCAGTAATCAGCTCACCCACGTGCACAAATGTCGGCGGGAAGTGACTTCCTGAAATACTTCTGCCAGGAGCTGAACCGCGAGTTGCACCTGTTCGGAAGTTACGCACAAGGGAGGGCAGAAGCGAACCGCCGCGTCCCCACAACCGAGCAGCAGCAACCCGCGCCGGAATGCAGTTTGCACCACCTCATCGCGCAAAGCCGTGCTTAGCTGACCTTCACGAAGCACATCCAGGGCGACCATCAGCCCCAGCCCACGAACGCGAGCTATCAGGTGGGGAAAACGATTCTGGAGGCGGAGCAAACCTTCGCGCAGTTGCCGACCGCGTTCGGCAGCGTTGGCCATCAATCCTTGCTCGAGCAAATCAATCGTCGCCAGAGCGGCGCGACAGCTGACGGGGTTGCCGCCGAAGGTAGAGGCATGGCTACCGCTGGGCCAGTCCATAATTTCGGCCCGAGCGATCATCGCGCCCAGGGGCAGGCCGCTGGCAATTCCTTTCGCCAGGCAGATAATGTCGGGCATGACGTTCCAATGTTCCACGGCGAACATTTTGCCGGTGCGTCCCATGCCTGTCTGGACTTCGTCGGCAACCAGCAGGATACCATAGCGATCACACAGTTGCCGTAGTGCGGGCAGAAAACCAGGCGGCGGAACGTAGTAGCCGCCTTCGCCCTGAATCGGTTCCACGAAAATAGCGGCGACTTCCTCCGGGGGAGCCACCCGCTTCAAAAGGGTATCTTCGATGTGGCGCACGCACTGACACTCCGCGGCAAATTCGCAGCCCGGACAATCCCGCGGAAACGGGGCGTGGTGGATCTCAGGCACCAGGGGGGCAAACCCACGACGATGCGCCAGCTTCGAGCCCGACAGGGACATGGCTCCGTAGGTGCGACCATGAAAGGCACCAAAGAACGCGATGGCCCGCGGTCGGCCTGTGTGCCAGCGGGCCAGTTTCAGCGCGGCTTCCAGGGATTCGGCGCCACTATTTGTAAAGAAGACCCGTTTCGTCCCCGGGCCGGGGGCCAGCGCCGCCAGTCGCTCTGCCAGGGCGATTTCCGGTTCGTAGTAGAAATCGGTGCCCGACATATGCAACAACTTATCCGCCTGATCCTTGATAGCCGCGGTGACATAGGGATGACAATGGCCGGTGCTGGTAACGGCAATGCCTGCGGTAAAATCCAGGAACAGGTTACCATCCACATCCTGAACCACACAACCGCTGGCACGTTCGACGACCAACGGGTAAATGCGGGTGTAGGAAGGGGACATGACCTGCTGATCGCGCTCCAGCAGCGCCTGGGCTTTCGGTCCTGGGGGAGGCACACGAATCCGTGGTACCTTTTCACCATCGAAAAGCCACATGGCCAGCACCTCGGCTCAATCCAGGTCTGTCTTCAATCCTTGAGCCATCCTGATTTCCCAACCGTGGTTGACGGTCCAGGCGGCGCGGTGGGTTACCGTCTCAATAAGTCCTGCTGCAGAAGGCCTGCCATTGCCGCTTTTCTTGACTCCGCCAAACGGCAGATGCACCTCAGCGCCGATGCACGGAAGGTTGACGTAGCCCATGCCGAAATCGCATTCCTCACGGAAAAAGCGCATGGCACGGTAGTCCTCGGTGATCACCGCCAGGGATAATCCGTAGTCTGTGTCGTTGTAAATGGCAGCGGCTTCCTCGTTGGTGGAAAAAGGAATCAAAGCCACATGAGGTCCGAACACCTCTTCACGAATGCAGCGAATTTGCGGGCGATGCTGGATGCGATAGACGAACGGCGACATGTACCAACCGTCGCGATGCGCTTCGTCCAGCATGCGTCCGCCGTCGAGCAACACCTGACCTCCTTCTTCACGAGCCAGCTGGTTGTAATAGCTGATTTTGCGGACTGCGGCTTCGTTGATGACCGGGCCGGTGAAACTCCGCTCGTCCAGCGGGTCGCCGATGTTCAGACGCCGTGCCAGTTCGACAAAACGCTGCGCAAACTCCTCCAGGCGCTTTTCGTGCACCAGGATGCGTCCCGCTGATACACACCGCTGGCCGCTGGTTTTGAAGGCACTGAGGATACTGGCGGTTACTGCAAGGTCGAGGCGGGCATCTGCACATACGATGACCGCGCTTTTCGACCCCATCTCGCAAGCGCAGATACGATCGACCATGCCTGCCGAGATTTGCTGGATGCGGGCACCGACTTCGTAGCTGCCCGTAAAAAGGACGAGGTTGACCCGCGGATCGCGCACCAGAAGTTCGCCCACTTCCCCGGCACCGTGTACGAGATTTATTACCCCCGGCGGAAACCCGGCACGTTCCAACAATGCGACGAGCGCCTGTCCGATGGCCGGCGTGTCTTCCGAGGGTTTATAGACGACGGTATTGCCCTCCAGCAGGCTCGGCCCGAGCATCCACAAGGGCACGGCGAAAGGAAAGTTCCAGGGAGTGATGACCGCGGCCACGCCCCGGGGTTTGCGTCGAACATAAGCGTCTTTCTCGGCGATTTCGGAAGCCAACACCTCCCCCATAGGCATCCGTGCAGTGCCGAAAACGTATTGCACCATGTGCAAACCTTCGATGATTTCGGCGCGACATTCGTTCAGCACCTTGCCGCATTCGCGGGCCATCAGTACCGCCAGCGATTCGGTTTCCGCTTTGATGAGTTGGGCCAGGCGATCAAATAATTCGGCGCGATAAATGCGGCTGGTGCGACGCCAGGCCGGATAGGCATCGCGTGCAGCACAGACCGCCTGGTCCACTTCCGCCGCGGTTGCCTGGGGAAATATCCCGATTACCTCGGACCAACGGGCGGGATTACGGCTCTCAAAGCGCTCTCCCGCACCCTCCAGCCAACGCCCGCGAAGATAATGTTTCCCTGGCATCGGCAGCGCCGTAACCGCTGTCATGTTGGTGCCTCCTTCATAACCCGTGACGGGCAAGCCTCCTGATTGCGCGACGAGCCTGGAATCTTCAGCAAGTCTGCAGCGTAACGTTAGACGTCGTTCAGTCCGGGTTTGACAGAAATGCAGCGATGGTCAGTCTGATGGTAGCTGCACAATTATAAGTGGCCCGTGAGGCGAGGACAAGCTGAAGCGATGGGCCGACCAGTTTTGCGCCAGATGCCGAGACCGATCGTGTGGAGATGACTTGACGCCGACGCGGACACCGTTATGAAGAGGCCCGACATGATAAGCAGGGGATATAGTCCGACGGGAAAACGGGGTCGCAGATTTGGCTGGTGGGTGCTGGGGCTGGTGCTGGCCTGGGGTTGTAGCACACCGAGCCTGTTTCATTGGCCGGGTGATCAAGACGAGGCGCCGGCGAAAAAACCGGTGCAAGTTTCGGGAAAAACGGTGGGCGATGTTACCGTAGTCTGGGGGGCCCACCCGGTGCGCGTGTTTGGAGTCGGGGTGGTCGAAAACCTGCCGGGCACAGGAAGCTCTCCGCCCCCCGGCGAAATGCGTCGCCAGGCGATCCATCTGCTGAAGCAGCAGGGAGTTGAGGATCCCGACAAGTTTCTGGCCAGCGGGCAAGCTGCGGTGGTAGTGGTGAGTGCCGTGCTCATGCCCGGTCTTCGCAAGGGCGATCCGTTGGATGTTGCCGTTCAGGTCCCGGAGCGCGACCGCACCACCAGTTTGCGCGGAGGCCTGTTGAGGCGGTGTGAATTGTACGAATATGCGGACGCACGGGCTTTACGAGGTGGCGAGGGGCCAGCAGGGGCAGTACGGGGTCATGCCTTGGCGGTCGCGCGGGGACCGATTCTCGTCGGTTTGGAAGGCGGAGAGGAAGCGTCCGCTTTACGCCAGGGCCGCATCTGGAACGGCGGTCGCTCCCTCATAGACCGGGATTTCGTGTTGTTGTTGCAGAGGGAACACCAGGATGCACGGGTCGCCAAACTGGTTGCCGATCGCATCAATGAACGGTTTTACGGTACGGCGCCGGGCGGGGGCGTGCGCGGTATGGCCATAGCGAAGAACAATGTGCAGATTATCCTCAAGGTGCCGACGCCATATCGCCTCAATTGGCCGCGATACCTGCGGGTGGTTCGACAGATTCCTCTTCATCAGTCCCCGCAGCAGCAGCTCGAATTCCAGCAACAGCTGGCTCGAGACCTGCTCGACCCGGCGAAATGTGTCGTCGCGGCATTGAAGCTGGAAGCGCAAGGGAATAGCGCCCCCCTCAAGGAAGCGCTGAACCATGAACATGCACTAGTGCGATTCGCGGCTGCGGAGGCCTTGGCCTACCTGGGCGATCCCGCCGCAGGGGAAGTGTTAGCCCAGGCAGTAGCTCAGGATCGCCGCTTCGAGGCGTTCGGCCTGGCTGCGTTAGCCAGCTTGGACGAGGCCGTCAGTCGCGTCAAATTGCACGAACTGATGCATCATCCCTCTCCCACGGTGCGGTACGGCGCCTTTCGGGCTTTGCGCTATCTCGACGAGCACGAACCGGCAGTCCAGGGGGAGTTCATCAATCAGAGCTTTTATCTGCATTGCACAGCGGCGGACTCACCGAGCCTGGTGCACCTGACCACTCTGGGCCGTGCTGAGATCGTCCTTTTCGGACAGGACCCTGTGCTGTTGCCACCGTTCAGCCTGCAGGCGGGCCGCGATTACGTGGTCACCGCCCAGAAAGATGCTGATCGTTGCATCGTTTCACGCTTCTCGGCAGAAAAGGGCATCCAACGCGAGTATAGCTCCCTGCGAGTTCAGGACATCATTCGCACTCTGGGCCAACTTGGAGCAACCTATCCCGATATAGTGGAATTCCTCTTGCAGGCGCAACGGAGTCAATGCCTGTCGTGTCGTCTCGTGATTGATGCATTACCCGAAGCCGTCAGCGTCAAAGAATTGGCTGCGTCTGGGGCTTCGGAAAATCCCGCCAACGCTTCCCAGGACGAGCAGGAAGTTTCTTTCGGTGCACTGCCCAATTTGTTCATCAATCCTTTCCGATTCCGTCGCTGACGCCGATGGTTCGCCTCAAGGAGAGCTAGGGTTTTCACCACCCCTGTAATCTCACCTGATTGGGATGGAAGCGCAGTTTGTCATCCACATGCCCAGGGCAGAACGCGAACGCCATATTTATGAACCGCTTTATCAACACCTGGGAAGGCATGAGCGTCAGAAGTCGTCAAGGGAGTTAGCCTCGCACATGGGGGACAATCCCTCTGTGTGCTGGCAACGCTCCGCAATCGCAAGCCCAAAAACGGCAGCTCCAAGCTTGCACATGGTTACATTACCTCTTGTGCGCTGGCAAACAGAAACTCGGGGAGCTACGACTAGAAACATCATGCTTGAGCCTCCGCATCGGTTGGGGCAATGGTTCCTCTCAGAACCATTGCCCATAGAACAATCGAATAATCAGGTAGGATTGCCCGAGGTGCACGAAGCGACTCCCGCGGCCAGTCCTTCGGCATAACATCCTCAGGCTACGGCGGAAAAAATCATGAGCGCTTTCATGAAGCCTCTAAGGCCCTTGCGAGCCCTGGAATGGGTTGGAGAGCGGGACGGGTTTCTGCGGATAGTGGATCAGACACGGTTGCCCCAGGAAATTCGTTATCTGCAGCTCGATAACGTGGAGGCAGTTCGGGAGGCGATTGTGCAGATGCGGCTGCGCGGGGCGCCGGCCATTGGCGTGGCAGCCGCCTTTGGTGTCGTGCTCGGCATGAGGCAGGCGCGCTATCAGACGGCCGCGGATGCCCTGGCTCACCTGGAACGGATTGTGAACCTGCTGCGGGGGAGTCGGCCCACGGCCGTCAATCTCCACCATGCCTTGGAACGGATGTATCGAGTGGGCCGGGCCATCATCACCGCCGCCGATTTTCGGCCTTTGGTCAACGATTTAGTACCCCGGCTGCTAGCCGAAGCTAAGGCGATTTGGGACGAGGATCGCCTGATGTGCCGAACTTTGGCCGCGCACGGCGCCGCCCTGATTCAGAACGGCATGGGTATCCTGACGCATTGCAACACTGGGGCTTTGGCCGCCTCTGACTACGGCACAGCACTAGGGGTGTTATTTACCGCTCACGAACAGGGTCGGCGCTTCACGGTGTATGCGTGTGAAACTCGTCCGTTGTGGCAAGGCGCGCGCCTCACCACTTTGGAACTGAAACTCCGCGGCCTGGAATGTGTGTTGCTTTGTGATAACGCGGCCGGCTGGTTCATGCGTCAGGGAAAGATTCAACTGGTGCTGGTCGGTGCTGACCGCATCGCGGCCAACGGCGACACGGCGAATAAGGTGGGCACGTATTCATTGGCAGCTTTGGCCCGAGTGCATGGGATTCCGTTCTATGTAGCCGCACCAAGTACCACCTTCGACCTGAGCACGCCGGACGGTTCCGCCATCCCCATTGAGCAGCGCTCTGCCCAGGAAGTGACTCAACCGTTCGGCTTGACCATGGCCCCCGAAGGGATTCGCGTCGAAAATCCGGCTTTCGACGTTACCCCGGCCGATTGGATAACGGGTATCATTACTGAGCGAGGTCTTGTGCAGCCGGTCAATCCCTCCACCATAACCGCCTGCCTGGGACTGACCTGCCGCAGCGAGAAGTCCATACCATGAGCGTAGCGACGCCGATGGTCGAACCAGCTCAGCTCCCTTTGCCCGAGGAGCATACGGGCGGGAATGTGCCCGGTCGGCTCGGCACACGATGGCGCAACTGGTTCTATCGTATTTTCGGATCGCCTGAGCAAAGGCGCCTGGCGCGGGCGGCGTTGCTGCTGCCCTACATTCGCTCTTGGGAGAGGTATTATTGGCGGTCCACTAATGAAGAACTGCGGCAGGCAAGCATGCGTTTGCGCGGCCGAGCACGAGGCGGGGAAAAACTCGACCGGCTCCTGCCGGAAGCCTTCGGGCTGGTCTGCGTGGCTGCGTTTCGCACCCTCGGGCTGAGACCGTTCGACGTGCAATTGGCGGCCGCGGTCGTTCTCCACCAGGGCGGATTAGCGGAAGTGGTTACCGGGGAAGGCAAGACCCTGGTGGCCGCGATGCCGGCTTACCTCAATGCTCTGACGGGCAAGGGGGTCCACGTAACTACAGTCAACGACTACCTGGCCCGTCGCGATGCGGAGTGGATGGGGGCGATTTACCGTTTGCTGGGGCTGACCGTCGGCGCCCTGCAAATGCAGATGCCCGACGAAGAGCGCCGACACATTTATCGCTGTGATATTACCTACGGCACCGCCAGCGAATTCGGTTTCGATTTTCTGCGGGACAGGCTGCGCCTGCGGGAACAGGCACGCCAGGGGGCCGTTCCCTTCTGGCACGCTTGGCTCGGCGATGGACAAGCGAGCCGTAATCCTGACCCTCGAGTACAACGGGAGCATTATTATGCCATTGTGGACGAGGCCGACAGTATCCTCATTGACGAAGCCCGCACCCCCCTAATCATCAGCACCGGCACGCAACTGGCCAGTCCCGAAGAAACCGCTGTTTTCCAATGGGCCGACCACATCGCCCGCCAGCTTCAATGGGAAGCCCATTTCACCTTCGACCTGCGTAAACAGAAAATCGAACTGACAGAAGAAGGCCGACAATTCATTCGCTGGGCTGGTTTCCCGACAGGCCCTAAGATTCCGGGACTGGATAAACTCCTGGAGCATGTCGAGCGGGCCTTATTTGCTCACCATCGGTATCGTCGCGACCAGCATTACCTCATCGAGGACAATAAGGTTATCATCATTGACGAATACACCGGGCGACGTATGCCGGATCGGCATTGGCGCGAGGGTATGCACCAGGCGGTGGAAGCCAAGGAAGGCGTGCCCATTACCAAGCCGACGGAACACGCCGCTCAAATCACTTATCAAAGTTATTTCCGACTGTATCAGAAGTTGGCAGGCATGACCGGCACGGCCTACGAAAACCGCCGCGAGTTGCGCCGGGTCTATAAGCTGGTTACGGTGCGCGTTCCGACGAATCGCCCGGTGATTCGGAAAATGTTACCCGATCGCGTCTATGCTACCGAACAGGCCAAGTTCCAGGCCATCGTCGAGGAAGTCAAGCGGTTGCACGAGCAAGGGCGTCCTGTACTGATCGGCACGCGCACTGTTGAAAAATCGGAGACGCTGAGCGAGCTACTCCGCAACGTTGGAATCCCGCACCAGGTGCTCAGCGCGCGGCATCACGAGCGGGAAGCAGAAGTCATCGCCCAGGCCGGTCGGCCCGGCGCGGTGACCATCGCCACCAACATGGCAGGACGCGGCACGGACATTCTCCTCGGCGGTAATCCGGAATATTTGGCCTGGCAGGAGCTGCGCCAGCACTTCCGTTCCCGCTTAGAGGTTCCGCCGGAGGTCTGGCGGGCTAAGGTGCAGGAAGTTGCCCAGCGGGAAAACATTGCCGAGTTGCATCGCCAGGTGGTCGCTCTGGGAGGACTGCATGTCATCGGCACCGAACGCCACG
Organism: Gemmatales bacterium; assembly: GCA_025056555.1. Lineage (GTDB taxonomy): Bacteria > Planctomycetota > Planctomycetia > Gemmatales > HRBIN36 > HRBIN36. Next base: position 3,559 of record JANWVZ010000063.1, on the reverse strand, counting down.
ATGCCGCCCGAATTGACCGTCAGCTGGTCGGTCGCGCCGGGCGACAAGGGGATCCCGGCAGCGCTCAGTTCTTCTTGTCCCTGGAAGATGAACTCCTGGAATCGCTGGGTCTGGAGCAACGACGTAAACTGTTGGCTTTCGCTCAACGCCATCCCCGTGCCCGCTTAGACCGCTTCCTGCCCTTCTTTTTCCGCGCCCAACGCCGTACTGAACGACGCCATTACATTCAGCGCGTGGACCTTATGGTGTATGAGCGGGAGCGGCAGGAAATCCTCAAGAACATCGGTGCCGATCCTTATGTGGATTAGCCCCTAACTCCCTTCTGCGAAGAATATCGGAACCAATGGTTCATCCCTTCTTCGGAACCACCGGCTTCTGCAAAGCTGCGCTCCAGCATGACTGGAAACTTGAGGATGCCTTTCAGCGTCTAACTTTATAGGATACTTGGCGGCTGAGAAATCGTATCCTCCTGGAAACATTGCTCAAGTGGAGATCACTTATGCGCTGGTTGCTGGTTTTAGGAGTATTTGTCCTTATGAGCGCTGATTCTTTCGGCCAGAATAAGCCCGGCATCAGAAGCTATGACGAACAGATTGACCAGATGTTGCGGCAGCAGTTCGACCGTATAGACAAGAACAAAGACGGCAACATAGATCCCGAAGAAGCGGCCAAACACTTTCGTGGCCCTAATGCTAAACCGGCTCCCGAACTGATGAACCGACCTACGGGAGCGGGCAACCCGTTTGCCGATAAGAACATCCTCGAACCGGCTAAACCCGAAAACAAACCCGCGGATAAACCGGGTCAACTCCCCGCTAAGCCGGTAGCCAAACCGATGGACGTACAGTTCTTCGAGGCAGTGGACACGAATCACGACAATCTCGTCTCGTGGGACGAGTTTTACACCTACTTTGAAAAACTTTATGAAGTTCAGTTACAGGAATACCAGAAGCTGATGCAGCAAATGCGACAGCTACAGCAACAAATGGCGCGGGCGTCAGGCAATCAGTTGCAGGTCTATCGTCGGCAAATGGCTAATTTGCAACAGTTGCAGCGCCGTCAGCTGGACCAATTTCGCCGACAATTGGCCAATCCTCAATTTCGCCGTCTGCCCTTGCGCTAACCGACTGGGGCAGGCGTGGCGGTCAAACCGCTGTCCGCTGCCTGACCAGTATCGGTTCCCTACGCTTGAAGTCATGCTAGCCTCCTGGTAATCACTCCCCTGAACGAGTCATCCCTCCGTCAAACTGGGCTAAACCCAGACGCATGAGTTTTCCGCCGGAGGCGCGAGGTAACCCCAACAACCAGCCGGCCTCGAGTCTCACGTTTCGGCAACAGACTCCCAGCACGCCGAAATAATCCCGATGCCGCGGGAACGGTTCCGAGCATGGCGGCAATAACGGCGATCCGGGACTTGCCAGCATCAACACGCCGTGGAGCTACAGGCTTTTCCACGGGTGCGGTGTTGGCCGCCGGGCGCGGGCACGCACATGCCACCGAACCTTACAGTGCCTAGCCGAACCACAGCGTAAAGCCAAGTTACATACTAGCCTGTGGCGACACGGACGTATCACTGAACCTACAATGCTTGGCCGCTGCCCATGACCATCGCCCGACAAGGGCACGTTGCTCGTCTGGCGGGCCGATAGCATTCGCGGCAAAGACTCATCTCATCGCAGGCTTCGCGCCACGGCTGTACCGTCCGAGCAGGTGATTTGCTTGGACTTTTTGAGGTTGGCTCATCTCATCCGAGGCTTCGGGCGACAGTTGCACGCGGCAGGCTCAACATTTGCAACGCATGGAACGACCCAGACAAAATCATCCGAGGCTTCGCGCCACGGCTGCACACTAAAGGGGACATAGTCTGCACTTTCCGGAGCCTCCGCACCGATGATCGCCGATCCTGGGTACGGAACGCTTTCCAGGTCAGTGTCCGACCAGATGGGTGAAAACGCTTAGCTTCCTGCTTGTTGCCCCGGACTGCCTCATGGCAATCGTTCCGAACTGCGACGCGTTGGTTCGACAGGCTTACTGTCGCCAGGGGCGCTAAGGGGAAGGATTGTTCGGGTTCGCGGGTGGTGGGGGATGTCCTGCAGCATGTTCGGCAGGACGAGGCAGAGCGTGGTGGGTGGAGGTATTCTTACATCCCCAGCTAAGAATCAGCACCAGTCCCAGCACAGTAAGACCAGCAATCTTGAGCATACACGGCTCCTTGAGACAGCGCTGGGCATGTTGTTGTCGGATCGCGAGGCACTAGGCTCCTCGCCGTGAGTGCCATCGCGTCATTCCTACCCAAGCTAGCTCGCAATTTGCGTTCTAGCAAGCTTATAGCACCTATGCATTAGCTGACAACGATACCGAAATCGGCAAATGTAACGATTCTGACGAAATTGACGGATGTGAGGACGGTATCAAACGTGAGGCCGGTAACGGATAGGTGCAAAGGCGGTAATTTGACACGCCTGTTCGTGTGAGCTAGCTTTCATAGGGAGAAATCACTATGCGTGGCCGAAAGAAAGAACGTCGCGGGGCTGCTGCTGTTGAATTAGCATTGCTGTTGCCGCTTCTGATGTTCCTGTTTGTTGTTGCTTTGAATTATGGCAGAATCTTCTAGCATTCCCAGATTCTGGCGAACTGTGCCCGAAGTGGTGCTCTGTATGCCAGCGATCCTTATTCGCCGGTAGTCCGACGCTATAGTTCCCTAGCGGAGGCCGCCTTGGCAGAAGCCGGCGATCTGCATCCCCGGCCGACCATCAGCTGGCGCTATGAATCGGGTAGCCAGGGGCGTACTTATGTGGTGGTCACGGCTGCGTGGACGTTTCGCACTCTGGTCAGTTATCCTGGCATTCCCCAGTCCGTCGCTCTGCAGCGTAGTGTGCGCGTGTCAGTGGCTCCCGCAGCACCGCAATAGGGGGCAGCATGTACCCTAATCTGCAAAAGCCGAACCGGTCTCAGCGGTGCCCGCGACGCCGCGGAGGGGCTTTGTTAGAGTTTGCTCTAGTGGCGCCGCTGGTTTTCTTGCTTCTGTTTGGTCTGATCATCGGCTCTTTGGGGGTGTACCGCTACCTGCAGGTAGCAGCGTTGGCCCGCGAGGCCTCACGCTGGGCTGCGGTGCATGGCGCTCATTATTGTCAAGAACACGGACAACCAGCGATTACTGCCCAGGACATTTTCCAGCGTGCCATTGTGCCCCAAGCGGTGGGTCTGGACGTCGGTCAGCTCAGTTGCACGGTCGTTTGGAACGCCAGTAATTCGCCGTACCAAGTGGTCGTCCAGAACGACCAAGTGGTTACGGTCGCCAACACGGTGACAGTCACCGTGCGCTACCGCTGGATTCCGGAAGCTTTCCTGGGCGGGATTACGCTCACCAGCACCTCCGTCAGTCCCATTTATTACTGACGGTTTTCTTTCGCCAGGGCACTGGGCGGCTGTGCTGCGTAGGCTTCTTACTCGCCGATTAGCCGATGACGGGCCACTCGATCCAGGGGAAGGCAAATTACAAGGTGCAGCCATGAGTCAGAGCAGACGACGACCGAGGACACGTCGGGCGCAAGTGGCC
>JANWVZ010000062.1 GCA_025056555.1 Gemmatales bacterium | reverse complement strand
CCCAGGGCTCAGGTGACCAATGTTCGCAAGTCGGCACTTCGCCTGGGACCTGCGTCAATCACGCAGGCGCAGCCCCAGTCCCAGGCCTAGCGCCAACCGATTCATGCTCATCCGCGTTTGCACTCCCAGAAGTTGTCTCTATTCTGCGTGCGGGTTGTTGCTAAGGCATTCATGATGGCTTGCTTGGACAATCTCGCATCAATCATCTTTCAAGGAAATGCTACTTACCTGTTTCCCAACTGTCAAGCTCCCGGTCATTGCCACTGTGCCGATGGCCACCGGGAATCCATACAAAAATTCCTGACATGCTCAGAAAGTCAAGCTCCCGTTCATTACAACATTACAAGTACGGCGAAGAACTGGCGAACAACTGGGGCGAAGAGCGCTGTAAACACTCTGGACAAAGCCGACGGAATCTCCTCCACTTGCCTGCTCTGTGGCGAAAGCTTGGACACGAACCGGAAGAACCGCTCGCTTATCAGCAGTTCCGCCAAAGCGTATTCTAAGCCAGCAGGTCGCGCAAAACGTGACCGCCGTTGACGGTAGGACGTTCTTCGCGGCCATTGTAGAAATAAGTCAGTTTGCGATGATCCAAACCCAGGCAGTACAAAATGGTGGCATGCAGGTCGTGAACGTGCACACGGTGTTCGACGGCATAGAGGCCTAACTCATCGGTAGCACCATAAGTGATGCCTCCGCGAATTCCTCCGCCGGCGAGCCAGACCGTGAAGCCATAAGGATTATGGTCGCGTCCATTACCGCTTTCGCTCATAGGCGTGCGCCCGAATTCCCCGGCCCAGACCACCAGAGTAGACTCCAGCAAACCACGGCGTTTGAGGTCTTTCAGAAGCGCTGCCACGGGCCGATCACTGGCTCGGCACAGTCGGCTATGGTTTCCTTCAACGTCGCTGTGGGCATCCCATTTGCTCCCTGAGCCGCAGTAAATCTGCACGAAGCGCACCCCGCGCTCTACTAGTCGCCGCGCCAGCAAGCAGCAGCGTGCCATGCGTTCCGTTTCGGGGCGATCTAATCCGTATAGCCGCTTGGTTTCTTCGGTCTCGCGACTGAGGTCAACGACTTCCGGAGCGGCAACTTGCATGCGGAAGGCCAATTCATAGGCAGCGATGCGGGCCTCCAGCTCGCTGTCTTCTCGCCGCTGAGAGGCATGGAGTTGGTTGAGTTGCTGGATAAAGTCAAGGCGTCGGCGCTGTTGTGCCGCGGGCTCCTGGGCACGCAGATAAAGTACGGGCGATTCACCTTCGCGAAACCGCGTGCCCTGCCAGGTTGCCGGCATGAAACCCGTGCCCCAGTTGCGGCTGCCGCCAGCCGGATCATCGGGATAATCCTGCAAGACGATAAAGCCCGGCAGATTCTCGTTCGCCGAGCCGAGCCCGTATAACGTCCAGGCGCCAAGACTGGGCCGACCTGCCAGGATGCTCCCGGTGTTCATCTGACAGACACTGCCAACATGATTCAGCCCATCTGCGTAACAACTGCGAATCACACACAGATCGTCCACACATTGCGCAAGCTCCGGCAGCCAATCGCTGACCCAAATACCCGACTGACCGTACTGACGGAAAGTACGTTTGCTGGCCAACAGCGGTGAGTGTGCAGTAACCCCCATGGGGGTGATAGGACGCTTGAAGCTGGAGGGAAGCGGCTGGCCGTGCAGCTTCGCCAGCATTGGTTTCGGATCGAACAGGTCAATATGGCTCGGGCCTCCTTCCATAAACAGCCAAATCACGCTGCGGGCAGTACCTGGAAAATGCCCCGGTCTGGCGGCCAGTGGCGCCCTTTGGTTTTCCTCAGCGCTGTTGAGCGCGTGCCACGCTAACCAACCGAATCCACATCCCGCTAATTCCAGAAATTCCCGCCGGGTCGTACACCACCGACGATGGGCTGCTGCTCGTCTCATTGTCTGAGCCATGTGCGGTCCCTCGACAAGCGGCACGAACCAAAATCGAGCGCCTGCCTCGCTTTTTGTAGCAAAATCGAACATCAATCGTCCAGAGGGAAAGGTGGCGCAATTGCGGGGGAAGCGGCTGGTTTCGGTCGGCTCACTACGGAGCACCTGATTTTCGTGCTTCCAGCTCGTTCCTAAGGAAAGCCATTGCCCTGGCACTTTTTTTGCGTCGTTTCTAGCCAGAAGTGGCTTTTCCACCAGACCCAGCGAGTAGCTCGAAGCGGATGCATGGAAGCGACAGCGCAAAGGGGATTGGCTAATGGCAACACGACGCGACCACCTCGAAAAACTGCGCCAACAACTGCTACAACGTCGGGACTCCCTGCGTCGAACACTCGGCGAGGAATGGCAATTATCCGAGTTGGGGCACTTTGACTCACCTAGCGATGTTGCCGACGCTGCTCTGGAAACGGGTGTTCAGGAAATGCATTTTCAAGCCGTGGAAATGGAGGCCCGAGAACTGGCGCTGATTGAATGGGCCTTGCACAAGTTTCAGCGAGGCAGCTACGGCATCTGCGAGAATTGTGGTCGGAAAATCGGTCTAGCACGGTTGGAGGCTCTACCCTTCGCACGTTATTGCATTGCCTGCCAGCGCGAATTAGAGCAAGCCGGTGATGATACTGGCTGGAACGCTGTGGATTGGGAGCGGGTTTACGAAATGGAGCGGGCCTTCAGTGAACCAACAATTGATCTTGCTCGGCTCGAGGCGGAAGCCTAGCAAATCCGCATTGTGGAAAGGCTCGCATCTTCCGATTAATGCTCTGACGCTTACTATCCGGAATAAATCGGCACCTCGGCGACACTGGCGTTGGCTCGGACAACCGCCCGGGCTTTATGGGGCACTCGTTGCGGCAGATTCTTTGTCCCGTGGAGCTAGGCTAAAGGACATCAGCCTAGCCGGAGAGTACACAAATCAGTTGACTTTACCCAATCCGGCGAAACAGCCCATCTGACTATTGCTAATCCCCCAGTGCCCCCACGAATGAGCCGATTTTAACCCAGCCGGCAGCCATTCGGCATACTCCTGTGGGCTGACTTCGCTGGGGGCGGGCAGGTCAGCGCTCTGGCGTCGGCAAGCTAAGATGCTGTTTGGGGCGCCAGAGCAAGCGGAGCATGACGTAACGCTCGGGCTAAACGATATGACGGATAGGTTCGAGGCATTTCTCGTCTGTAAAGCTCGTTTCGCAGAGAACTGGTCAATAGAACCAACAAGGCGAAAATCGTTGCCTTGTTGCGCCATTGCGACGGCCAGGATTCTGTCCCGCGTAGCGCTGCGCGACTGCGCACTTGTCAACGTGGCCCCGTGATGGGCCTCCACCTGCCTCTTGCACGTTTTGTTCGTCGGCCAACTGCGGCGAATTATTGTGCGGCGGGGCGAAAGTCGGAAATCTCAGCCAGTAGCGCGGGTTGGGTGCGATGTTCTCCGTTTTGGGGAGCCTCCCTTTTTGCTTGGGGTCGCACGCTATTGTGAGAGGCATGGCCACGGTGCGATGGTTATGATACGAGGGCCACGGAGCGAATGCTGCCGAAGTCAATGGCATGGTGCATAGAAACGAGCGAGTACCATGCTCAAGAGGGGTCTTCTGACAAGACGGTCGCTTGAAAGGATATCGGATTGCTCCCGGTGTGGAGGTTCATATCACCAAAGGCATGGAAGGAATGACTCGACGACTCGCGCACTGGATTATCGCTGTCGCGATCGCGCTGGCCGGCATGCTGACGGTTTGGGGCTGGAAGAATACTCTCAGGTCGGACTCTCCTGCAACCCAACTGCAGACACTGAGCTGGCGTTTTCGGGAGGCGCCGCTGACTAGGCCTCGGTTTGTGGACATCCTGGGTGATTTACTCGCGACGGAAGAACGCTATGGGAGCATAGACCTGGGGCCTGTCGAATCGGGTATATTGGAAGTGCGTTTGTATGCTGAGGAGAACAGCATCTGTTTGCCTGATTGGAAACTGGCCTGGGTACCGTGGGAGGCCACGGCGCCTGAAAGTCAGGAGTTCCTGCTGAGTCTGGACGCGTTTCTGAATACCAACCGAGTCCGCGGAGAATTGCAAGCCTGGGAAAAGGGTTTCCGAGTCGTTTGGCGGTTACCGCAATTAGCACGGCAAGTGCGCCTGGGGATACCTCCTCACAGTGCAGTGCGGATTACGCGGTTAGAAGCGATCGTACCCCAGGAACCGCAAACCTGGCGTGTCGCAGCCCTGCAGCGCCGGAGTCTGCGGCTCCTGGGCATGGTGGTGGCCCTGGCCTGCTGCATGATTGCGGGTATGGTGCTGTGGCCCGAGGTCATCACGGAAAAAAGGCTCCACGGCTTTCTGCTCGCGGTTACATTGGCGAGCTTTCTGTTGACAGTATTCTGGTTGCCACCGTTTCAGGGTCCCGATGAACCGGATCACTGGCGCGATGCGTTAGCACGCTATCGTAAAGACGCAGTAACGGAGACCTTCCTTTATAACCTGCCAGAACTTGCCGGATTTACTTCCGTCCGCTGGCGTGCCGAGGCTCACGTCTCTTCCACGCTGTTTCGGCAAGTTCGCCTGGAAACCCCGCCCCTTACGGAGCCGAGGTGGGTCAATTATGCGGGCTACCATTCTTACCCGGCAGTGGCTCTGGTGGCCTGGTGGTTTCCCCGCGTAGAGACGGTGCAGGAGGCCCTGGTTTTCTATTACTTGTGCCGATTATTCCCCGTGGTGGTGGTGACGATTCTGCTTTTCTGGGCTTGGTGCCGGGGATTTTTGCCCGCGCTGGCGCTGGCTGTGTTCGCTAGCCCCTATGTACAGCAACAATGCGTTATTATCAGCACCGATACTTTGGCGAATGTATCGGCATTGGCAGCGGGATTGTGCTGGCTGGCTTTGGCACAGCGGTGGACTTGGGGCAGATATGTCGCCTTATGGTGTGCGACCAGCCTGTGTTTCCTGGCGAAACCTCCGATTTATTGGCTTGTATTTGCGTTGCCGTTATGGTTCACGCCGTGGCGCCGGCTTTCGGCGCGAACCTGGTGGGCTTTGGGCTTGACGCTGGTACTCAGTGCCGGGGTACTGCTGCTGGTCTGGCGGGGCTACCGGGCCATGCATCAGGTACCGGTGGCGGAGCAATTCCGTCAACAGTGGCAGTTTGTCTGGTTCGAAGGAGGCTGGGTTTACTTTCTACGGCAACCGTTGCCGGCGGCGTTATCCATCCCGATGCACTTGGAAAACTGGTTCATGCCGCTGGGTTGGGTGGATACCTTTTTTCAGCCGTATCACGTCGGTTTCCTGCGAGGGTTGGTGTACCTGGCCGTGGCAGTGGATTTACTTCGTGCAGTGCTGAATGCACCGCTATGGTGTCATGTCCGTGGCTGGCTGGCCCTGAGCGGTATAGTCGTGTATTTGACGGTCTTATTTCTGGGGACATGGACGATGACCGCCCTGGTCATGTACCTGGCGGTTACTCCGCCTCGACATCCGTTTATCTACGGGATGCAGGTGCGTTATCTATTTCCGTGCTTGTTGCTGGGGCTGTGGTTGCCGATCACTGCGGGCCTCGTGTCTCGGCAAGCACCGAGCAACGCTCAGTCCAGTGATACGGTCGGCGCCGCACAGGGAGACAGCCTGCGGCATAAGAACGAAGATAACTCGCCGCCAAGCTGGACTGATTGGGGACAACGCATTCTGGCGGCGAGTTGGACCTCGGCAGGCGTCGTGTTCACTGCGGGACGGATGGTGGGGTTGGCAGGCGACTTGCTGGCACGCTATTGGTGAAACGGCACAGTGAAACGACTGGCCAATCATCCCACTGACTGAGCCGGTGGGTGTGTTGATGGCGGAGGTGGACCCTCAGGGAGCGGAAGGTGTCCTGGGTCCTAAGGGCGGGAAGTCGGCTTGCGGCGTTCCCAGGCTTCTTCGGCTTCGCTGGGGCGCAGGTAGAGCGGTTCGAGGCGCCAGAGGTCGGCATAATCTCGGCGTGTCCACAACTCCAGTGCCAGAGTGAGCAGAGCTGGCAGTTGCGGATGCCAGAGTTCCCGTGGCAGCACCGCGAGCGCTGAGGGTAATCGTGAACGAATGGTGTCCAATTCTAAAGCAGGGCCGGTTACGCGCCGCGCTGCTGGCAGAGCCGCGCACCACTCTGTGAAGGGTCGGATGGCCAGGGGTGTGATCGGCTCCGGCGGTGATTCAGGAGCAGCCCATCGAAAACGCTGCACATAGACTTTGTCCTGTTGCGCATCTTCGAGGACGTCGAGGTCGTCGCCCGGACCAGCCTGCAGCGCCAGAATGCGAAACGTGTCCACAGCAAGAATGGGAAGATTCAAAGCATAAGCCAGCGCTTTGGCCGACATGATCCCAACGCGCAGGCCGGTATAGCTGCCTGGACCACGACTGACCGCGACGGCGTGTAAGTCCGTTGGCCGCCAGCCCAATTCTTCCAGCAGCTGCTTCACCGTCGGAGCGAGATCTCGAGCATGACGGCGTGCAGCGGACAAACGGGCGCTGCGAAGCAAAGTGGCACCTTCAGCCATACCGACCTGGCCGGGCTGGCCGGAAGTTTCAAGAAGCAGCAGGCGGGGAGCCTCGGCGGACATCTTGGTGCAGCACTTGTTTTCGGTGTCGAAGGCGACGCCATTCCAGATAGCACCGCAGCGCGTTATATAACGCTAACAAGGCAGAGAGAACCCCCATAGTGCGCAAGTTGAAGTTGCCCATCTGCTCCGCGCCGCGGTACCACACTAAAAGGTACAGTGCCAGGGCCGACCAGATCAGGCCGAAGGCAAGGTTGATCAGCAATTGGGGGGAGAGCACGGTCCCATTCCGTTGTAGTCCGGTGACAGCGTTGTGTCGCGAGCTCAATGAGCTTAGTGCAGCGGAGCGAAGGTAATCGAAGCAGCAGCGGAGCGCCCTCAGTTGGTTTGTGTGATCAGGGTATAAAAGTGGGGTCGTCGATCAGCGATGCGATTGATTTCGTGTTTGCCGGGCACCAAGATGCGATGTTTTTGGCGAGCCAATCTTGGTTCGATCTCTGCGTAAAGAATGGTCTCCTGGTCGTGCTCGGCAATGGCCAGGGTTTCCCCCGTCGGGGCGGCAATACGACTCCAGCCAAGAAAGCGGAATCCACCTTCCTCACCGACGCGGTTGACAGCAGCAAAATAAACATGGTTTTCCATCGCGCGACACATGGGAATGCACTGAGCGCTACAGGCAGCGGTGTGCGGCCAATTGGTAACTAAGACGATCAAATCCGCTCCCAAAAGGGCCATGACTCGTGCTGATTCGGGAAAGCTGCCGTCGTAGCAAATATGCATGCCCAGACGCAGGCCCGGAAGTTCCTGCACCGCAAAGGGGCGATCCCCTGCTGTGGCAAACCGATCGACGCCGATAAAAGGCAGATGGATTTTGCGATAGCTGGCTAACAAACCCTCAGGACCTAACAGCACACAGCTGTTATAAAGGTGATCCTGGTCGCGCTCCAACAGGCCGTAGATAACGTATAAGCCGTTTTCCCGGCATAGTAAGGAAAGCTCTACGGTGCTGGGTCCCGGGATGGGTTCGGCCACCTCCAGTGCGGCAGCTTTCTCTTCAAACACATAGCCCGTGAGACTGCATTCCGGGAAAATCACGAGATGAGCGTGTTCCTGAGCGGCCTCCCGGATAGCCTGGCGCAGCCGTTGCAGATTCCGCACCTTGTCCGCGAAGTGAACGTTCATCTGCACCGCGGCGACCTTCCAGCGATGACGCATGACGACTCCTCCCAAGTTAGGGCCTGAGATTATTGTCGCGATTGGACAGGTCGGTTGCAACTTTTCGGTCTGAAAGAAAAACGCGGAAAAAATGGCTTTGCAGAATTTGACAAACACGGAAAGGTGAGCTAACTTTGCGGCGAACGACCCGATGCCCAGCGGAAAATGACACGAAATTTTCCTGCAGGGCAAAACTCCCCACAAGCTCAAGCATCGGGTGTTGCAGGAAGCATGCGTTTCCCCTCGATCGTATCAGCCACCCCGTGCGAGGTCTCTATGCCGCGACAACGCACTTGCTGGCAGAAATGGTGGCAAGACACCGAAGGCACCACCAGTGTCGAATACGCCATCCTGTTAGCCCTGATCATTCTGGTGTGCTTCAGTGCCATTGCCAGCATCGGTAACCCGACAATCAGCGGCTTTCAGCAAGTGATCGATAAAGGAGGCTTCGGCTCGAACGAACCATGAGCGGAAGTACTCCCACTCGGGCAGGTGGAATTCATATCAACCTTCCAAAGGTGTGAGCTGAACAGTCGGACAGGCGGTCTGTCCGGCAAGTCCATCAGTGGTCAAGTGTCTCCAGCAACGGGAGGATACTGCCATGAGGTCTGTGCTGCGTGCTGTCAAGCGCTTCATTACCAGTGAGGACGGCCCGACTGCGGTCGAGTACGCCGTCATGCTCGCGCTGATCGTGGTGGTGTGCATCGCGGCCATCACCAGCCTGGGCCAGAGTGCTAAGGACAAGTTCCAACAGGTCAGCGACACGATCGCCAATGCGCAATAGCGCAGGGTTTGACCGCAGCGCTGGCTTTTCGGAGGCGGTGGCCCACTTGCGAGCAGGTGATTGAGCGCTGATCACGGGTTTCGTCGGGCTGACCTGCGGGTCAGCCCGCGAGACCACAGAGTGCGCAACTCCTTTGCTTTGTCGTAACAATCTGCCTGCCACGCGTAGCGGCCGAATCTGACAAAGAGAGGAAACGAACCACGTCCTAGCCGTCAGGCACCCCTGTAGCAAACCAGGTGTTTGCCCTTTCAACGGAGCAATTCCTATGGAAACCTGGCTGTGGGCTCTGGAAATGAATTGGCCTGTGGTGGTGCTGTGTGCCTTTCTGATTGCGGGCGCCTGCATTGACTGTTGGGAACTGCGGGTGCCGAACTGGCTCACCTTCGGCATGATGGCGAGCGGCCTGATCCTCGGAACAATGTGGGACGGCTGGCAGGGTTTGTGGGCCAGTCTGGTGCTCTTGGGTCTGGGATTCCTGTTGCTGTGGCCGTTGTACGCTATTGGCGGCATGGGCGCGGGAGATGTCAAGATGCAAATGGGTTTTGGCGCCTGGATTGGTGCCTTGTACGGGTTGACGGAAGGAGTCTGGATCGTGGTGTACGGCTTCTGCCTGGCTGCGGTTGTCGGGGGTGCCCTAGCGGTCGTCCTGATGATCCGGCATGGCCGCTGGCGTGATTACCGCAGCCACACCGCCGAGATTCTCACCGACCTGGCCAGTGGGGGAAACTTAGAGTCCATCTCGCAACGTGCGGCACAACGCAAGCCGCGCATGGTGCTGCTGCCGTATGGTTTGCCCTTGTGCATCGGCTTCATTGGATACCTGCTGCTGCGCCTCTGGATGCAATCAGGATGACATTCTGCATAACATTCTGCCTTCTCGGTAAGGACACCAAAGCCGTCGCGCACGTCACGTTCGTCAACTTCGGAAAATTTCAAGTCTTCAGCATAATTTCGCCGAAGCGTATCTCAGGCACCACTGGAAGGGATTGCGTCATGGTGCCAAGCCGCTCTCAACCGCGAGGGTTGGAAGCTCCTTTACGTCAGAGTGGCTTGCATGGAGATTACGAAACGGTCATCCCCTCGGAAGCAACCTGGATTCCGCTCCCTGAAGATGAGGCAGACCGATGAAAGCCAAACCCAAGATGCTGCTGACGGTGGTGCTGGCCGTGCTGGCCGGCTTGGGAGCCAGCGTAGCGACAAGCAAGTATTTCGGCGGTAAACCCGAGGCACCTGCGGCTGAGGAGGAAGGTACTGTGCTGGTAGCGCGGCAACGCGTGCCCGGCTATACGCAATTGACTGAGCCGAGACAATGGTTCGAGCTCAAAAAGATGCCTAAACGTGACATGCCCCGCGATGCGGTTCGACAGTTGGATCATGTCCGCGGTCGCACGCTGAAATCAGCCGTCGAACCCGGAGGAGTCCTGACCGAGTCCAACTTGTTGCCGCCGGGTCAGGAACCGTTAGTGGCCAAACTTCGTGAGGGGGAGCGCCTCATGACGGTTAAGGTGACCCTGGACAGTGCGGCCGGAGGATTTATCCTGCCGGGTTCGCGAGTGGATGTCGTGGCGACGCAGATGCGGAGCGAAGGCAACCAGCCTTTTTCGAAAACAATTCTGCAAAACATCGAAGTGCTGGCCATTGATCAACAACCGCAGATTCCCGAGGGGACGATTGCCAAGACTTATGACCGTGTTACTTTGCGTGTAACCCTGGAACAAGCGGAAATCCTGAGCGTTTACGCCGACACGGGCACATTGCGTCTGGTAGCGCGCCGGCCGGACGACACAGCAGAAGTCAAGACGGGCGGAGCATCGCCCAGTGGACGACAACCTGTTACCAGTCCCGTGTGCGAGAATCCGCCGCCTCAAAAACCCGTCCCAGTTGCTCAAACACCCGTCCCCGCATCTCCGCTGGCGAAACAGCCCTTCCGACAGACCATTATCAACAACGGCCAAGTGCGCGTTTACGAATACGAGCTTGACGATGCTCCATAGTCCGCTGGCTTCCCAAGAAGAAAAAAATGCTGACAAGGGACTCCTGAACCGCTCTGGTTGGTGGGAACGTCGCAAGGAGGAAGCTGCGAGCCAATCTCTAAACAAGCGAGGTGAAAGGATGCGCCGAGCGCTCGGTCGAGTGCGAGCAAGCACGGCGGGGTGCTGTGCCCTGCTGGTGGGTGTGATGATCAATACCGTAGCCTGGCCTCAACAACCCGCCTCCAGTCCGACCGGTCGGGGCGGCCCGGATGAGGTCATCTCACTGGGAGAAACCATTTATGTGCGTGCTCCCAGCGGCTTGAAAATCAAGGAAGCGGCTACTTCCCGCCACGGAATCATCGAGGTGCGGCCAGTTCAGAACAAGCCGAACGTTCTGGAAATAGTCGGCCTGAACGTCGGCACCACTCGGTTGACCCTGACCGATGAAAAAGATCAGGTCGCCACCCTGATTATCACCGTCGAGCCAGATTTACAGTTTATTCGCCAGGCGGTTACGAAGCAATTTCCGCGAGCCAATGTGGAAATCACTCAAGGACCGGATCGCACGCTGATTGCCGGCGGCACCGTGGAGTCTGCGGAGGACATCGAACCTCTGATTCGGTTTCTCGAGGGGTATGCCGGGACAGGTCGGGTGGTCAACAACCTGCGCGTGGTCGGACCCCATATGGTGCAGTTGGAAGTGATCGTGGCCAAAGTGGACCGCACTGAATTGCGCCGCTTTGGTTTCAACTTTCTTTGGTCGGATCGAGCGGATTACCTGGGCAGCACGATTGGTTCGCTCGTTACGCCCCAGGGGATCAATTTGCGGGGCGGTGTGGGAACGTTTGCGTTAGACCGACCGATATTCGACTCGGCGAGTAATTTCCTGTTTGGGATCACCGATGCCTCCAGCGCTTTCCTGGGTTTTGTCGAGGCTCTGCGCCGCGAAGGTCTGGCCAAGATCACGAGCAGCCCCGTGGTGGTCACCCGCAGTGGCCGGGCGGCGCGAATTACTGTCGGCGGGGAACAGCCTTATCCGACCCCAGCCGCTCTCGGACAACCGCCGGGAGTAGAGTTTCGACGCTTCGGAACGATCGTGCAATTCCTTCCCGTGGTTCTGGGCGATGGGCGAATTCGCGTTCAGGTGCGAGCTGAAGTCAGCCGACTCGATTTCAGTCAACCGGTGCAGATCTCGGGTACCATTGTACCTCGGTTCCTGACCCAGGAGGAAGAGACCACCGTCGAGCTGGAAAGTGGTCAGAGCCTGGTGCTTGGCGGGTTGCTGCAAACGGAAGTGGACGCGGCCACGAACAAGGTGCCTTTTGTTGGCGATCTTCCCTTCATAGGCACCGCTTTTCGTCGGGTGCAGTATGAGGAACGCGAGCAGGAACTGATCATCCTGGTAACGCCCCGCCTGGTAGGAGGTTTATGGCCCCATCAAAGGCCGACCTGTTTCCCCGGTCTGGAAACGCGCCGACCCACGGATTTTGAGCTATTCTTGGAAGGCATCCTGGAGGCGCCGCCTGGGCCACGGCCGCTCAGGCCTGATGGATGCTATCGTCCTGCCCATTGGCACCTGGACTACGGAGCCCCTGCTGGCTCGAACCACACTATGAACCATGAAGGAATATTGCCGCCGCCTGCTCCAGCTCCGTCCGGCAGTGTGCCCGAGCTGAAAACAGTCGCCCCTGCTGTTTTCCGCGGGGAAACCTCTCCCACTCACTCTGCCCCGCCAGCTCCAGTAGTGCTTCCGGAGACACCGCAGGGGAACATTGGACGTCCGCCGTCCGCTCCCCTGTCCCCGCCACCGCAACTCAGTTCCGCAGAGGGGGAGTCCCCTTCAGTAACTGTCCCTTCTCCCGAGGACGGCCAGCGAGCGGTGGCTGGGGCGGTGCCTGAATCGCGCGGCGAAGCTGTCTATGTAGACTCGCTTCCCCCTGGGGCGCCCGCGGCGACACTGGGCAAACCGGTGCGCCGTCATCCTCCCCGACCTCTTCGGGACGACGAGCCTTCCGCTCGCTGACCCAGGGGGCACACAGCGGATTGAACCTGACCACCCCAGACCAGCCTGAACACACCACGGTGACCTGGCATGAGTGTCAGTGATTGGGTGCGATTGGCCCTGGTAGATCCGAGCGACCAGACTCGCGACAGCCTCCGCGATGCGCTGTTAGGACTGGACACGCTCTGGTTGGAGGCGGAATGTGCCCGCTATGAGTTTTTCCCCGACGTGGTGCGCCAGGCACGGCCGGATATCGCTCTGGTCGTTATGGACAGCAATCCGCAGGCAGCACTTTCCCTGATTCAGCAATTGAGTCAGGAATTTCCCCACATGGGTATCCTGGCCGCCAGTTCGCGCACGGATGGGCCTTTCATTCTGCAAACACTCCGTAGCGGCGCTAAGGAATTCCTGACCTTACCAGTCGCTCTGGACGAACTGGTCGCTGCTTTGCAGCGCGTCCGCCAGCAACTGGCGCCGGTGGAAAATAACGGACAACCCCTGGCGCCCAGTTCCCAGATCATTGCAGTCATCGGTTCGCGAGGAGGCATCGGCTGCACCAGCATCGGTATCAATCTCGGAGTGGCCCTGGCCCAGAATCCCAACCACAACGTGGTCTTCGTGGATCTCGACCTGGCTTTGGGCGATGCTGACGTTACCCTCGACCTGATCCCCAGCTACACTCTGGCGGATGTGGCCCTGAGCGTCGAGCGGCTTGACATGACCCTATTACGACGGTCGTTGGTGCGCCACAGCACCGGGCTCTCGCTCCTGCCTCATCCGGTTCAGCTCGAAGATGCCGCGGCCATTCAGGAAGAACAGATTAGTCGTGTCCTGGGATTGCTGCGGGCGGCCTTCACCCATGTCATCGTGGATTTGAGCAAAGGTTATCGTCCTACGGACCTGGCTGCCCTTCGACATGCTGACGTTATTCTCTTGGTTACTCAACTCGAATTGACGGCACTGCGCAATGCGGTGCGGCTCTTGCTCTCGTTGCAGAGTTTCGAGGGCCTGGATCAGCGCGTGCGGGTGATACTCAATCGCGTTGGTGCTGATCACCAGGAAATCACGGTCAAGAAGGCGGAGGAGACCCTTGGCCGGCCCGTTTTCTGGCAGATTCCGAATGATGCCAAAGCCATGCTCGCCTCGCGCAACCTGGGCGTTCCGCTCTTGCAACACGCCCCGCGCTCGAAAGTGTGGCAAAGCATTCAGGACTTGGCCAAAGCTTTGTGTGGCGAACCTGTGCCCCCGGAGGCCGCTGCGGTCAAGAAAACGCGCAAAGGATTCTCGTTGTTTTCCTGACACGACGACACCGATACCGCTCTTTGCCGAGTGCGTGCGAGGACCTGCTGACTTCCCTCGAATTCCCTGAGACTTTCACCACCTGTTCCAGCTCACCTCCCCGGCTGGCTCGTGGAGGAGTGATGTGACATGTCCCCGCTTTCGCGTGGTCAAGCTGCTTTGACACCCACACCGTCGCGTCCGGTCAATACCCCTGCCGCTACTCCGCGAGATGCACAGAAGAGCTTTGAAGAACTCAAACGGCTCATCCATAGCAAGCTCATCGAGAAGCTCGACCTGTCGCGGGTCAGCGACCTCGCCAATGATGTGCTGCGACGGGAAATCCGACTGGTCGTGGAGCGCTTATGCGACACCGAAAACCCGCTCCTGAACCGTATGGAGCGCGAACGCCTCATTGACGAGGTGCTCGATGAAACCTTCGGCTTCGGGCCGCTGGAAGCACTGCTCAAGGATCCGACCGTCAGCGACATCCTGGTCAATGGCCCGCACAAAGTGTACGTCGAACGGCGCGGCAAACTGGAAAAATCGGAGGTCAAGTTCCGCGATAACAAACACCTGCTGCAGATCATTGACCGCATGGTGTCCAAGGTCGGCCGACGGGTGGACGAAACTTCCCCCATGGTGGATGCGCGGCTTCCCGATGGTTCCCGTATCAACGCCATCATTCCCCCGTTGGCGCTGGACGGGCCGTGCCTGAGTATTCGTCGTTTTGGCGCCAATCCTCTCAAACTCGAAGACCTGCTGAACTTCAAGGCCTTCACCCCCGAAATGGCCATGCTCATGGAAGCCGCCATCAAAGCGCGGCTCAACATCATTATCAGCGGTGGCACCGGCTGCGGAAAAACCACGTTGCTCAACACGCTCTCCAGTTTCATCCCGGCCGAAGAACGCATCATCACCATCGAGGATGCAGCGGAACTGCAACTGCAGCAGGACCACGTAGTCCGTCTTGAAACGCGCCCGCCCAATATCGAAGGCAAGGGGGAAGTAACGACCCGAGACCTGGTGCGCAACGCACTGCGCATGAGGCCCGACCGCATCATCATCGGCGAATGTCGCGGCCCGGAAGCCCTGGATATGCTCCAGGCCATGAATACCGGCCACGAAGGTTCACTGACTACCCTGCACGCCAACAGCCCGCGCGATGCCCAGGCCCGATTGGAAACCATGATCATGATGGCTGGCTTTGAGCTGCCGGTCAAAGCCATGCGGCAACAAATCGCTTCGGCCATTGATTTGATTATCCAGGCCAATCGCCTGCAAGGGGGACCGCGTAAGGTCACCTCGATCACCGAAGTTGTCGGGATGGAACAGGACATCATCATCATGCAGGACATCTTCCGCTTCCGCCAACTGGGTGTGGATCAGAATGGTCGTGCGTTCGGGCAATTCGAAGCCACCGGCGTGCGCCCCACCTTCATGCATCGTCTGGAAGCCGCGGGCATCCGCTTACCAGCCAACCTGTTCCAGGAGCGCGTCCTGCTGCGGGATTAACGGGTAGAACTCCCATGGAACCGATATTACTGAGTTTCGCAGTCTTCATTCTGGTCGCGGGCGGCGTGCTGGTGGTCGCCTGGCTCGTGCGCCCCGGCACAGCGTCCGTAGAAGACCGCCTCTCCGCCTTCACCGGCAAGAAAACCGATAAGTCCACGCCCAGTGTCTCGGAAGCTGTGGAGATCTGGCGCAAAGTCCCCTTTGAAGAAGACGGCCAGTCGCTGTGGACACGCCTGATTCAGTCCTTGCCTCGCCTGGAAAAGTTGTTCCTGCAAGCCGACTGCGGCATCCCGCCATCACGGCTCATCAGCGTCTCAGTGGGGCTAGGCGTGGGCAGCACCATTCTGCTGGTGGTCCTGGGAATGCCCCTGTTTCTGGCTCTGGTAGTAGGGCTGGCCCTAGGGAGTGTGCCCTGGATCTGGTTATGGAATAAGCGGCGCACGCGGCTGTTGAAATTTGCCGCGCAGTTGCCCGATGCGCTGGAACTCATTGCTCGGGCGCTACGGGCGGGACACAGCCTGGGGTCCGGGTTTCATCTGGTGGCCGAAGAATTGCCTCCGCCTCTGGGCAGCGAATTCGGACGGGTTTACGAGGAACAGAATCTGGGCATCAGCATCGAAGATGCGCTGAAAAATCTGTGCGAGCGCGTGCCCAATCTCGACCTGCGCTTCTTCACGACCAGTGTGATTATCCAGCGGCAGACAGGAGGGGATCTGGCGGAAATTCTGGATAAGATCGGCCACCTCATCCGCGAACGTTATCGCATCCAGAATCAGGTCAAGGCCCTGACCGGGGAGGGCCGGCTGAGTGGCGTGGTACTGATTGCTTTGCCGTTTGTGCTCTTTCTCGTCATGCTTTACATCAATCCGGAATACGTCTCGATGCTGTGGAAAACAGAAGTCGGCATCAAGATGAGTCTGTTTGCACTGGTGATGCAGATACTCGGTGCCCTGGTCATTCGCAAAATCGTCAACATCAAAGTCTGAAGCTGCGAGCGATTCCATGCTGCATGAACTGATCCATCCTCAGGATTTGATGTCGCTGCTGGCCTTTCTGGGCACAGGCTGCGCCGTATGGCTGATGCTATCCTGGTGGGCGCGACGGAGTGAATCGCGTGTCGAAGATCGGCTCACCCGCCTCAGCCGTGCCGCCAGCCAGGCAGAAATTCAACTGGCGGAAACTTCGCCCTCTCAGGCTTCGGTGCCCACGTTGAAAATGCAGGAATTACTGCAGAAGGCGGCAGCCTTCTCCCAACCCCTCATGCCCAAGTCAGAACTGGAACAGAACAAACTCCGCCTGAAGCTGGCCAACGCCGGTTTTCGCCATGAGTCGGCGGTATCGGTATTTATCGGCCTGAAATTCCTGAGTTTGCTCCTGGGAGCCGCCTTAGGCGCCGTCACTTTGTTGCCCACGGTCGGACTGGAGCTCCGTCTGCTTCAATGGCTGGCGGTTTTCGCAGGAGTGGGCTTGTTTCTACCCGATGTGCTGTTGTGGTGGCTGGTGAAAAAACGCCAAGAGCAGATTTTCCTGACCTTGCCGGACGTCCTCGACCTGCTGGTGGTGTGTGTGGAGAGTGGTTTAGGGCTGGACGCGGCGATGAGGCGTGTGGTCGAGGAAATGAAACCCGTGGCGCCTGCGATTTGCGACGAGCTGGCCGTGTGTAACTTTCAGATGCAGGTCGGGCGACCACGCCGCGACGTGTTACACGATCTCGGCGTCCGCACCGGCGTGGATGACGTTCGTAGTCTCGTAGCCATTCTGATCCAGGCTGAGCGATTTGGCTCGAGTGTTGCCCAGGCCCTGCGTGTGCAATCCGATGCCATGCGGACGCGCCGCCGGCAACTGGCCGAGGAACGGGCCCAGAAAACCGCCGTGAAACTCATTTTCCCGCTGGTGCTCTTTATCTTCCCAGGCGTCTTCGTAGTTCTGGTCGGGCCGGCGGGAATTCAGATTTACAACGCCATGCTCAAATAACCTGCGGGAATTATCACTGGAGGTCGAGAACTGCCCGGCGGAGAGGAGGCCTCGCCGCGGCACGCGCGAAACGGAGGTCGCTGATGCGAAGCCACACAATACTATCTGGCGGAATCGCCGCTTTGGCAGCGCTGAACGTGGGCTGCCTGTCGTGCGGCTACCATTATTTTCACGACTTGGCCGACCCCTGCCGATTGCCCCGCTACAGCGCGCTGGCACGCGAGCATGTCGCTGCCCCCATCGTGCAGCAGACCAACAACGGCCTGGCTTTGGAGCAAACCTTGTGGAACAGCCATTTCCGTGCGGGCACCAGTGAACTGACTCCTGGCGGCATGGCGCATCTCAATCGTCTGGCCCGCCGCCAGCCTGAGCCTTTTCCGTATGTCTTCGTGCAGGCGGCCCACGACGTGCCCCTGGAACGCGGCAAGGAAGAAGCCTGGGCCAAGCAGCGGCAGGAACTCGATGCGCAGCGAATCCAGGCAGTTCAGGCGTACTTGAAGATCGTGCGCCCGGAAGTCTCCTTCCAGGTTGCAGTTCATGATCCGCCGGAAGTAAGCAATCACGGTCAGGAGGCGCAACAAGCGATTCGCTCCATGCACCGCAGCGCGACTGGCCAGGCGGTGTTTAGCCCCTTTACCAGTGGTGCTGCTGCGGGCACGGGAATGGGTACGGGAACCACTACCGCCACCGGCACTGGAACTACTGCCACTCAATCCACCACGAATTATCGCTAAGCGCCAAACCAGCGCCTCTGGCTGCCTCGGGCGGACAGGCTTCCGCCTCAGACCCCACTGGGCGAGGCCACCCCGGCTCAGGAACAACCATCATGATGTGGCCTTCTAGTCTGCTTCTCGGTGCTGTCACTGACTGGCTCAGTCGGCAATGGCAACTTACACTCGAGGTACTGCACAGCCAGCAACGGCTGGTTCTGGTCAGTGCCATAGCCGTGATTTTCAGCCTCTGGCTCATGGTCCGGAAATGATTCTGGAATGTGTGGCGCAGACTATTTCGACAAATACCTCCTCCTTCATCGGATGGGCCATCGGGGAGCGTTCCCAACTGACAGGAGCTCACAGGCTACCCTAGCATCGGAGCATCAGCACCATGCACGGACTCAATCAGACCTCGGTCGTTCCTGTTTCGTCCTCGCGCAGCGTCTTACTTGAATGGGAGAATTCCGACCTGCCGGAGGCGCCAGGTGCGCCGCGTAACCTCGAAGAAACAGGATTACCATTAGCCTTCTTGTCCGATCTGGTGTTGCGCACCTTACTGACCCGCGGCAGCATGGTGGGGCTGGAATTAGCTCGATTTCTGTGTTTGCCGTTTCGCTGCCTGGAGGAAGTATTGACATTCCTGAAGAAAGAGAAGTGTATCGAGATAACCGCGGGAGATCTGATCGGCGAGGTGTCGTATCGCTTCTCCCTGACCGACATGGGGCGGGAACGCGCACGCGATGCCATGAAGATGTGCAGCTATGTCGGTCCCGCACCAGTCCCGCTGATGGATTATGTCGAACAGACTTACCGCCAGGCCGTTACCGGCATTCGCTGTACGCCTGAAGCGTTGCGGGAGGCCTTCTCGCACCTGGTCGTCCCGGAAGAATTGTTCCGCGCTCTGGGACCGGCGATTGTCAGTGGCAAGTCGCTGTTTATCTACGGTCCGCCGGGCAATGGCAAGACTTCCATCGCCCGGGCCATCGGCGACTTCCTGAATCATTCTGGAGGAGCCATTTATGTGCCCTATGCGTTTTTCGCCGAGAACAGCATTATCACAGTGTTCGATCCGACTATTCACCAGCGCGTGGACGAAGATAACCCGTCGGGCCGGGAGGACACGGAAGCGACTGTGCGCCGACTGCTGAATCACAATGTCACCGATGCCCGCTGGGTCAAAGTGCGTCGGCCTGTGGTAATCACGGGCGGCGAATTGACCCTGGAGATGCTCGATTTGCGTTATCACGCCGAAGCGAATTTTTACCAGGCACCGCTGCACGTCAAAGCCAATGGCGGAGTCTTCCTCATAGACGATTTCGGTCGGCAGTTGGTCAGTCCACGCGAACTGCTTAACCGCTGGATTCTGCCTCTGGAAGATCGCCACGACTATTTGACGTTGGCCAGCGGTCAGAAATTCGAGGTGCCCTTCGAAGAACTGATCATTTTCAGCACCAACCTCGATCCCCGCGATTTGGTGGATGATGCGTTTTTACGGCGAATTCGGCATAAGGTAGCCATCGAAGCGCCGTCGCGGCAGGTTTATGAAAAGATTTTCGAGTTGCAGTGCAAACGGCTGGGCATGAACTTCTGTCCCGAAGCGGTGGATTTCCTCTACGAACAATATTACTCGCGCGGGCGCAGTCCACGAGCCTCGGATTGTCGGGATTTGCTGGAGATCGTTCAGGCCATTTGCCGATTCAGAAAACAGCCGGTGCATCTGACACGGGAGCTGATGGCTGAGGCCGCCGCCAGTTTCATCTGCGAGTTTAACTAGCGCCGGCCGGGAGGATGACGGACCATGCCACGCTGGGCCAAACCCTGGGCCGCGCTCTTTCTTGCCCTGCTGACCGGCTGT
>JANWVZ010000061.1 GCA_025056555.1 Gemmatales bacterium | reverse complement strand
GCGAATGTCGTGGATACGCTCCCGCACGGGCTTGCCGCGTTCCAGCACGATCGGACGGTATCCATATTGCGCCAGGAAATACGCCGCCGCCAAACCCGCAGGACCTGAGCCAATGATCACGGGTGGATGTTGAAGCGGCTCATGACCAGGCTCAGGCAGGCTAAACGGTGGTTCTATATAAGGTTCAACGACCACAGACTCGGGAGTTCGGGGCGCACGGTTGAACCGACCCTGCAACTCGTCCGGCACGTTTACCTCGATGGAGTAGACAAAGGCCAAATCGTGCTTATCGCGGGCGTCCAGGCTTTTACGCAAGATTCGCCAGTGCAGAATATCCTCGCGGCGTAAGCCGAGCAACTGAGCGACTCGCTCAGGAAGTACCTGCTCACTCTCGGAAAGACCAACTCGCAGATTGCGTACTCGTAGCGACATGTTGTTCAAGTTGTGTGATAGTCATTGCGATATTCCCTGGCATTATAGGGCCGTGGGCTTCCTGCTTCTCCCCAACCCAACGCCGAGAAGTTCGTGTACAGGGACGCGGGCACAGATGTCGGCCTTCGCATGTAACATCTAGGTTACGGCTATAGCGCTATCTGTTTCAGCCGTATGCCTCACCAGGCAGAAGGGAGCAACCAGTAAGGCTACCGGCCGAACCAGTAGTAGGGAGGCATTTGGGGTGCTGGCCAGCCTGTGGCAGGCAGTGGCGGGGCATGAGCGCCAGTGATCGGGGGCTGAGCCAAAGGCGAGGTACCCGTTGGGTTGGGCCAACCGGGATACGCGGAAAGGCCTGCGCTGGGATAATACGTGTAGCCGGCCCAGGGTGTATCCGGGTTACCGCCGTAAACGCTCCAGCCCGAGGTGCTGGGCCAAGTGACGCCGGTCGGATACACCAGGAACCACGGATAGGGGTGGAACATTTCTGGGGGGTGTCCAATCGCCATCCAATGCCCACCGTGTGGACCTCGAGCCGATGCCCACCATACCCAACTGGGATGATACCAGCGCAGGTTCAGCCCGGTTTGGAGTTGGTAGTCTCCCGCACAAGCAGGACAAACACTCCACAATAGTCCCGCCATACTCAGGGCCAAGAGCGGCTTTCTCATGGTGCTCCTCCTGGATGGTCCTGGCGATCTCAAGCCCGCTCGCGGCGGTGCTTCATTTCAACTATGCCCCAGAAAATGCCTGGCTTCCCGATGAATGCCGGTTGGCACCAGGGAGCCCTCGGTGATTTCTGCGCATAACCCGTAGGAGCGTCATATGGAATACGCTCTTTCTTCCGGTCAGCATCCATCGAAGCGCTCAGTCTGGACCCGACTTATAGACATTTGCTGACCGTCTGGTAGAAAAGCTGGGCCGGAAGAGGATGGCGCTTCCTTTTCTGAGAATTGCCTTCCTTCCCAAGGAGCCTGCCATGACGTCTCAAAGCACCCGACGGAGTTTTCTGTGGACCAGTGTGACAAGCAGCCTGGGCTGGTTCTGGTGGGCCCATGCCAGCCGCGCGCAGGTGCTGGGAGCTAATGAACGAGTGGGTGTAGCAGTAATGGGGCTGGGTCGAGGCCTGGACCTGGCCCGCACGTTGGAGCAGCAAAGTGATGCCCAGGTCCTCTACGTTGGCGATGTAGACCGCCGCCGCGTCGAACGTGCGGTAGACCAGATCGGCAAGCTTCGTGGCCGATCCCCTCGCGGAGTCGCCGACTTTCGTCGCTTTCTGGAAGATAAGCAGGTGGACGCAGTCGTGGTGGCTACTTGCAACCACTGGCATGCTGCGGCTACGATTTTAGCCTGCAAAGCGGGCAAACACGTTTATGTCGAGAAACCCTGTAGCCATACGCCTCGGGAAGGTGAGCTCATGGTAGCTGCGGCTCGCCATTACCGACGCCTGGTTCAAATGGGAAATCAACGGCGGAGTTGGCCGGTGATTCAGGAAGCGATCGCGGCCCTTCAGCAAGGCGCGATTGGTCGGGTGTATCAGGCCCAATCGTGGTACACCAATCGCCGACCAACTATCGGCCGCGGTCAGGAAGCCCCGCCACCCGATTGGCTCGATTACGAATTATGGCAGGGGCCCGCGCCACGCCGACCCTATCGCACCAATGTCATTCATTACAACTGGCACTGGTTCTGGCACTGGGGCAACGGAGAGTTGGGCAATAATGGCGTGCACATGATTGACCTTTGTCGCTGGGGCTTGGCAGTAGATTATCCAATTCAAGTCACCTCGTCCGGCGGACGGTTCCGCTTCGAGGACGACCAGGAAACTCCAGATACCCACACCGCGGCTTTTGTGTACCCGAACCAGAAACAGATCGTCTGGCATGGCACCAGTTGCAGCACCTTATCGGGCATTCAACCGGCCGATGTACTTTTTGTCGGCGAGAAGGGAACGCTCGTAATCCGCGGCGCCAGCTACACCATCTACGACCTCGAGGGCAAGGTGCTGACTCAGCGTAAGGATAATGGCGGGGATGCAGTGCACATCCGCAACTTTCTCGAGGCGATCCGCTCCGGCCAGCGGCTCAACAGTGAAATCGAAGAAGCCCATAAAAGCACGCTCCCCTGTCACCTGGGGAATATCGCCTATCGTCTGGGACGAGTGTTACAGTGCGACCCCAAGAACGGTGCCATTCTGAACGACCGAGATGCTCTGCACTACTGGTCGCGTGAATACCAACCCGGTTGGGAACCGACCGTGCCCTAGCTTGGCACCATTTCCCACCCATCTGCCGAAAATTATTCCCCTCGGTCTAGCGAGTATCGAGCGGTCGGGCGACTATTGTAATACCTGGCGCCGATCGGGAAACCGAAAGTGTAGTAACTGGCAGCCGCCCCTCGCCAACAATCAGGTTTCCATCAGCCCACCATCACGCCTTGTTTGCAACAAACGAAGCCAAAGGTAACCATCGCCCCAGCTGAACGTAATTTCAAACCCGATTATCGCGTTGGACGAGCAAGCGGTTGCCTGCAAGAGGAGGGTCGCCCTTGCTGCGCGAGCCTTAAATCCGAATTTCCGACGCGGTAACAGGAGTTTCCTCAGGCTAAGATCCTTCGGGCATGGTGCTGCCAAGTTGGCAGCGTGAGAGTTCACTGGAGCGTTCCTGGCAGCGACGACGACGATTCTGGAAAAGGTGATTTTTTCACAAGTCCATTCCCGAAAATAACTTGCGATTATAGCGGCTTGGGCACAAACCTTGCTCTACGGCTGGCACTCCATTCTACCGATCACAGTCCCTCCTGAGTAAAGGCGGTGATGTTCCTGCATGCCGACACCAGCCGCTGCACCAATGCAGGAACAAGCCACCCGATCACACAGGAGCGGAATTCCCGGCTGAAAACTGCTGAGACGCTAGTCCGTGAGTAAGGTGAAAAAACTGGAGCCACATAACGAAAGGAGCGGAAGCAGCCATGGCCACAACCCTCAAACCGCTCGGTGACAAGATCGTCGTGAAACGTCAGGAAGCTGGGGAAAAGACCAAAGGCGGTATTATCCTGCCAGACACGGCCAAGGAAAAGCCGCAGATCGGTAAGGTCATTGCCGTGGGCGATGGCCGACTCCTCAAGAACGGAAAACGCCAGGAACTGCAGGTCAAGAAAGGCGATACTATTCTGTTCAGCTCGTATGCCGGCGATGAGTTTGAACTCGACGGCGAGAAAGTCCTGCTGATGCGCGAAGAAGACGTGCTGGCTATCGTCGAAGATTAGCGATTGGTCTGCATGCAGGGGCTTAGCTGGGTTTACCTGACGGTCTGTATAACGAGGCAAGCGTCTGAAC
The DNA here is from genome assembly GCA_025056555.1 of Gemmatales bacterium. Taxonomy (GTDB): domain Bacteria; phylum Planctomycetota; class Planctomycetia; order Gemmatales; family HRBIN36; genus HRBIN36. The sequence continues at coordinate 16,176 of JANWVZ010000061.1, read as the reverse complement.
TGCAGACGATGCCATCCATCAGGGACGAAAGCCATACTTCGGTACGCAGGGATGAGATTTCGACGGAAATTCTCAGACCCAGGTCCTGGACCAAATAAACCAACTTGTCGGGTATCTGAACACTGGAGGAGATAATCAGCCATGACCGCTAAGATGATTGCATTCGATCAGGAAGCTCGCGAAGCACTGCGTCGCGGCGTAGCCAAGCTCGCTAAGGCAGTCAAGGTTACTCTGGGCCCCCGCGGGCGTAACGTAATTCTGCAAAAGAGCTTCGGCTCGCCGACGGTTACGAAGGATGGCGTAACCGTGGCTCGCGAAATCGAACTGGAGGACAAATACGAGAACATGGGCGCCAAGATGGTCAAGGAGGTGGCGTCCAAGACCAGCGATGTGGCCGGCGACGGTACGACCACTGCTACCTTGTTAGCCGAGGCGATTTTCCTTGAAGGCTTGCGGGCCGTAGTCTCCGGTGTCAACCCCGTGTTCCTCAAGCAGGGGATTGAAAAGGCCACTCACGACGTCGTCGAAAAACTCAAAGCCATGTCCATCAAGGTCAAGGACAGGAAGGATATCCAGAATGTAGCAGCAGTGGCCTCGAACAACGACCAGGAAATCGGCGAAAAGATTGCCGAAGCTATGGAGCGCGTGGGTAAGGATGGTGTCATCACTGTCGAAGAGGGTAAAGGTTTGCAGACTACGGTTGAGTTCGTCGAGGGTATGCAGTTCGACCGCGGCTATCTCTCACCCTATTTCATCACCGACCCCCAGCGGATGGTTTGCGAACTGGAAGACCCCTACATCCTGATTCACGAAAAGAAGATATCTTCGGTCCGCGATTTGCTGCCGGTACTGGAGCGCGTGGTACAGACAGGTCGGCCGTTGCTGGTGATCGCGGAAGAAGTAGAAGGCGAGGCGTTGGCAACCCTGGTGGTGAACAAATTGCGGGGCGTGTTCAAGTGTGCCGCGGTCAAGGCTCCCGGCTATGGCGACCGACGTAAAGCTATGCTCGAAGACATCGCCATCCTGACCGGTGGCAAGGCTATCTTTGAAGACCTGGGCATCAAGCTCGAAAACGTCCAGCTCCGCGACCTTGGCCAGGCCACCAAGGTCATTATTGATAAGGAAAACACCACCATCGTTGGCGGCAAAGGGAAGAAAGAGGACATCCAGGGCCGTATCGAACAGCTCAAACAGGAACTGGCTAAAGCCACCAGCGATTACGATAAGGAAAAGCTCAACGAACGGATCGCTAAGTTGTCCGGTGGCGTCGCCAAAATCCAGGTGGGAGCCCCCACAGAATCGGAAATGAAGGAAAAGAAGATGCGGGTGGAGGACGCCATGCATGCGACCCGCGCGGCCGTCGAGGAAGGGATTCTGCCCGGCGGAGGTGTGGCGCTGCTGCGTGCGGCGCGGCAATGTAAGCCGAGCGGCCTGACCCACGATGAAGAAGTCGGCTATAACATTGTCCTGCGGGCTTGCCGCGCTCCCGTCAAACAGATCGCCGAGAATGCCGGTCTGGACGGGGAAATCGTCGCCAACAAGATTGAGGAAAACGATAATCCCAACTGGGGCTATGATGCAAGGCTCGACCGCTATGTGGACATGGTCAAGGAAGGCATTATTGACCCCACCAAGGTCGTCCGCTACGCTCTACAGAATGCCTCCAGCGTTGCCACCTTGCTGCTGACCAGCGAAGCGCTCGTCGCGGAAATTCCCAAGAAGGAAGAGAAGAAACCCACACCGCCGCCGCACCACGACGAATTCTAAATCGGTCTGAGGCAGCGCGGCTACGCGTGGCAGTTCGTAGCGGGCGTTGCTCGTCATGCTCCTCCTTCGGGGCGGTACCATCCGCCCCATTTTTTTGTGCGGCATGGTTCGGCAGGAGTAGCAGGCTGGCGGGATTTGCTCTTCCCACTGGCTCAGGGGGCTTTCCGCGCCATGCTCATATCGCGGAATGGCCCTGGTGCAGAGTAACGGCCCTGATGATCGGCTTCAGGAGTGGCGGTTGCCGCAACGATCAGGTCGCAGGTTATCGTAGCACGCAGCGAGCGCCATGCAGACGCCGCATATCTGGCCGAGATTATGGTTCATTTGCGTTAGCCCTGGGAGAAAAATGTAGAATGATTGGGAGAGGGGTATGAGTGCGAGAGGATGAGTAAGGCGTATCAGCGCAACCATGAATGAGATTCGCGTGCTGGTAATAGACGATCAGGAAGCGCACGCCCAGGCGGTAGCGGAGAGCCTGGCCCGCATTGGTTACGACTGCGATGTGGCCAGCAGTGGCGTCGAAGGGATCGCCAAGATTGAGAAAGAGAATTACGACGTGATTATTACCGATGTCAAGATGGAACCGATAGACGGCCTGACGGTGTTGCGCAAGGCCAAGGTGGAGTTGCCGGAAGCGGAAGTCGTCCTGATTACAGGCCACGGGGACATCAGAACGGCGGTAACTGCGATCCAGCAGGGGGCCGCCACGTATCTGACCAAACCCGTGGACATTAACGAATTACGAGCGGTCGTCGAACGGGTGGCGCAGAAGCAACGGTTAGCACGCACTAATCTGGAACTTCAGCGTCGCCTCGATGAAAAGTTTGGTTTCGAGGGAATTGTAGGGAACAGCCCCGCGATCCATGCCGTGATCGAAAAGCTCAAGCAGATCGCACCCACTAACGCCACGGTGTTGATTACCGGGGAAACCGGCACCGGTAAAGAACTGGTAGCCAAGGCGATTCACAATAACAGCCCTCGAAAAAGCAAACCGTTTGTGCCCCTGAATTGTACCGCCTTGAACGAGAATCTCCTCGAAGATGAATTGTTTGGCCACGAACCAGGCGCCTTTACGGGAGCCGATCGGCTGCGCAAAGGCAAGTTCGAGTATGCCAATGGCGGAACCTTGTTCCTGGACGAAGTGGGAGACATGCCGTTAACGCTGCAAGCGAAATTGCTACGGGTTCTGGAAGACGGTCAGGTGTATCGCATTGGCGGGAACGAAGCGATCAGGGTGAACGTGCGCATCCTGTCGGCCACCCATCGCGACCTGGAAGCCCTGGTGGCAAAGGGAGCTTTTCGTCAGGATTTATATTACCGCCTGAAGGTGGTCACGATCAAATTGCCCCCGCTTCGGGAACGCCGTGAGGACATTACCCTGCTCGCGCACCATTTCATGAAGGAAATGGCCCAGCGGCATGGCAAGCAGGTGACGGGCATAGCGGCGGAGGTCAGGCGCGTTTTGACGGCTTACGATTGGCCCGGAAACGTGCGGGAGCTGCGGAACGTTCTGGACAGCATGGTCGTTCACGACCGCGATGGCATCCTGGGTATGGACGACCTGCCGGAAGGAGAATTGCTCTGGCGTGCGCAAGGCCCCAGTCGGACTACCTCGGCTGAGGCCAGCCTCATCGGCAAGCCCCTGGAAGAAGTGGAACGCTTCTACATTCACCAAGCCTTGGAACTGACTCAGGGCAATCGTGAAGAAGCTGCGCGGATGCTGGGGATCGGCGAGCGGACGCTGTACCGCAAAATCAAGCAATGGGGCTTGAACGTCCGCAAACGCGGGCCGAAATCTGAACCCCACTCCGCGCCGAATTCGTCGCCATGAAAGTTCCCCGCATCCAGATTCTGCCCCCCGAACTGGTCGGGAAGATTGCTGCCGGCGAGGTAGTAGAACGCCCGGCCAGCGTCGTCAAGGAACTGGTGGAAAACGCGTTGGACGCAGGGGCGAGCCGCATCGTCGTCGAACTGGAACAGGGGGGCCGCGAGTTGATTCGTGTCGTGGACGATGGGTGCGGCATTTTCCGCGAGGACTTGCCGTTAGTCTTCGCTCGCCACGCCACCAGCAAATTGAGCCGCGAAGACGACCTGAATCACATCCGCAGCTTGGGATTTCGCGGCGAGGCGTTGGCCGCCCTAGGCAGCGTCGCCTGGGTACGAATCCAATCGCGCACTGCCCAGGAATCCATCGGCGGCCAGCTGGTTTGTGACGGTGGCCAGTTGGGAACCGTGGCGCCGTGGGCCGGAGCGGTGGGCACATGTGTCGAAGTCCGCCGCTTGTTTTTCAATACTCCCGCACGGCGGAAATTCCTTCGCAGCGTCAGCACGGAACTCGCCTACATTCTGGAAACGGTGCAGCGTCTGGCGCTGGCATTTCTCGGCGTCCATTTCCGTCTGACCCATGAGGAACGTGAAGTGCTCGAAGTGCCGGGTTCCTGGGATCGTTATCAGCGGGTGCAACACCTGTTTGGCGAGGCCATCGCTGATCGTCTTTTGCCTGTGGAAACGGCCACCGCATCGGTGCGTGTCCACGGTTGGATCGGACATCCCGAAGAGGCGCGCAGCAGCGGGCGCTGTCAATACTTCTTTGTCAATCAGCGCTATATTCGTGACCGGATGCTGACCCATGCCGTGCAGGAGGCCTTTCGCGGTTATCTCATGGTAGGACGTCAGCCGATCGTATTCCTGTTTGTGGAACTTCCGGCGGAGGCTGTGGATGTAAACGTACATCCCATGAAGATCGAAGTGCGCTTCCGTGATCAGCAACTGGTGTATCAGACAGTGCTGCACGGTGTTCGCGAGGCGTTGCGGCAACTGCGTGGGGAGTCAGCCCAGGCAGTGAGGGGCTGGGTGTCTGTACCCGCTGCAGCTGCCGCTCCCAGGTTAAACGATGGGGATGCGGTCGGCCCTGACGTGGTCGCACCAGGCGTGCCCTCTGCTTCGAGACAGGAACGACCGAGCCAATTCACCGAATCAGCCAGCCCAGCGGTGGTGCCTGTCTCCTTGCCGTGCGCTAACCCTACGGGAAAGCCCTCGGCTACGGGGCCGTCGGTTGCCGACCTCGCGTCGCGGAAGCCGCCGACAGGTCAGGAGCAAACTGAGGTTCGCGCGGAGGTTGCCTCGATATCCCCGCCTTCGTCCAGGCTTTCAAATCAGCGGAGTTTTTTCGGCACAGAGTCTCCGTGGCGGGCCATGCAGCTCCACAACACGTATTTAGTCGTCGAGATGCCTGATGGTCTGTTACTGGTAGATCAGCACGCGCTGCACGAACGGATCCTGTACGAACAGTTCCGCGAACAACTGCAGGCTGGGACGCCGGCGCGACAAAACCTGCTGGTTCCCGAACCCGTGGACCTGACGGCGGCACAGGCGGCCTTGGTGCTCGAACACGCCCCAGCGCTTGAAAAGGTTGCCCTGAGCCTGAGTGAATTCGGCGGCAGCACCGTTCTGGTTCATGCCGTACCTGCCTGCTGGAAACGCTCAGCAGCCGAGTTGGTGCACATCGTGGCAGAGTATCTTGCGGAAGTGGCCCGCGTTCCTGAGCCACAAGTCCTGTTAGACGAATTGCTCAAGCGGATGGCATGCCGGGCTGCCATAAAAGCAGGGGATCCGTTGACCCCGGAAGACATTGCCTTTCTGCTGGAACATCGTTCTCTGGTGGAAAACGCTCATCATTGTCCCCACGGTCGTCCGACGGCGCTGTTTCTGAGTAAGCACGAACTGGAACGCCAATTTCGGCGCCTGGGATGACGGCGTTGGGGCTCAGCACGCGGGGCGCTACTCAAACGGATGACCCGGTGCCAGGTTTTCCATGCGCATGAATTGCTTGACGTAAGCCAGGCGAATGTCGCCCGTCGGGCCGTTGCGTTGTTTGGCAATAATCACTTCCAACACGCCCGGATCCTGGTCGGGATTATAGTAATCGGGACGGTGGAGCAGGAAAACGGTATCTGCGTCCTGTTCAATAGCGCCGCTTTCGCGCAGGTCGGAGAGCCGGGGGCGATTGTCTGCGCGGTCTTCCGGGCCGCGGTTCAGCTGGGCACAGGCGACAACAGGCAGGTTCAACTCTTTGGCCAGATGTTTTAATCGTCGGGAAATGGCCGCCACCTGTTCCTGACGACTCTCGCGACGTGAGCGGCTATCGGACTCGATCAGTTGCAGGTAGTCAATAACCAAGAGACGGATATTATGGCGCAGCTTCAGCCGCCGCGCATTGGCCGCGATCCGCAACATGTCCTGTGCGGGCGTGTCGTCAATGAAAAACCTGGCCGTCGAAAGATCGTTGCCTGCAGCATGCAGTCGCCGCATTTCTTCTGCGCTGAGATGGCCTTTACGGAGCTTGTGGCTGTCCAGCCGGGCATGGCAGCAGAGCAGACGTTCCGCCAGCTCGATCCGCGATTGCTCCAGACTGACGAAGAAGACCGCATGACCTTCTTCCAGGGCAACATGGCGGGCTATGTTCAGCGCGAAGGCCGTCTTCCCCATGCTTGGCCGTGCCGCGATGATAATCAGTTCGGAATCCTGCAGGCCGGCGGTTTTTTCGTCCAAGTCGAGAAAACCCGTCGAAAGACCACTGATGGCTCCCCCGGTAAGTCGCTGATGACGCTGATCAATGCGGCTATAGGCCTGGGCGATACATTCTTCGAGGGTAAAGGTTTGGCCGGTCAGCCCCCATTCGGCAATCTGAAGAATCTTCCGTTCTGCTTCCTCGAGAATATCGTCGGCTGGAGCGCTCTGTTCATGAGCCAGGGCCAGAATTTCGTTGGAGGCGTGGATCAGATCGCGAATAATGGCCTTATCGCGAACGATGCGCGCATGAAACTCCGCATGGGCCGCGGTTGGTGTGGCTTCCCAGAGACTGGCCAGGTACGCATAGCCGCCAATGTCTTCGATACGTTTTTGCTGATAAAGCCGTTCGCTGACCGTAACAAGATCGGCGGGTTGACCGTGGTCGTAAAGCTCTACGATGGCACGAAAGATGGCACGATGCGCGGGGTCGTAGAAATAGTCGTCCTTGCGGATAATCTGCAACACGTCGCCGATCACGCGGTTGTCGCGGAGCATGCTGCCGAGCACAGCGCGTTCGGCATCGAGATTCTGCGGCGGCAGGTATTCCGGACCGACAGCGACAGCCATGACTTTTCGAGCCGGGCGTAGCCAGTGGACCAGACGTTACTGAAGGCAGCACAGAAACCGCAGCCTATTGGCTCCCGGTCGCTGCTGTAGCCAGGGCGGCGTGTTCTGCACCGATTACCAACACCTTGACTTCGCTTTCGATGTCGTAGCCCAGATGCAGTTTGACCGCATACAAGGCCAATTGCTTGATCGGCCCTTCCATGCGTACCTGTTCGGGTTCGATGTTATAACCTTGAGCTTTGAGGGCGTGGGAAATCTCTTGGGGACCGACTGAGCCGTAGAGCTTACCTTCTTCGTTGGCCGTGGCTTCGATGGTGATGGTCACGTCGCGCAGCCGCGCCGCCAGATTCTTCAGGTCGGCCAGGCGTGCCTGACGGAGTTGCTCGATCCGGTGCTTGTGTTGTTCGAGTCGGCGCAGGTTCTCCGGGGTCACATAAGTGGCCAGACCGCGGGGCAGGAGATAATTTCGGCCATAACCAGGGCGCACTTCCACCACGTCGCCAGCGCGGCCCAGATGGGGCACGTCGTCAATCAGAAGCAACTGCATGCCGCGATTGGGCCCGCGCGGGATTTGCTGACGCTTCTTGATGGGCTTTTTCGGCGGCGCCGACTTTTCTGCTACCGTGCTCACGCCAGCTTCACCGGCCGCTGGCGCTGGCGAAGCGGCCGTCTTCTCGGTTTTTTTCGGTTTTTTCCCTTTTTCTTTCGCGGTATCTTTAGCGGTCTTAGCCATGGATAGACCTCAAGGTAATGCTGGAAGTGGTAAAGTTGTTAACCCGTGCGCCAGAGCTGGCATCGGGCCTAGAAAGGAATATCCTGGTCGGCGGGGTCGGTGTCGGGCAGTTCGGCAAAGGGATCTTCAGGCGGTTCATCTTCGGGAGGGGGAGCGACAGAGCCAACGGGACGGGCCGCCGACGCGGGCCGCGCTGTCGGCGTGCTACCGTTATCTGGTCGGCTGTCGAGAAACTGAAAGCTGTCCATGACCACTACCAGGCGTTGGCGCTTCTGGCCGTCGTTGCCTGTCCATTGATCGAGGCGGAGGTGGCCCTCGATGTACAGTTGGCGGCCCTTGGTGAAAAACTGCTCCGCCTGGTCGGCCATACGACCAAATTCGCCCCGGTTGAACGCCTCGATTTCCAGGTAAACAGGTTCATCTTCCCATTGGCCGGTCTGGGGATTCTTGCGACGCCGGTTGACCGCAAAGCCAAAGCGGGCCACCTTGCCGCCGCTGGCAAAGCTGCGCACTTCCGGATCCCGCGTCAGCCGACCGATCAACAGGACCTTGTTCAAATTGGCCATGCTCCGACCTCCAACTGGGGGATTCCTCGGCTATAGTGTACAGATGATCGCTTGTTCAGTCAAGACTGTTCGGCTGGCTGCGCCACCACCTCGGCCTCGGTTTCCTCGGCCAAGCCCGGCGCTTGGATCGCCAGTGCGCGTTCTTCGCGGCCTAACGCCAGCAGCGTTTCCTCCATCCTGGGATGATGCCGCAGAATCAGAAATCGCAGAAGGTTCTCGTTAATTCGGAAATCTTCACGGATCGCCGGCAAGGCTTTGCCGGGAGCGCGGAAAAAGATCAGATGATAGCTTCCCTTCCGCTGCTTCTTGATCGGATAGACCAGTCGGCGTTCATCCCAGAATCGGCTGGTTTCGATAGTGGCACCATGACGTTGCAGAGTCTGATGGACTTGCTCAATCAGCTTTTCTTTCTGCGTCTGGTACTTATTGCTGTCAAACAGCAATAAGCACTCATACAGGTGTGTCGGGGCGGTCAATTTTTTTCCTCCGTTCTGCGCAGTAAGCCCAATCCGATACCATGGCCGGCCTCAAAGCACGTGGTTGCAGCATTGCTAAGCAGGATACATTGTATGGCGCTATGGCTATTTTAGGGCAGACTGGGATACTCTCAAACCGCTGGCCGATGCTCCTTCGGTTCAACTCAACTCCCTAACCAGGTCCGTTGCTGTCAAGGCTTGGGCCAACTGGCCAGCGCGTTGGGCATTGTGAACCAATAAAGCGCGATTGGCCTCCAGACTGCGACCGCCGGTCAGCTCGGCTAGCCGACGCAGGATAAATGGCGTCCAGTGCGGGCCGTGGATGCCTTGCTGCTGGGCTTCACGCTCGGCCTGGCGCAGTGCCGCTTCGTGTTCAGCCGGATCGAGTGCCATCGGAGGCGCCACCGCTACTACTATCCCTCGTCCGCCGTGATCCCAGTGCCGACATAACCAGCGGGCCAGTTCCTCAGCACTGTGGGCTTCAGCCAAAACACGCAAGCCGCTGCTCCGCAGGAAGAACGCTGGCCAATCGCTCGTATCCCAGCCGATTACCGGCACGCCGAGCGTTTCCAGCCATTCCCACGTTGCCTCGGCATCCATGAGGCTTTTCGCGCCGCTGCACACAACTGCCACAGGTTGCTGCGCTAATTCCCATAAGTCAGCGGAAACGTCCCACTGGGCCACGTCGCTGCGACGCACTCCCCCCAAGCCTCCGGTGGCTAATACACGGATTCCCATTTGCGCCGCGAGGTACAACGAGGCGGCTACGGTAAGACCGGCACTAGCCCCTTGTTCAACTACCAATGCCAGGTCCCGTCGGCTTGCTTTGCGCACCTGGCCTGAGGCCGATGTTTCCGCTAACCGCGATAGGATTTTGTCGTCTAAGCCGATACAGACTCTGCCCTGCCAAACGGCCAGGATGGCGGGTACGCTTCCGCCCGCCCGCACCGCTTCAAGCATCGCCTGGGCAGTTTCGAGGTTCGCAGGGTAAGGCAGACCATGCGTCAGAAATGCCGATTCCAGCGCTACTACGCTACGCTGTGTTTGTAAGGCTGTCGCTACCGTGTCGTGAACCGACCACCCATGCGGCATCGGTGCTACTCACCGGGCAATCGCTCGTCGGCCCAATTACGCGGCATGAGAAAGTATTCCGTCAGCTGAGCCTCGCGGCTACCAGGTTCGGGACGATAGTCGTAAACGTAGCGCACCGTCGGCGGTAACGACATCAGGATGGACTCGACGCGGCCTCCCGTCCGCAAACCAAACTGCGTTCCCCGATCATACATCAGATTGAACTCTACGTAGCGACCGCGACGCACCTGCTGGAAGAAACGCTCCCGTTCGCCGTAAGGCTCCTCTTTTCTCCGTCGCACAATGGGCAGATAGCTTTCCAGAAAATGGTCGCCGCAATCCCGCACAAACGCGAAAAGTCGGTCAAGGTCGCCCTGGAGATAATCAAAGAAGATGCCACCGACCCCGCGATGCTCTTTACGATGGGGCAGATAAAAGTACTCATCACACCACTGTTTCAACCGCGGATAATCAATGAGCGGGGCATGACGCTGACAAACACTTTTCCAGACGCGATGAAAATGCACGACATCTTCAAGGTAAGGGTAATAAGGTGTCAAGTCGGCACCGCCTCCGAACCAGGCGGAGTCCCCTTTCCGCAGGAAACGAAAGTTCGCGTGCACCGTGGGCACCATCGGACTCAGCGGATGTAACACCAGAGAAATGCCCGTTGCCTGGAACGACCGCCCCTCGCCGGGCATCGTCCGCGCGAAGTCTTCGGGAAATTCGCCCCAAACCTGGGCGAAGTTCACCCCGGCTTTTTCAAAGACGGCTCCTGCTGACATTACGCGTGTGCGTCCCCCGCCACCGCCGGGACGATCCCACACGTCCTCGCGAAACCGTCCCCGACCGTCCACTTCTTCGAGCGCTTGGCAGATACGATCCTGCAACTGGCGAAAATAAGCCGCTGCTTGCTCAAACATGGCATACTCCTCCGTTGTTGTTGGACGTTCTCCGTCCAAGGGCGCTAGGACAGGGCGCATTGGGGGGATGGTTATTATTATGCGCCAGCATGCTGCGTGCCCAACCGCCTGACTATTCCTCAACTCACGACGAGCCGAACAAACACGACGATTGCAGCATGTTAGAAGCCCGCATTCTCGGGTGCTTCAACATGGGGGTTGATAGCGAATAATCGTAAAGGCTCTGCGCGATTGGCCGTATGTGGACGTATCGCGCTCGCAACTGTATGTTTCCCAAAACTGGGAAATCGCCTGGCAAAAAACTAGCGGCCTCGCAAGTGGCGTGAACGGTTCACACCTTGCCTTGTAAGAGCCGCTGAATGTCCTCTGGCGTGATGCGATTCTGCGGTTTACCGAGCTTGACGGCCAGCCAATGGCGGACGACTCGAGTATAGGGCCAGGCCCCTTGCCGCAACATTTCGAGCATGCGGGCATCACGTCGGCTGCGTTCTTGATACTTTCGGGGAGCATTCCGGCTCCGCGATTCTTTCATATCCAGCTTACGCAAGACGAAACGCATACCACGTTTGCCGACCATGCTTGTTTTCTCCTTGAGACAAGCTATCCTATTCGGAATTCAGTACCACGGCTCCCAACATTGTACACTCCCTGGCAAGCCCACTTCGACGACAACGGCGCACCTCGGCATTGCTGACGACGAAACCTGCTTCGAGACAACTCCCCTTTCGGCAAAACGCACAGCTGTCAGCCAGAAATTGCGATCTGCGCGATTGTCGGCATGCTCTGGCATGGAAAACAGACCGCAACTGTAAGTCAGTAAGATTCAGCCAGCGAACGAACTGGGAGGCCGCGCTTCCTCCACATTCAGGTCACGAGTATCAATGCAAGTCGCTAAAGTAATCCATCGAACACCTCTCTTTTCCGCGTTTCCACTGCGCGAAAACAGGTCGGATATTCTAACGAATCTCGCCGCTGAAATCCCTGGCAGTTCTTATGGTCCGTCGAGCCTCCGCAATTCCTGGCGAGCCAGTTGCGCAACGGGAGAATTCTCACCCGCTTCCTGGATGGCTTGGGCCAGGAGTTGCCGGGCCAAGTCAGGGTTATGTGCGGCGACTAACCGCGCCAGTTCCAAACTCCGCATGCCGGGAGCCTCACGGAAGGCCACACGCTCCGCTTCGCGAAGTTGTCGCCGTTCCTCCGCGGTCAAGGCCGGCGGAAGCACAGGGGCAGGGGCGGCGACCACCGGCGCAGGCGATAACGCCACTGGCGGCGGCAAGTATCCCCCCTGATGCAACTGTTGCCAGTAAACGATTTGGATCTGCTGCACTCCCAAGATTGGCGGCGGACAAAACGGCATTTGCGACATCGCCTGAAACGCTAAGTTATACTGGTAGCGCAGCATAGTTCGTTGCCGGTCGAGCATGCGGTCGCGCATGTCCCGTACCCCGACTTGGCTCAACGCCGTACCCGCCAATCCCAGCAACACGATACTGGTTATTACCACACGTCCATACATGGTTGCTCTCCCGTTGTGTGGTCGTCCCTGTCATTATATGAGCAAGCGTTCCTTCCCGGCGCACGATGCTTCAAATCGCTAAGCATCCGCGAAATCCAGCCCGCGGCGAAACGCTTCCTGGAGTTCCTCGAGGGGCTCGAGCCCGACAGAGATACGCAGCAGACCGTCGGTAATGCCCTCGCGCGCGTTTTCTTCCGGAGGAGCGTAGCGGTGACTCGTCAAGGCGGGATGCGTACAAATCGTCCGCACATCGCCCAGCGACGGCGCCAGCACGATTTTGTCCTGTCGGCGCACAAACTGATTGACCGCCTCCCGACCACCTGCCAATTCGATGCTCAGCATGTTGCCGTAGTTTCCGCTGAAGAGTCGCCGAGCCAGGTCATGGTCAGGATGATCGGGTCGTCCTGGATAAATAACGCGGCGAATGCGGGGATGTTGCGCCAGCCAATCGGCCAGGGCTTGCGCTGTGCGGCTCGCTTGCTGCATCCGCACCGCCAGAGTTTGCAAGCCCCGCTCAGCCAACCAGCAATCAAACGGATTCCCCGTCCAACCGAAAATCGTGCACACTCGCCGTAACCGTTCCCAAGCCTCATCCTCCCGACCAAACGCCGCTCCGAGCGTGACGTCGCTATGCCCAGCGAGCATTTTCGTCAGACTTTCCACCACGAAATCAGCACCCAATCGCAACGGCTGGCACAATACGGGCGTGGCAAAGGTGTTATCCACCAATAAATGGGCGCCTACTTCGTGGCACAGTTGCGCTAGCCGAGGAATGTCTGCTAAACGCAGCGTCGGATTTGAAAGCGTTTCGACCAGCACTAACCGTGGCCGACGGGCTAGAGCCGCAGCGAGGGCTGCTGTGTCGTCCAAATCTACGAGATACGTATGCACCTGCCAGCGCGGCAGCTCTTCCGTGAGCAACTGTAAGGTGCGACCGTAAAGTCGTCGGCTCGCCACCACCACGTCGCCGGCGCGCAGTAACGCCATCAAAGTCAAAGCCAGCGCCGCCATGCCCGAAGCGGTCACCATGCACCACTTTGCCGACTCCCAACTGGCCAATGACCGAGCCAGGCTGACCGCATTCGGATGCGCATCCCGCGCGTACACAAATCCGCTCACTTGGCCGCGATACACCGCCTCCAGGGCGTCCAAATCGGGAAAGCTGTAAACGGCACTGCAATACAACGGCGGTACCAGGGGTCTCGTCGGACCCAGTTCTATTTCGCTCATGCTTGCTACGCTCAGCCGTGCCTTTCAGGGCGACCGCAGAACATTCTGCACGGCCTGCCATAGCTCGGCCACTTCAGGGCGCGGGTCGTTGTCGGTCAAACCGTGCTGCGCGGCACGGCGCCGCGCTTCGGCCTCGTCTAAATTCTCCGTCAACCGATAATGCAGATACCACAGCGCCCCAGCTCGCGTCCCGTCTTTGTCGGTGACGAAAATCGGATGTAAGGAGCGATCGGCCAAGGTCTGGCTAAAGCGGAGCACCAAATCGCGGTTCAGCGTTTGCGGTGCGACCTCCAAGGCCAGATAACGCAGGCCTCGTCGCTCACATTCGCCCCGCAGCCCGCTATCATCCTCCCCAACCGATTTGAGATGGACCACAGTTCGATATCCCTTCTGGCGCAGCCAATCCCAACCTTGCCCCTGCGGGTATAATCCGCTCGCCACTCCCTGATACGGCACCTGCCAACGGGCGATGTCCGCGGGAAAGTCGGCTACCGGCGTCATGGCCACAGTGGCACGATGGTCAGCCGGCTGAATCCCCGTCGAGGGCGCGGGCGCCGCCTGCCATCCCGGACTCGGTAACGGCGCATAATATGAATTACTCGGCACTCCCGACGTCGGCGATCTTAGGCCATTTGGAGCAGCGGGAATATAGGTGCCATTTGGTACCGTCGCAGGCGACAACCTGCTTCCCGGCACGGTCGGCACTGCGGTCGGACAACATCGGCCATTCGGCAATACGGGGTACAACGATTGCCCCGGCGGCGGAGCGGGCACCGTCGGTTCCAGTACTGCCGGACGGGGCGGCAACCGTCCCAAAATCGGATGATTCATCCGCCAGCAACGTAATGTCTCACAACAACCCGCGCTACTTACTATCGCCAACCACGCAACCCAGTTCAGTTTCCTCACGAGCCGCATGATACATCTCCCCAGGCAGGCCTTAGTGCTCGGCCCTGCAGTTCACCGGTTTCTGTCCGCGTCAGAATTTGTGCCAAGCGATCAGTCCGCGTTAGCCGATGGATAGTTTTCTGGGACGAAGTACGCCGTCCCCCTTTTCATCATAGCTCATGGCACCCGCAGGAGAGTGTCCCGATAGTGCCCGCTCAACACATCTCGCGCGATTTTTGTCAAACTTTACCGCTTACGAAACTGGCGAAGATTTCCGCCTTCGCAACACGAGAAGCTAACTTACATAGTCGCGTTCCCCTAGAACATGGAAGATGTTTGTGAGCGGGAATGGGATATCGCAGCGTCACCGACAAAGTTCCCCGGTCGAGTTCCAGGCACCTTTCCACCGTGGCTGCATTTGACCCGTCCCCAACTCAGGCGGTGAAGATGGGCACCGACTCCGGGAACTCATAGTGGCGAAGCTGCCCAGTCCCAGGGGACTGCTGGCCTATTGATGGACGCTACTGCTTGGGTTATACTCAGCTTTATCGGCAGCCTTGCTGGTGCGGGGGTGAATCTGGTAGGTTAGCCTCGCTCGCTTGCCATGTTCCTGCCGCCGGGCACGGTTGTCGTGGGTTGGGAAAGCGGGACTGAGGTGGCGATTCCTCAACCCGTAAGCGCATAGCACCATCTCTGCACCACGAGGAGGCATAGCTATGCAAGGCTGGCTGGCATCGCTGTGGGGTAAACTTTGGGGCTGGGCGGCCAATCAAGCAAACCATCGCTCGCGGCCGAAGCGTCACGCACGGTTACATTTTGAGCAACTGGAAGACCGCACCGTCCCCGCGACTTTCCTGGTGCGGGACATTAACGTCGGTGCTGGCCCTTCCTGGCCGGGGCAATTCGCCGAGGTCAACGGCACATTATTTTTCACCGCCAACCATCCGAGTTTTGGTTATGAATTGTGGCGGAGCGATGGTACCTCCAGCGGCACGGTGCTGGTGCGGGATATCCGCCCCGGCTCAGCGGGTTCGGCGCCCTTCTTTCTGACCAATGTGAACGGCACGCTGTTTTTCCGAGCCAACGATGGCAGCACGGGCGTGGAACTGTGGCGGAGCGATGGTACTGCCGGCGGCACGGTGTTAGTTCGCGACATTCGCCCTGGCACGGGCGGGTCGTTTCCCGAAGGGTTGACCAATGTGAACGGCACGCTGTTTTTCCGGGCCAACGATGGCAGCACGGGCGCGGAACTTTGGCGCAGCAATGGCACATCCACAGGCACGGTCTTAGTACGCGACATTCGCTCTGGCACGGACAACTCATTTCCCGACTGGCTGACCAATGTGAACGGCACGCTGTTTTTCGCGGCCAACGATGGCCTCTTCTTCTCAGAACTTTGGCGGAGCGACGGCACCTCCGCGGGAACGGTGCTGGTGCGGAATATCCGCCTTGGCGGTGGTTCATATCCAAGCTACCTCACCAACCTGAATGGCACGTTATTTTTCTCGGCCAACGATGGCAGCACGGGCGCGGAACTGTGGCGCAGCAATGGCACATCCACAGGCACGGTGTTAGTACGCGACATTCGCTTCGGCTCAGTGGGTTCGGCGCCCTCCGGGCTGACCAACGTCAACGGCACGCTGTTTTTCGCGGCCAACGATGGCAGCACGGGCTATGAACTGTGGCGGAGCAATGGTACCTTCTTCGGGACGTTCCGAGTACACGACATCCGGCCTGGCACCGGCAGCTCATCCCCGTCCGCGCTGACCAATGTGAACGGCACGCTGTTTTTCTCGGCCAACGATGGCAGCACGGGCACGGAACTTTGGCGCAGCAATGGCACATCCACTGGGACGGTGTTAGTACG
>JANWVZ010000060.1 GCA_025056555.1 Gemmatales bacterium | reverse complement strand
AGCGCGACCAGCCGAACTCGCCATCAGCAGGAAACGGGCATTCCCGCATGAAATAATAGCGGAAAGCCTCGCTGTTGAACTTGGTAATGATTTCCATGGGTTCCACGACGTTACCCAGGCTCTTGCTGATTTTTTCTACGGCCCCGGTGTGTTCGTTCCTGATATAGACCCAGCCGTGCGCGAAGACACGCTGGGGCAAGGGCAGCTCCGCAGCCATCAGCATCGCTGGCCACAAAGCGCAATGAAAGCGCGTGATGTCTTTCCCGATGAAATGGATGTCGGCCGGCCACCAGGCACGAAAACGCTCCTCATCCCAGCCATAGCCGATGCCCGTGATATAGTTCAGTAACGCATCGAACCAGACGTAAATCGTGAAGCGCTCGTCGAAGGGAACGCGAATACCCCATTCCTGGCCGATCCGCGTGATATTCACGTCCTGCAGGCCGCTTTGCACGAAACTTACTACCTCATTGCGCCGGGCCTCCGGCTGTAGGAAATCCGGATGGCGCTCATAGTAATCGAGCAACGCCTCCTGAAACCGCGACAGAGCGAAGTAGTAGCACGGCTCAGTGCGTTCCACCGGCGGGGTTCGATGCGCGGGACAGACTCCCCCCGCCTCCTTGATTTCCGTCTCCGTCTTGAAAGATTCGCAGCCTTCGCAATACCAACCGCGATAGGTACCGGCGTAGATATAACCGCGATCATAGACCAGCTGGATAAACCTTCGGCACCCCTCGTGATGCCGGGGATCGCTGGTCTGAATGAATGCGTCGTAGCTGATGTCCAAGGCACGCCACACTTCCTGGAATTGAGCGGCCATGTCGTCGCAATAGGCCTTAGTGTCCATGCCAAGCTCCGCAGCCCGGCGAGCTACCTTAATGGTATTCTCGTCGTTGCCCATCAGAAAAAACACGTCGTAGCCTTCCATGCGGCGATACCGTGCCTGAACGTCGGCACCAATTTTTTCAAACGCGGTGCCGATGTGCGGTCGGCTGTTGGGATAATCAATGGCCGTAGTCAGATAGAAGCGCTTGCGTTCGGTCATAGCTCAGTCCTGGAGGGGCTCCCGCTCGCGAGCTGTAGGAGCGTCCGCTAGAGTCCTCACAGCTAAAATATCGTAATGGGCTGCCGCGGTCGAGGAGAAGCCGATGATCCATTTGGCCGGTCAACATGAACTGGCGGTCGCCGCCGACCGGATAAGCTCCCGCTTGCAGAAGATTCCTTTTATAGTCCGCTGCATTCCCGATCTGACGCGGGTTGAGCACAGCGGAGCGCGCGACGCACGAGTGGTAGTGCGCCCCGGTTTTTCCTTCCTCCGCGGGGAAATGACCGTCCTTGTGCAGCGGGAAGATGCTCCAGACCAGGAACGTCTCTGCTGGCGCCTGGAGATGCGGGGCATTGGTTCGAGTGCCCAAGCCCGAGTGGTGGCACAAGTGGAATCTCTGGGTGAGCAGCTCAGCCGATTGCACTACGAGGTGACCATCGAGCAGGTCGGTGGCTTACTTCGGGCCGTGCATAGTTCGCTGTTGCAGGCGGCCATGCAGCAGACGGTACAGCGCTTCCTCAGGCAGATGGAAGAACAATGTGCCGCACCAGCCGACGATGAATGAGCCTCGACGCCTGGCCGGTGCCAACCAAACCTGGGTAGCTTGCACGAGGGTGACGCCGCAGTCGCGGTCGGTTTCACCTCTTCGCGGTGGGTGTCGGAAGCGCTTTTCTCGAGTGTCCCAGTCGGGATGCATGTGGGCTGCGTCGCAGACCGTAATACGCAAGGCCTTCCTTCACAAGCGCGTACCCGCCCAGCTATCCGAAGGTCATCCGCGACAGCGCGACCCATGCTGCCGCAGTGCCCACGGGGGCAACCCAGCCTGGTGTCAGCTCAAGTGCCGCGGCCTTCGCCAATTGAAGCCAGGGCGCTGGAAGGAATATCTCACCCCATCACGCTGCCTCCGAGCAATGTGGGGCGGCTTGGCAGTTCTACCCACCTCGGCCGGCTCTGCGGTCAGTAGTGTCCCAGCTCGTCACCAGGGTTGCCACTATTCGTCATGAGCACCGAAGTGGGCCGGGAAGGTCGTGCCCGCATGGAAAAGCTGCTGAGTCGGCTTTAAAATACGTTCATACTGGGGAACTGGGATTGGTGCGGGGGAGTTAGGCAGGATCGCCGCCAGAGCTCAGCTGTGCTTACGGGCCGAGCTAAGAAGGGGTCTATTTATGTCCGAAGAAACCCAGGGTCTGGGAAATTCAGCACCAGGGAGTATCTTGGTGGGGCGCTACCGATTGGTGCAACTGCTGGGAATGGGCGGTCAAAGCCAGGTCTGGTTGGCCGAGGACACCCGTTTGAAGCGAAAAGTCGCCGTCAAGTTGTTGCGTGCGGAACGGGCCAGTCAGCCCGGGTCCTTGGCGCGATTTCTCCTGGAAGCTGAGATCACGGCGCGACTGAATCATCCTGGAGTTCCCAGCATACATGACTTAGGTTTTATGGACGGAGGTTGCCCCTACATCGTGATGCGTATTGTTCAGGGGAAAAGTCTGAAGGAAATCCTTGAAGAGGTGTGGGGCACGCCGGCCAAGCCGCGATCTGTTGTCCGGGAGCACTTGACCTTCTTGCTGGGTGTTTTTGAACAAGTGTGTCAAACGTTGAGCTACGCCCACAGTCAGGGTTATATCCACCGCGACCTGAAGCCGTCCAACATTATGGTCGGAGCTCATGGTGAAGTGCAGGTGATGGACTGGGGGTTGGCCAAATGCCTGCATTTCTTAGTGAAGCAGGAGACCGTGGAATCGAACGCGGTTGTGCCCGTGGACGAAACCTTGGAAGCTGACCTGCTGCTTCGGGGAGAGGCGTCGGACTGGGACAGCGGGATGGGGACCGAAACCGGAACGGTCCTGGGAACACCGGCATATATGGCTCCCGAACAAGCCGCGGGCGAAATCCATAAGCTCGACCCACGCAGCGACGTGTTCGGTCTGGGAGCCGTGTTGTGTGAGATTCTGACTGGCCAACCGCCTTACGTCGGAAAAAATGCTCATGAGACGCGAATTCAGGCCATGCGCTGGCACATCCAGCCGGCCTGGGAGCGGCTGGACCGTGCTCCGGTCAGCCAGGAGTGGGTGGAATTATGCAAGCGTTGTCTCAGTTTCGACCCTGAACAGCGTCCGACGGACGCCGGTGCCTTGGCCCAGCAGGTCGCCCAGCTGCGTCAGGCGGCGGAGCAACGGGCCCAGCGGGCGGAACGCGAACGTGCCGAGGCCTTAGTTCGCGAATTGGAGCAACGCAAACGCCGACGCCAATTCATGGTCTTCAGTGCCACCGTGATACTGGTACTCAGCTTGGCCACGGTGCTTCTCTGCTGGGCCTGGTACAAGACGCGTCAGGCAGCCGAGGCAGAGTGTCAGGCGCGCGCCCAGGCAGAAGAACGCCAGAAACTCGCCGAATACCATCAACAGCGGGCCGAGCAGGCGCTCCGGGCCGAGAAGGAAGCACGCCAGGCCGAAGCTGTTTCCCGAAGCAACGAACGTCATGCGCGCCGGGAGGTGCTCCGGGTCTTGCGCGACCTGACTGATGATGCCCTGGAAACGCTGTTATTACGTGTGAACAACTTCAGTGAGGAAGAACAGGCCTTTCTGGAACGCCTGGCCAAACACCTGGAGGCTCTGGCTCGCGTGCGTGGTGAAGACCTGCCCAGCCGCGAACTGCGCGCAGAGGGATATATGCGGCTGGGTCTATTGTATTACCGAGTCAAGAAACTTGCTGAAGCGGAGTCGGCGCTGTTATCCGCCTTGGCTGAGTGGCAGCCGTTGCTGACGCTGCACCGCGATTCGTTGGCTTATGGACTGGGCGAGTCGCGTACTTGGCTGGTTCTTAGCTTCGTTTACAGGATTCAGTATCGTCTTGCTGAGGCCCGAAAGGCGTTACACTATGTCTGGCACCGCCATCGCAGCCTGGTGGAAGCATATCCCGATCGGCGGGACGTCCTCGAAGCCTGGGCCCAGAGTTGTCGCAGCTTGGGCAGTCTTCTAGAAATGCTAGGCCAGCCTGAACTCGCTCAAGTCGCTTATCTGGATGGACTGGATGCCTGTCTGCGCAGTCGGGCCAGGAATCCCGGCGCCCGCCAGACTGAGCAGTTTCTGGCAGCCTTTCTGGTGGAGTTAGGAGACAGATACTATCTGCAGCGCCAATTCACTGATGCAGAGTACCTGGCTGCGCTCGCTTTGCAATCGGCTGAGGAACTTCACAAGTCCTGGCCCAATGATCCGCAGATTCGGGCTCGACTGGCCGAAGCCTATGATTTGTATGCCCGTTGCTTGAGACGCCTCGGCCGCATGGCCGAGGCCGAGAAGGCTTTCAAAACCTGTCTGCAGCTGTTCCGGCGCCTGGCCGAGGAATTTCCCAGCATGCCCATGTACCAGGCGGACCTGGCTCGCGTCCTCGTCCGCTATAGTGCCTGGCATCGGCAAAACGGGGATACCAAGACCAGCGACGCCATCCTCGACGAAGCGATCGCCCTGCGCCAGCGCCTCGTGCAAAACTACCCGCACGTCCCGCATTACACGAGGGAATTGATCGCGGCCTATACGACAAAAGGGAACCGCTTAGCCAGCCTCCGCCAGTTTTCTCAGGCCGAGCGTTATTTTCGCGAAGCGGAACTCCTGGCTCAGCAATTGGTCCAGCGCTATCCCGACTGGACAGCGGCGCGCGAAGATTGGGCCTATGCTCTGCAACGCGTCGGACGCATACTCATTACTCAACGACGCTCCGCCGCAGCACTCGATTACCTGCGTCAGGCCCAGGAAGTCGTGGAGCAACTTTACCTGATGTACCCTTTTGAACTCAACTATCGTAATGAGTTGGGTTACCTGCACACCCTCCAGGCACAGCAGTTGCTGAATTTGGAAGGGGATACCCCGCGAATGAGAGATCATTTGGAGCAAGCATACCGCCATTTAAGCTCCGCTCTGGAGGCACAGCCTCTAAATCGGGACTACCGCAGGGAGTATGGTCGGTATCTGGGCGTCGTCGTGGTCTGGCAAAGTGCGCGCGGGCAAATCAGCTCGGCCTGTGCGACGGCGCGGGCCTTGTCCCAGCTTGATGCCGATCCCGCAGAGGGCGCCTACGACGCGGCCTCAGCTTTAGCCCAAGCCATTTCCTGGCTCGCCAGTCATCCCGTCCAGGAACTCGTCGAGCTCGACCAAGCCATCGAGCAACTTGGGGTAACGGCCGTGGCTATCGTGCGTTCCGCCTGGCAGAAACTGGAGCGCTCTCCCGCTGATCAAGCCCGATGGCTCCAACGCCTTAAGACTTCCTCCTCGCTTCAGGTCCTTCGGCAGCGGAGCGATTTCCAGCAATTTCTTGAGATGGCCTCCCGCTCTCAGTAAGTGCATCGGCGGACCGCGCCTCCCTGCCTCCGTTCGCTCCCTGCCGCTGCGTCGCGGGCTTCTTGCTGTACGATTACTTACCGGGCAACCTGCCGACATTCGACACCACGCCCAGGCAGGGGAGCATAACGATTGTGAACGGCAAAACCGATTCGGATCAGGTGACAGGCTCGGAACACTCCGCCGCGCAACTTTCATCCCAGCCGTCCAACCTGGAGGGTACCGCTCTCCTACCACCGATGCGGCACGACGCTGACTTTCGAGCCACCAGTCCCGGCGAAGCGAGCTGTGCTGAAGCCTCCTGCATATGCGGCACGGCCCCAGCATCAGGAGAAGTTGCACCACCTTCCCTGGAACGGATCATAGAAGCGATTTGTTTCGTCGAAGGGCGCCCTCTTTCTGCTCGACGAGTTCAAGAGATTATCCCCGACGTGACCGAGCAACAGTTCCACCAGATTATCCAGCAGCTTCAGCGTCGTTATCGGCAACAGGGCCGTCCTTATGCCTTTATGCGGCAGGCCGATGGGTATCTGCTGACTCTGCGACCGCAATTTCGCAGGATCGTCGAAGGACTGTATGGCCAGACAAAAGAAACGGCCTTGTCGCTGGCGGCTATCGAGGTGTTGGCTATCGTGGCCTACAAGCAGCCAGTGTCGCGCAGCACGATTGACGCCCTGCGTGGTCGCGACAGCACCGCAGTGATTCGCCAATTACTGCGGCGAGGTCTGATTGCGGTGCAGTCGAACCGTGCCCCAGTGACGTCAGCGCCGCCCACGTCACCGAGCGTCCCTCTCGATTTGACATCCCCCCACGCTCAGTCAGTTACGGCATCCGCCCAGGGAGAAGCTGCCTTGGAAAATCCATCGTTGGCCCACGCGACCGAGCGCGCCGCCTCCTCGCGTCGCCCGCGCGGGGAGCTTTACTATGTTACTACGGCCCGGTTTCTCACCTTATTTGGCCTGCGCGATCTCAATGATTTACCCCGCTCCGACGAACTCGAAATCCTGTGAACCTGTCCATGAAACCTGGCTTGACTTCACCCGATCCTTGACGCCCTGCATTGTGGAGGCACCCCACAGTTCCAGGAGACAGCCTCATGGCCCAGGAAACGATATATCGGCCTATGTCGGCAGAAGAAGCTATGGATCGGCTCAACGTGGTCATGGCGCATTTATGGATGGTTCGGCGGTTCCTGAAACACGCGGAAGAACTCGAACAGGCTCCGCATCTGCACGATGTCCATCGAATGATTTTCGACTACGTGCGGGCGGTCGAGCCAAGTTGGCTTCGCCGCGACGCCGAGGAATACTTAAGACGCGCTCGAGGCAAGTGGCCCAAACTCCACCAGGTGGCGGAACTCCTGGCACGCGAATATCGGCAAGTTTCCGACCATACCAATTTCGAGATGGCCTGCGTGTCGCTCCGCGGTTGCGTTCAGCACATTGCGGAAATCCTCAACGCCGTTTCAACCAGTCCCGGCAGGCGTAGCGCTCCCGCACCAAGTCCTCCACCAGAGTCGCCGGCCAATCTGACCGCGGGGTCTGTGCCGCATAGGCCTGACGCAGACACGCCAGCAGATTCTGGCGCGGCAACGGCAGGTTAGCCAGAAACTCGCGGTGCCCGCGTCCTTGACGATAGGCCGGCGTGCGAGGAGGCAGAGGCAGGTATCGTTCCGCTAACTCCACATCGAAGTTGTAAAGGAGCGTACCATGATGCAGAAAATAACGGCGTAGCCGTCGTTGCGAGTTGCCGGAAACTTTTCGTCCTTGCCAAACCAGGTCGCTGGAGCCGGCCGGATATGTTTCCACGCCCCAGACGCGCAAAGCTTGAGCCAAAGCGCCCAAAATACTCAGCACCGCCTCGCGCACTGCCAGGACACTTCCCTCGTTCATGGGCAGTACCAGCGCGAACACCAGACTTCCCGGCGCCAGCACCACTGCCCCTCCCCCGCTGCATCGCCGTGCTACGGGAATGTCATCACCGCGACAGACATCCAGTCGTACCTCGCTGGCCAATACGCCATTCATCCCCACTACCACCGCAGGACGATCTATTTCCCAACATCGCAATACCGCACCCCCTTCGCCTCGCTCTGCCTGCAGCAATAAGGCTTCATCCAAGGCCAGATTTTCTTCAATCGTTGGCAGTGTCAGCTCTAGGTAATGCATGGTCGTCCGCTTCGGAGAAGGGTCTGGCGTAGTTGTTCGCCCAGTCCTGAAAGAGGGTTCTACGGCGTAACCGCACCGGCTGGCACAATGGTTATACGCATCACCCCCACGACTTACAGGGTTCAAGCCCGGAACCACCAGAATCTCCCAGGGCCACACGCAGCGAAGAAGACGAAGAGGCCGAGCGCGCAGGATGACAAGCCCAGAGCCAACGAAATCGCCCAGGGCAAAACCGCTGATCGCTTCGTTCCTGATAAAAGAGCGACACAACGAAAAATGCAAGATTGACTATCCCTGGCGTTCGAGCCAAATCTGATGCTACCCGCTTGGCAAGAAGTCGCCGACCTACATTTAGCTGGGTTTTTTGGGGAAACGCGTGGCATGGCTCATAAAAAACCTGTTTTTTTGCAGGGGGCCAACTAAAACGCATCGTTCCCGATCGCTTGGGAAAACCATGCGCGACTCTCCAGTGGCTAAGAATCAACGTGTGCTTAATAACCATTCACTAAACAAAGGAAAATAGGACGCAATAGCAGCCGGGCTGAGTTCACTCTTTTCCCCTAACGCCAAGGCATTCACGAAACCAAGGGAAACAGGAGGCAATGGCAGTCCCACGGTTACCAGGAGCCAACTGGTACGAAAACGGACATTCGTCAGCGGTTCGGGCAAAAGTTTCGTCCGAACCCGATAGTGGCCACGGAGCCGACGTGGCTCAAGTGCCCCTACTGGCTGGGAATCAGCGCCGTTTTTCCTTACATAGCAAACTCCTGCAGTTGTGTGACCGCAACTTTGGCTGCGCGAAACAAGATACCCTTCATGTCTTCCCTGACGCGGCAAACACACCGTCCTTACAAATCAGCCGAAACTCTGAGTCGGCACCGCGGGGAATCAGTGGATCCTGCCCAACCACAACGATTGCCCCAGGTCCGCCAACCAATCAGAATACGCCGACCGTCAATCGGCAATCGCGTCGTAGCCGGCGAGCAGCTGTTCGCTTGCGGGGAACATCCTGGCGGTTAGTTGCTCCGTCCGCGGCGCTGGATGCCATGATGAGATTGGCCTTGGTTCAGTTGCGCGGGAAAACTTGGCGTTGGATCGCTCCGTCAGGCTCAGCCGCCCGCTCCAACCACCACCCCTCAGTTCGCTTGCGGGGAACACCCGGCAGTTGATCGCCCCGTCCGCCGCGCTGGATGCCATGACAAGACTGGCCTTGGTTCGGTCGCGCGGGAAAACTTGGCGTTGGATCGCTCCGTCAGGCTCAGCCCCCGGCTCCAACCACCACCCCTCAGTTCGCTTGCGGGAAACATCCGGCAGTTGATCGCCCCGCTTTGCGCAACGTCGCCGGCATCAATCCGCCCGTGCATCAGCGCTAGCCCGCGATTTCTGAAGAATTCCGCTAACTGCAACCATGCTCACCCTGCGTAAGTGGCATTAGTTGTCGGGACTCCAGAAAGACTGAAGCGGCCAGCTGCGGAAAGCCCCAGCCAAGTGATCGAAGGCTGAGGGTATGCCCATCAGACGGCGCGGCGATAACCTTGGCAGCAGGCTCAGGGAAACATCTGGAGGGAGAGAAGTTATAGCCATCCAACGCGGTCGAAGTAGTTGCGACAGCAGGAAAGCCGATTGGAGGGAACGGAGAAAAGGTAAGACCATTCGTGTGATGGAAATAACCTTGACAGCTATGAAAAAGACCCTTCAGCAACAGTAACATACCGATTAGTTTGGCCAGGTGGAACATAAAACCGTCTGAGAAAGACGAAAAAGACGTTTCAGCAATAGTACCCTACCGATTAGGGTAGCACTGCATGACGTGGTTGAAAAACAGCGTCCATAACGAAAAAGGGCCGAATTAGTCAGGACGGTTTTCATGTCGCCCGAAATTGTGGTAGTTACCAGATAGAAGAAGTAGCACAAGCGGTGTGGCCGTTCGGTGAGCGACCTTGCCCTTGTACCAGGTCCGGAAGGTTACACACCTCCAGCAGTGATTGTTGGACGAGGCATCAGGCCAGGGCCGAAAGCTTTTTTTGATACTTAAGCGATAGCAAAAACCATAAATCATCATGGGCACCGCAAAAGACCAATATTTTGATAATGTTACTAAAAAGATGTTAAAAGTAGTGAAATATCCGTGAGCGCGAGAAATGTAAGTATGTTGATTATGTTCCATAAAAGGTCGCGTATAGAGCAGAGGCAAAGGCCTGTTTCGAACCCGTCAAGATCTCGAATTTGCCGTAGCATTTGCCCCGCAGGTTTCGCAAAATGCCCCCGCGGTCGCCCTGGGGGAGCATAAAATCTCAAGTTATTCGTACACAAGAACTTGCGACACAAGACCTCCGCCAATCTGAGGCCATAATCTGACGAAAAAGGGCTTATTTCAAAAATGCACGGATCTGCAATTTTGCCTAGGGGGGTCCCGATAAGCCGTCGGGGGTCTTACCGAAGGTCAATGGAAAGTTCGCTGACACTCGCGCAGTTATGGGTGCGCAAGCATCTGCATGTCCAAAGCAACGTTCGGTGCAAGTTTGTAACAACGACCGCGTTACGTAGAAACACGCCCCGGCTGTATCTGTCGAATGAATGATACGCAACCTCGTAGCCTGTTCCTGCCCAGACGGAGCTGCGAACGGCGTTCGAGCTGGGGCAGCACGCTCCGCCTGGAGGAAAGTTGTCCGAAGATTTTGCACTAGGACACGGCCATAGCTTTCTGAGCCACGTGGATGTCCGTGCGAGAATGTGGAGTGAAATGTTCCAAGGAGCAAATTTGCTCGTAGGCGTGTCGTGCCTCAGAGCTCATCGGAGGCAAGTCCTCCAAGCGGATGCCTACGTACTCTCGATAAACGCAGATTTCCTGCGGGTCGCCCATCAAATAGACGGCGTCGTCCGGCAAGGACGTCCGCACTTGCTGAGCTAATTCGTAACCTGGAGCCGAACCTGGCAAAGCCACGAGGCAAAAGGACCGACCAGCCGTAACACCGAAAGACTTGTTGCCGGGCTCTGCGGATTCATAAAGCTGGCGCACGAGGGCGGGTAGTCGCTTTTCGGCATCTTCCTGGACTAGAAGCAACTGGGCGATGTCATACTGGGGCCAAAGTTCGTGCAGGTAGCTTTCAATCTCACTGAGCAAGAGTTGGCGGAGTTGAATCAATGAGTTGCCCGTGCTGGTGCATAAGCGCTGCAGAGAGGTAGCCTCCTGATGCAGGCGCTCCTGAATTCGCTGATCCAGTTTGGTGAGTAAATCAGTAGGCAAATCTGCCAGGGCATATTCGACAGCTTCCGGCAAGTTGTTGCCCCGAAGGTATAAATATCCCGCATCGGCTGAGAAGCTGGCCAACTGAGCACAGCTTTGGGTGAACTCGTGAGCCAATTCCTGAAGTCGGCAGTGGCAGAAGGCCAGTTCCTTGTTCTGATCCGAGAGCCGACCCCGCAGGCTCAAGTAAGTGCGCAGGAGGGCCTCCACGGCTACCCTTTGATATCGGGCAATGGCCAATTGCGTCAGCGCCGCAAGAAAGCGATCCTGTAACACCAGTTTGCGTTGTTCATTACGGCGATCACGAACCCAGGCTCGGCTGAGGCGCTCCCACTCCTTCAAGGCGTCGTCGAGTTCAGCCTCGGCAGCTTGTTGACGGGCCAGGACCTGCTCACGGCGTTCTTCGAGCGTCTGAGTCCAGGTTTGAAGTTGCGTTACGGCCCAATGCACCGCTGCTTCCGCTCCGGCCCGCCGTGCGGACGGAACCTCCAGGAAGTGCCACACCCAAGCCAGCAATACTTCCTCGGCTTCTCGGCGCAACTTTTCCAAGTGGTCGCGCCACGGTTGCAGGATGACGAACTTCCTCCACGACCCCGCCAATTCGTCGGGATTCCCTAACCAGTCTTCCCACAGTTTCAGCGCAGCACAGGCCAGGAGCGGCGGTTCGCTGTACTGCTGGCAGAGTTGTTCGAGAGCCTGGCGTACCGCGGTCAGAAAGTCCGAACCCAAAGCCTGACACGCTAATTGTTCCAAGGTCAGTTCCACGACCTCGGGCTCAAGCGCGAGGCCTTCGGTCAGGTCGCGCCAACCGGTCTGAGGTAACTCCGCCCAATCGTCAGGAGTGGTATCACACCATCGGCGGACCAGGCGAGCGGCCAGATGAGTAGCCACACCCCGTAAGATTTGCCGATGTGGATGTTCCAGCGATGCCAGGCCGAAGACCGACACGCGTGGCGGCGGATGGCTACCTGAGTCGTAACCGGCACACCAACTCGCATTGGCCGCGCCGACCTTGCTGTTTTTTGCGGTGGCCGCTTCGACATTCCGCATCAAATTGGCTTGGCGGCCTAACGGACTCAGCAATTCGCGGTAAAGCCAGTTGGCCGACTGCTGCGCAGTGTCCTGATCTGGCGCGGCACTGGTGAGGATGCAATGCAGAAATGGCGCCGCAACGTCCCGCAAGAGGGGCCCCTTGGTTTCATAACGCGCCGTAAATTGTTGGCCACCAGCCTGGTAGTGCTGCAATTCACAAAGAGCGGCGTAGGTGTTGGCCACAGCCAACAGATTGCCTTCGTGGGCGTCGGGTGGGCCTACGTTCAGCAATGCCAGGACTCGAGGTGGCAAATATCCCATCTGCATCAGGAGTTGGCGAACGACGTAAGCGGCGTCCAGAAACATACCGCTCCCTGTGCCCCCAGCTAAGTGCGTTACTATGATGACTACCGGCCAGTCCGAGCAGATTTCCGTCTGCCATCGCCGACAGGCTTGCTCCAGGGCTTGAGGCTGAGTAATCGAGGTCAACGCCTGTTCCAGCCGTTGTCGAATGGTGCGATAATGTTCTACGAAGGCCAAACGGCCCAAAGCACGCATGCCCCCGGTGAGTTGGCTTCGCGGCATGCGATAGAGCATCTGAGGATCGAGCCACTCGGAAATATCTGGCAGGTGATCTTTCGGGCGCAGGTACCGTGCAGGCCGTTGCAGCCGAGCCAGGATGATTTCCCCACCCTGTTGCAGGAACTCCTGCCCCCAACCGTGCTGCGCTTCCGGGTCGGTGTCCAGATGGATCAGTCGCAGATGAGGCAGTTCCAGCAATGAGCCATAGCGTTCCGCGACGTAACTGGTAAATCGTCGGAGCACAGCTAAGCCCCAACCTCCCAAGCCCAGGACTAAAGCGGGCACAAAGATTCCGGTGCCTAAATGTTCGCTGCGTCTTTCGACCGCCTGAGTTAGAGTCCCAGCGCCGTTGGCGGGAGGCACCGCTTCCGCGGGAACTTCGTGAGCTATAGGGGGAGACGGTGCAAGGTCGGCATCACCCATATCTTCCGGCGCTTCCGCACAGGTGGGAAAAATGACGCGCCGTGCTTCCCCGCCGGAACGCTTCAGCGCGTGCACCATCTCCAGACAACTCGGATGGCGTTCGTGGGGGGTTTTAGCCAACGCCCGCGCGATAATCGGCTGGTCGCTCGCTGGCAATGCCGACAGATCCGGTTTGCCGCTCAGGTGCATTTGGATCATTTGCTGGGGCGTGCTGGCTTTATACGGTCGCACCCCCGTGAGCAATTCCATGTAAACGATCGCGAGGCTGTACTGGTCGCTATAGCGGCTGACCCAGCCTTCAAACGTCTCCGGCGCTGCATATACGGGCGTTATTCCCCCTGTTACCGAAGCAGCCAGGCCTTGCAAATCCTTGACCAAGCCGAAGTCAGCTACTTTGACATGCTGGTGAATGAGGAAGAGATTTTGCGGTTTAATGTCCAAATGTTGCAGGTCGTATTGGATATTCATCAAATCCAGGGCCTCCGCGGCTTCTTCCATGTAACCGAGCAACTCCGCGCGCGGTATGCCCGACAAACCCTTACTACGACATTCGCGAAACCGATCCCACAAACTGCGGTCGGCCAATTCCATGACAATGATAAGCTGGCCCTCGACGACATCGAACCTTTCCAACGAGAGAACAAAGGGGTGGCGTACTTTCTTGACGCGGGCCAGTGCCTTCAATTCCTGCTGAGCCCGATTAGCTGCGTCAATGTCGCTCAGATGCAAATCGCCATACACAAACTTAATGGCTTTGAGCAGGCCTCCCGGCGCTTCTGCGCGCCAGACCTCGCCAAAGCCGCCTCCGCCAATGCGATTCAGGAGGCGGTATCCAGGAATGGGTTCGGCACCGACTTCAATGCGGACAGGCATGGCTGCTCATCAGCGGGTCGTCAAGAAATTGACTCTCTGTTGCACGCCGAAAGCTACGAATTTGGACTGGCGATCCCTCGCCAAGCTGCCGTCTCACCGGCCGAAGATGCCTGTTTCTCCCCACAAGTTTAGCTCACCGCGTAATTTCCTGCAAACTTGTCGCTTGTTGAAAAGTTGGTAATATCAGAGAAAATCCTTTTCTGGAGCGCAAACGCAACGTGGCTCGTCGCCTAGCGCGGGGAAACTGCAGTCCGAACCTCGCACTGTCCTTGAAGCAACCTTGGGCAGCCTTGGTCGTGCTCGGTTATAAAACCATCGAAATCCGCACTTGGAGCACGACTTATCGTGGTCCGCTGCTGATTCATGCGGCGCGTCAGGTCGAGCAACGCAGCCCCCCTTGCCCTTTGCCGGAGATCGTTCGGCAATGGGCAGAACTGAGAGGCGGCATCATTGGCCAAGTCGAACTCGTGGATTGCCTGTGCTATACCGACCCCGAGCGTTTCCAGCTCGATAGTGCTTTGCACTGGAACCTGCCTGATTGGTTTCGGCCGCCCCAACTGTACGGTTTAGTTTTCCGTAAACCTCGTTTGTTACCATTCCGGGCCTGTCCGGGTTGGTTTCGACTCTTCCACGTTCCACCCTCTGTTGTTAAGTCCGTCAAATCGGGGCGACAGGATTCGAACCTGCGACCTCCTGGTCCCAAACCAGGCGCTCTCGCCAAGCTGAGCTACGCCCCGGTGGCTGCCAGGAGCGACAAAGCGCGAGACCAAGGGAGTCTTCCCGTTGTCGATCAGCCGATCCTCATAGATTGAACGCCGAGTAAGGTTGGCCGACCGTTCACTCCAGAAAGTCCCATGGTTACCGCTTCATCGCCCTTGTGCCCGTCCGTGCGGCTAATGTTCATGACTCCGATTTCGCTCTGAAGGCTAACTTATTTTAGAGTCATGACCATACACAGAAAACGTCATTTTTCAGGCTTACTCACCCACCTCGACCTCTCCAGCAACGTGGTTGGACACTTGATAAACTGCAATATTCCCCGTCAGCCTGGATCTTCGCAGCCGCGAACGCTGCTTATCGTAACGGTTAGCCAACTGCGACACCAGGCAAGGTCGTGGTATCGGACCCATCCCCAGCTGAACCTTTGCACGACGATCGTAAGTACACCGATTCACGGCATTCTTATTCTAACTGCTATCGGCCTAGACTGGGGCTTCCCAAGAGCTTCGCCTCCACCAAGGTGGAGAACACACACATGATCATGGTCCGCATCGGGCAGCTCTAATGCTGCGCATCGGCGTACAAAACATCCACGGGCTATTGGTCAGCCCTGGGGACTCCCTGATTCGCGTGTGGCGGAAAAGGGGGTTGATCGTCCAATTCTATAGGAGGCTCAACTTCGGGTATCTGGGGCATCGGAGGCGAACTGAGCGGCCCGGCTTGTAGAGCCAAATCATCTTGATACGGCACATCCTTATTCCACGGACCTTCGACGCGCATCTGCTCCGTCCGCACCCAGTCCTCCTTAGGCCGGGGCGGAGGGGCATCATCAGGCAGGAAATGTAAACGATACCGCACACGTCCAATGGTCAGTTCATCATTGGGCAGCAACATTCCCCGTTTGACAGGAATGTCCTTCACTAAGGTGCCGTTGGTACTGCCCAGGTCACGTACTAGCACCAAACTGTCCGTTTTGACCAGCACACAATGCAGCTTGGACACCGCCTTGTCGCGAACCTGGATATCGCAGACCCGACTACGACCTACCAACGTAATATCCTTCACTAATTCGTAGGGTCGTGAACCATCTTCAGGAACCAGGTAGATCTTCATAATCGTGCTCCACAGCCAGGTTTCGTCCCCGATCAAAGTGCCCAAGCTATTATATCTAACGGATCAGCCTGATGATAAACCCTGCCCAGGCTAGTTTGCCAACTTACTCATCGGCTGGTTGAAAAGCTGCACCTCGGCTGCGAGCCCAAAAAGGACGGGGCCTCCGAATTTGGCCAGCATCTGTGAGCCTGCGAAGCTCAGCCGATGAGCTGATCCGAGGCCCCGCCCTGGTGTATCCCCGGAGGCGGGACCGCCCCTACCTCCGGTCTTGACGCTCTACTGTGAAGCGCCCACTGACCTGGCCGACCCATACCAAAGCCAGCGAGCTTGCCGCTTCTACCCAGGAGGGACGGGCAGTGCCGGTGTCCCGCAGTTCCGGCACACAGTAGAGCTCTTGAGTTCGCCCTTACGCCAGTGGGAATAAAACCTACCTAAGCGGTCTGCAAGGATGTTATTTTTCCCAAGTGTCTGCCCGCCCTATAACGCGCTGACAACCCCTTGTCAATCGCTGTTACCCAAAGCAGTCAACGTACTGGTAATCTATCTCATGGCGGCTTGCGCAAAAAGTGAAGTTATCCATACAGTGATTTCTTGCGACCTTGTGCTTCGCAGGTTTCTTCTGCACCTCGATCAGGAGACCGGGCTCGAAAGCAGCACCGCCGTTGACCTCACAACCTCCGCAACCAGTTCGCTTCGCCGAGGCCACCGCCTGGTAAGCTAATAAGTAATCCCTGACCAGTGGTTAGCGTGTTGGGCGGCAATTGCACATATCGTCCGGCTGTCCCGTCGCTTTGAGCAAAGACAGCCACAACGGCCCACAAGGATCCACCTGTTTTGTGCCTCGCGCGACAGCCTCCAACGGCACATGGACGAAAACGCTATTCCATAGCCCTACCATCATACCCGTGCGACCGCTCATTCCTGCATGCACTGCGTGTTGCGCCAATTGCAGACAAAACACCGCATCGTTAGGAATGGCGGGTTGAGCACGAATTTCATAGCTGGGGTCTATATAGAACACCCGCACACCTAATTGATTCTGGATGACTTGCTGGAGATAGCGCCCGATGTCGGCCAGGCGGGGGTTACCCGATGCGTCGCATCCTAACCGCTGTCGTTCCCGCTGCATCTCAGGCAGATGTTGCCCGGCTCCTTCCGCCACCACGATCAGAGCGTGGCCCTGTTGCTGCAACCGACGTTTCAGGTGCACTAACAGGCCGTTTGGCTCCTCTAAGTCGAAGGGTACTTCCGGCACCAACACAAAATCCGCGTTTCCCTCGGCTAGCGCAGCCAGCACCGCGATATAGCCTGAAAAACGCCCCATTAGCTTCACTAATCCGACACCCGACGGAAAACTAATGGCTTCCGCATACGCAGCCCTTACTGCCTCGGCAGCTCGCGAGAACGCTGTTTCGAACCCAAACGTTTTCTCTACGTAGGGGAGATCGTTGTCTATGGTTTTCGGCAACATGATGACTGCGATGGCTAGTCCCCTTCTCTCGATGGCGTGGCACAGAGCTAATGCTCCTCGAGTGGTTCCGTCACCCCCTATAAGAAACAGTAGTTGTATCCCCTGGGCACTGAGAAAATCTACCATGGCATTAATATCTTGGGGCCCGCGGGACATACCCAGGAAACAGCCACCATGTTGGTGGATTTCACGTACTATCTGCGGCGTCAATTCGACAGGCGACGGTCCCCCGAACACCAGCCCCGCAAAGCCATAACGTATTCCCAACACACGTTTGATCCGATACTGACTATGCAAAGTCAGTGTTAATCCCCTTATCACATTGTTCGTGCCGGGACATAGCCCTCCGCAAGCCGCTATTGCGGCGGTGGTCTGAGTCGGCTCAAAAAAGAGCCATTCTCGGGGCCCGGCTAACTCCAGATTGCAGGGCTCCAAAGCCTCCGGCAAGGTCGTGAATTGCCACGCTGTCCCTATGATGTCATAAAGCACTCGCTCCTCGTCAGAGACAAAAAACCGGCACCTGGGCTGTGTGATCACTTCGCGCAAAGGCGAAGGAATCGTTGGCTTTCCCAAGCGCTTGATCGCAAAGTCGGGCGGTTTCCCATGACTCATGGTAATTCCTGTTTCCTCAATTTCACCGTCTTCTGTATCCATTGATACATTCTGGAAGCGTGTTAGCTTATCGGCTACTTGAGAGCGCTAACACCCGTTTTACTCGGACGGAAAACCCGTCTTCCTGATTCTTCTGTTCATCGCAACTATCAGATGACAACGGATGATTTTCAGCCCACGCATGGTGGTTTCTTCATTTGTTAGCAGAATTGACCCTGGTTTCACAGCTCGGTTCCTGTTGGCATAGTGGCTGCATCTAAGTTTTGTCGCTTAGATGCTAACAGCCCGGGCTGAACCATTGCAACCACACTAAGCTGTCACCTACCCATTCCATCTAATTAAGCGGAGGTAAACAATGCGTACCCTGCTCGCTCGACTCTATCACGATGACTGTGGTGCTCTGCTATCCTTCGAATGGATCCTGCTGGCTACCATCCTGGTGCTGGCCATGATCGTTGGTCTAAAGAGTGTACAGCAAGCTGTGCTCAACGAATTTGAGGACGTCGCTAATGCCATCGGGGCATTGAACCAAACCTACCAATACGGCGGCGCTAAAGGCTGCTGCGCCAGCACAGGCGGTTCCCGCTTCAAGGACGGAGGCCGAACTTATCATATAGATACCTGCGCTGACGTCGGCCATCGCCCTGGCAATCCCTGCGAAGACTAGGCATGGTAAGCTTAGTCGCTAACCTCCTACGTTCGCATTCTGACTCCTAAATTGAGATCACTAACTTCAATACTGTTGAAGTATCAAATACTCTACCCACTTCTCCTGGATGATTGACATTAATGGCTCCGTCAACCGTAAGGATTTAGACAAAACAAAGTCTTCGGCACACTTTTCCCAGATTGGCTATCTAGCCAATCTGTTTTTTTTGATACAGATGTGGAAATCCTATGCTTCGTGGCGTGTCGCACCATCAAACTTTGTCTGGCTGCTGGCCGAAATCATAGCTGATGCTGTCCAGGTCAGCATGGATCAAAATGAGCATCACACCATGAAAGCTAGGCGAAACCATCAAGTAACAGGAATCCATCGGGTGATGAGCTTGATTGGACTCCTCCTGAGCACCATGAGCCTCAGTGGTTGCGGCAGCTTAATGCTGAACTCACATCTCGCTTCATCCTCCGAATCAGTTATTGCTATGCGGGTTGAGGAGAATCACATTGGTCTAAATCCTTCCTCATTTTCCTTCGCTGGTTCCTCTACTGCATCAAACCACGTCAGCTGTGGAGATAAAGAACACGTCTATATTTTTCTTATAAATGGCCTGGACTTGCTTCATTACGCCGATATGCCTGGTTTGGCTCAGCACCTCCGCAGCCTGGGATACTGCCGAGTATACTATAGTGAGTTACTCACTGCCAACAGTCTTGTCGAGGAAATCCAGCAAGTGGCTAGGCAAGACAGCCAAGCTCGCTTTGTCCTGATCGGTTATAGCTTCGGAGCGAATTGGGCTCGCAACATCGCCCATACCTTGGCCGATCAGGGGATTGCCATAGACTTACTCGTCTATCTCAATGCCAATACCTTGCGAAATACTCCTTATGATCGGCCAGAAAATGCCCAGCGTGTCATCAATATACTTGCCTGGGGTGTTTTACTAGATGGCGACCATCTTGACAACGCAGAAAACATTGAGATTACTGACGCGTGGCACTTCAATACCCCAATGCATCCTCATACGTTGAGAATCCTCGAGCAGGAATTAGCTCGCCTGCATGACCCACGGCCAATAACGACTCCGAAGTGAATCCTCTAATCAACGTCGCGGACCGGACTCCGTCGGACGCTAGCCGCACAGCCATGATCAATCTATGTATTCTAGATCATGCCTTTCCGTGGCATACCTGTTCCAAACACAGCTGACGTTGCTGATGGTTATAGCGTTTCATGATGCTTACCATCAGGAGACGCAGGTGGTCTTGTAGCCAGCTAGACAGTACGCTAAACAGGCATATCAAATTAATCTACAAGGTCATCGGTAAAAGACTGCGTTTTATAACGGCACCCCTTTATTAGAACGCGGACCAGACGGTTTAGTTTAGAAGGGCAAGTTGTTTCCAAAAAAACGCTTTTGCTCGTCGAACCTATAACTATGTATTACCGCACCTATATAAAGGCAGTCTGGCAATAGGGCTACCGTCGGAAGGCGAGCAAAATCCTTACGCTTGCCGCAGTAATTCACCAATACGGGACATTTTCGCCGCAGTTTGTGGTATGTCTTCAATCCTATCCAAGAACCTACGCAATGGCCGGCCAATGTGCTTATGCTGCTGGGCGCAACCACCAGCGTTGGAAAGCGTGCCAGCGAACGGTGTTGTTTTGGCGGTACCAGTCCCAAGTTTCTCGGAGT
>JANWVZ010000005.1 GCA_025056555.1 Gemmatales bacterium | reverse complement strand
GAAGTTCCGTGTGGCGTAGCGTGTAATATTAGTGGGCTGACCCCCATCGGCCGATATGAGGTACAATTCGCTGGCGAAATGGGCGTCCATGCGTGAGTAAACAATCCAGCGTCCATCGGGCGACCAGCTATATTCGATGACACGTCCTTGAGAAACGATAGGCTTGGCATCGCTGCCGTCGCGGTTCATCAGCCAGAGTGCACCGCCGCGGAGTACGGCCAACTTGTTGCCATTCGGCGAGAAGGATACGCCCGATTCTGGTCCCGGGTAGTTGGTGATGCGACGGATGCGGAATTGCCGGGCGTTGCCCAGTTCGGCGCCCGCGGGGTCGGCAGATTCAGCCAGGTAAACGTTTTCTTCCCCGTCGCGGTCGGAAATGAAGGCCAAGGCTTTGTTGTCAGGCGCCCAGGCCAGGTCGCGGTCGTGTGCAGGACTGTTAGATACGTTGCGGGCTTTGCCCCCTCCGCTCGGCATCAGGAAAATCTCCCCGTGCACGACGAAAGCGATGTGCTGCTCGTTCGGTGCCAACGCGTATTCGGAAATGCCTTGAGTGAAGGTGCGTGGCACGTCGGGATTGCTGGCCCAATCCGCACGGGCGGTAATGGCAATGAGTTGCGGTTGAGGATGGGGCACGGTGACTTGCACGCGGAATAACTCGAAGCCGCATTCGTAAACGATCCACTCTCCGTTGCGCGCAATGCGAGCCCGTCGCACACCGTCCTGAGTATGACGCGTTACCTGAATGGGCGCTCCTTCGCCGCTGGCACTGCGTTTGAATATATTGCTGACGCCGTTTTCTTCAGAAACATAGTAAATCCATTTCCCATCAGACGACCACATGGGACTGCCGTCCTGACCCTGGAAGCTGGTGAGGCGGCGATGATGAGTGCCATCGGCGCGGCAAATCCAGATGTCGTCGTTGGAGGAGCCGCGGTATCCTTTGCGATACCAGAGTCCTGGCCCGCGGATATACGCTAATTCCAGGCCATCGGGACGAAAGACACCGTCGCGGCCGTCGTCAAACGGGAAACGTCTTTCCCACCCTCCCTCGGCTGGCACCAGGTACATTTCAGGTAAAGCGGGAAATTGCGGACTTCGTCGCGTGGAAAAGAGGACGAAACGGCCATCAGGCGTCCAATCGTTGACCATTTCGTTCGCCGAGTCGTAAGTCAACCGTTTTGGCGGCCCACCTTCAAACGGCACGACAAACACGTCATAGCTGCCGTAGCGATTCGAGCTGAAGGCGAGCCAACGTCCGTCGGGACTGAACACCGGCTGAAGGTCGTGCGCCTCGTGCGTGGTTAGCTGCCGCGCGGTTCCGCCTTCCGCCGCAACGATCCAGATGTCGCCAAGGTAACTGAAGGCCACCCATTTGCCATCGGGCGAAATGTCCGGCGTACGGGCAAAGCGCACGGTAGCAACAGGACTATTTCTTTCCTGGGCCAGGTTACTCTGCGATCCTACTAACGCCAGACTGGACAGGCCGACGAGCGCAATCGCCACGAAGTACCAACCGCGAGGTCGCATCACGGGTGTACTCCTTTGGTGGGGGGGCACGCAAGATGCGTTGCTGTCCTGAGACAGACATCTCCGCAGACTTCACTACAAGTGTTATGATAAGACCCATTCAATTGTGCCGCTAGCCTTAGTTAGAGCCTCAGGCCAGAGAGATAGTTTTTCGTTCCTTTCTTTCGCGTCTGCGATCTATAAACTGGAGTAAACTGGCACGTCGAAAGGCATAGCCCATCGCAGCAGAGCCTTAGCCGCAAAGGTAGAGGAGTCCAGGTATGAAATTTCAATTGATTGCTCCGGGCCCCTTCGTGATGCTGAAGGTTCAACTGGATTACGGCGAGTCGCTCAAGGCCGAATCGGGCGCTATGATCGCCATGTCCGACACCGTGGACGTTCAGGGGAAAGCGGAGGGCGGAATCCTGAAGGGTATCGCCCGTATGTTCGCGGGGGAGTCGTTTTTCTTCCAGACTTTGGTGGCGAGTCGTGGCCCGGGGGAAGTGTTGCTGGCGCATGCGATTCCCGGCGAGATTCACCCCATTCAGTTGGACGGTAAGCAGGACTATATTTTGCAGAAAGACGGTTTCTTCGCGGCGACGGCCGACGTGGACATCAGCACCAAGGTGCAAAACCTCTGGAAAGGCATGTTCTCCGGGGAAGGATTTTTCGTGCTGCGGGCCAGTGGTGTGGGTGCGCTCTTTGTGAGTTCTTATGGCGCCATTCATCCGCTCGACCTGGCCGATGGTCAGGAGGTGATTGTTGATAATGGTCACCTGGTAGCCTGGCCCGCGAACATGAATTACAGCATCGAGAAGGCGTCCAGCGGCTGGATTTCCAGTTTCACTTCGGGGGAAGGCCTTGTGTGCCGTTTCCGTGGCCCTGGGCGTATCCTCATTCAGACCCGGAATCCGACGGGCTTCGCTGCGTGGCTGACGCAATTTCTGCCGAAAAAATGATCGCCGTGCGCGGTCGCCTCTGGCTTTCGCCGCATGGTAGTCGGGTTGAGCGTTCAAGGGACGTTTCAGCGCCAGTCCAGAACGCGGAAGATACCACGGCGCTGCCGTACCATTTCGGGCAGAGCGAGCAGATGGTCACGGAAAACCCCCAGTCCCAGTCCCAGGATAAACAGCGTGCTGCCCACCACCAATACGAACCAGGCAATGGCATTGAGACTCGCCCAGGGCACGAAAATCAACATGGAGCCGAAATACAAGGCAATGGAGGCTGCTCCGACCAAAGTCGTGATTCTCAGTTGCAAAATATAGCCGCTGGCAATCAGGGCTATGGAAGCCAGAAACCAGCCGAACTCGTTGAGGAACAGAAATTCGTTCCTGTATCGGTCCACGAGGGTGGCGATAGTCAGGGGTACGACCAGGAGTATACTGCCGATAAACAAACCCACGGTCACCAGATCATCATGGCGGTCATGCTCGTAGTACCAACCGATGTGTGCCGCGACCAGGAAAATGAGCCCGACAATCACACAGAACACCTCAAGTTGCTGAAGTGGCGTGAGTACGGCCAGGACTGCTAAGACAAGAAAGGCTAAGGCGGCCTGCCCCACGGTAGTAACGACATACCACCTGCGCCATCCCGGGTGCGCCACCAGGGCCACCGACAGCAAACTGATGCCGCTCAGCGCAGCCAGGAATGCCGCATACCAGCGTTCGACTTTGTCCTTGTTCCCAGCCAGGTCGCGGAGGGTCATGAGCGAAGCGGCTACAAACGCCAAGGAGAGCAAGAGGTTGGCAACTTGGAAAGAGGCCTCCGCAAAGCGCCGCAATCCGAGCTGTTCGGGCCAAGCTAAGCGATAGCTGACTAGAAAAACCAAACCCGCCGAGGCTAAGGCCAGCGCGTAGTTCAGGTCGGTGACCTTCCAATACTTCGTTAACTGCCAGACACTCAACGAAGCCGCTGCCGCGGCACAATAGACAAAAATGCTTGGTCCGTAAAAGGCCGCAGCCAGGATGTAAAAAATCATCGCTTCGGCAAAAAAAGCGGCCAGTGACAGGTTCAATTGTTGGCCTGCCGTTGCCTCGAATCCCTCGAAAGCCGATTTCACGCTCGAAACCAGCATAATCACGGCAGCAATATGGCTGGCGATGAGGATGGGCTTCTCCCGAACCGTGCCCTGATAAAGCCGCGCTGCTATGAGATACCCGATGGGCAATAACATAAGCAGGGGTGCGTGCTCCTCCCAATTCTGTAAACCCAAGGCGGCCAGCAAAGCAGTTGCTCCTAGTAAGGTCGAACTGACGTAGCCGAGGTAATGCAGGGTACTCAGATCGCGGTTGACGGACTCGACGGCCCAAGCGCCGACACGAAAAGCCGCTGCCGTGAGGGCTATCGCCAGCACATAGTTCCAGGAGGGCGGTTCACCCAGGTTCCAGACACTTCGCAAATCAGGACTCAAGGCGCGGAGATAGACGACCAAACCAAGACAGAGTCCGAACGCAGGTAATAACCATCCCACCAACCCTGCCAAGGTGGAGAGGCGTTCTTCCTTGAGACCCAATCGTTGCGCGAGATGCAGACCAATGCTTACGAAAGCTAACACGCTGATGATCAACTCCCGCCCCAGAACGATGTCGAACAAGTCCAGAATGAGAATCAGACTCCAAACCAGGCAGGCCGCTGACGCACTGATGTACATCATGCCTTGGCCAAGAATGATCCCCGTATAGGCATACGCATAAACCCCAAGCAGCACCAGGGTCAGCGCCAACCAGCGCAATTCGTTCACGATGGGGGAAGGTTTTGCTTGCCATTGTTCGTACCAGGGCTTGAAGAAGGGTTCATACAGCCACTTGCCTGCGATTTGCGCGCCCAGAATCAGCAGCAACGCCGCCAATAACTGCAGGTGACCGCAGCGCAGGAAAGCCTTGCCAAAGCGTCGGCGCCCGAAGGGGCCTTCAATGTCGGGAAACAGCCGCTCCACATGAATCGCCAGCAGGCCGAGAACGGTCAGCATCGAGGCGGGCAACGCGATCTCCCAGAATCTCTGAGGGGAGGGTGGCAGATCGGCCAAAAACAATAGTCCCGTCAGGGTGATACCCGCGCACAGAATGTACACAAACCACTCATCCTCTACGACGATGGCAGAAATCGCATACAAACCACACATCACCAAAGCAGGCACCCACAAGTGCTGGTCGAGCGTAATCAACTGGTTGGTGTGATAATACCACAGATTCAACGGCATGACCAGGCAGGCGAGCAGTGTTAGTGCGCGGCCGGCCAGCCGATAAACAGTAAACCGCAATAGCAGCCAACCTGCCACCAACACCGCACTGTTGATTACGCCCAGTCCGATGGCCACCATGGAGGGCGTGAGGAGTTCATTAATCCAGAGCAGCAGAACAATTCCCCCAACAATGAGTGCTCCCCCCAAGCCCAACAGGGCCTGAATCGTTTGCGGCTCAAGCAGCAAGGCGAGCAGGTTTCGCGTGCGTCGGGGGGCACGTTCCTCGTCCTCGCCTGGCTCGGAGGCCACGACCTCCACCACAGGAATCGCCTCCACCACAGGAATCGGCTCTGGGCCGACACTTCTGTGCCTCGCTTCTCGAGCCAGTTGATGGCTGATGGCTGCCAACCAATCGTTGATAAGCCTCGCCAGAGTGTGAAACTGGGCCAGGGATAAGTGCCCCGCCTGGTAAAGTTGTTTTACGTTTTGGCGCACAAACATGAGATACCGACCTTTCCGGGCTAACTCGGATTCGCCTGGTGTCGGACGAGCCAGACCGGAATCGCTCGGGAAAGCTTGACCCTGACGCCAAAGATCCTCGACCTGTTCTCGCTGAATGCGATAGTGTTCCGCAATGCGCTCGTGCTGTTCAGCACCAATCACTCCAGTGAGCGTCCACTGAGCAAACTGGTTCTGGG
Organism: Gemmatales bacterium; assembly: GCA_025056555.1. Classification (GTDB taxonomy): domain Bacteria; phylum Planctomycetota; class Planctomycetia; order Gemmatales; family HRBIN36; genus HRBIN36. The sequence continues at coordinate 38,191 of JANWVZ010000005.1, read as the reverse complement.
CAAAATCCAACGCGGAGAGTAAATCCTGCCAACGGTGATCATCGCTCCAAGGTGCGACCATAAGCAGCTCCTTGGCGTAACTTTTTTTTAAGGGAATGCTGCATCCTGAAGAACCGGGAATGAATTACACCTGGTATGAGCAGCTCCTTGACGTAAGTTTTTTGAGGGAATGCTGCCCCCTCAAATGCAGGCGATTTTCCGCCGGGGATATAACGCCCATAAAGCCTGAAAAAACCAGCAAATACCCTTTGCCGGTTGTCTCCGATGCCCAGGGCGGTTACGCCCTCTATTTCGCGCAGGAGTTACCCTGACGATAACCTCAGCGACAAGTCCGGACACTCCCGACCAACTGTGTTTTCAATCACTCGTGCGAAGGCTCTGTCCTGTTGCGATACACAAAATCAGCGGAAGCTCCACTGTTGTATCGGAATCATCGTCTCTGTATTACGGTGTCCTGTTGCGATATACAAGATCAGCGGAAGCTCCCGACCAATTGTGTTTTTTGGTCACTAGTGCGAGGGGTTACCTGAAGGAGCCAGACACCAGGCGCTGCGAAGTCAACCGCTTCGCCGATTTGAGAGCAGGGTTCCTGGCATGAAATCCATCTATCACGGACAATCTCGGCGGGACCCGCCTCAACCGCCGCTGCTACAGGATGAGTCGCCTTTCTTCAAGTGCTCAGCAATAGCCACGACCGTGCACACCTGGGGAGATGGTGACGGGATCTTGCGAGGGTGGGCGTTGCGAAGGTGGCCTCTTCGGCAACTGGCACTGACGCCCCCGCGTCTCAGGCTCGCAAGGTCTCATCGTGACGAGTACGGCTGGGGGGATGGTCGGCGCGACGAACGTTAGCCAGCGCGTATCGGGCGCCCGCACGTTTTTCTACGTCATTGTCTTCCCACTCGATGTTAATCGCGCCGTCGTAGCCGGCACGGTTGAGTTCGATGAGGATTTCTTCGACGGAGTTAGCGTCGCGGGCTGACCCGGCGGTGACAAAGTTCCAGCCGTTGAATTTGTGTCCCATGGGGCGATGTCCGCCCAGCCGACCGGCGCGAGTATGTTCTTTGGCGACCCAGACACCCTTGATGTGGGCGCAATGGATCCGCTCGCCATACTCGCGAATGAACTCGATTACTGAAACGCCCTGCCATTCCATGTGCGAACCGTCCAGATTGAACCCGACCACACTGGCGTAGCCGGCCTTATCCATAGCCCGCAGATAATCGCCCGCACTTTCCAAATCCCCCATAGCGCGTTCACTGGGATGGCATTCCAGATCGAACGTAACACCGTAGCGCTTACACACGTCCAGGAACGGGGCGAACCGCTCCACTAACAATTCCAGACTGACCTCCCTCACATCCGGGATGGCAAATCCGCCAAGACTTCGAGGCAAAGGGGGAAACTCGAACCAATGGCTCCAGCAATGTGCAGGCGATCCGGTAAAACCGGGCAGACACACGCGACGGTCCTGGAGCTTGCCCAAATAATGGGCATAACGGGCCGCGTTACACAAAGCGTCCAGCGCCTGCTTGTGAATGAGCCGACCCACTTCTTCGGGCACATAATAGGGGTCGGTTCGCGGAGGATTGTTGCCGGCAGCCCGCCAGCGTCTATACGCTTCCAACGCCTCCCCGCCGACAAATTGCAGGGTCTTGGCACTGGGTTCATCTCCGAGGGCTTGGCCCTGCAGGTGCACTGCTACTGTAAAGATCTCCAATCCATACTTGCGGGCTTTCTCGACACGCTCGCGTGCATACGCCTCGGCACCTGAATCTGTGGCGCAGCGCGATAGCTCTAACTCCCAGGAGGCTTCCTCCCAACCGTCGAAGCCGGCGTCGGCGATAAATTTCAGCCACTCCTCCTCAGGAATGTCCCCGAATTGACCTCGCACTAGTCCGATCTGATGGTATGAGCCTTTACCACTGCGATGTTCCGCAGTTTGCCTGAAGCCCATGACTGCTCCTTTCCCGGTGCCTGCTTGGTCGAGTGCGACAGTTTCCCAGTGTTGGTGGGTTGAGGACGGTGAAGCTCTGGTGCTACTGCCAGTATCGAAAATTGAGGCGTACCCGTCAATGGTCTTGTTGCCTCTCCTGGACCCATCGGACGTGCCAGGCTGGGGAGGATTCCTTCGCGGCGGAGTTATACTGCAAGTAGCGTAACTCCCCGTGGAACAAAGCCCCCCTGGTTTGTACTTGCATTACCCGAGTTCGAGCCGTTCCCGATTACGGTGGGCGCGCGGAGATGGTGAAGCAAAGCTAGGGAGTGGCTTGGAGGGGTGCGTAGGGTTCCAGGCGTTGGCGCAGCCAGCGTACCAGATTGGGCAGCATACGGAAGGCGGTGGACTGATTATGCCGGCCGCGCGGGTGGTAGTCCACGGTCAGGTCGAGTTGGCGTTGCCGCGCCACGTAAATAAAACTCTCGGCCTGAGCGTCGAGGTTGAATTCGTCTCGTCCCGCATAGGCGATATACATGCTCAGGTCGTGGCCGTGCAGCTGGCTTTGGAGCAGTAACTCGATGGGATTTTCGCGACGGATGCGCTCCAGGGCCTGGGGACCGCTGCCAAAGGCGGGGTAAATCACATCACAGGCACGCAGTTTGACGATGCCGCACGGCCCGAACCTGCCGACCGGCTCCAGAGGCGCGGCCATCACTTCGCGCCAGCCCCAATGCTGCGGATCAAAATCATCGAAATAACCACCGCACGCTCCCAGCCAGCGCAAGTTCAGCGCCGGCATAATGCCGGCCACCGTCTTGAAGCGGTCGGGGTGCTTCAAGGCGAGGTTGAACGCTCCGAACCCGCCCATGGAAGCTCCAACTAACACATGGGCCTCTGGTTCGGGACGCACATGGAATCGTTCGCGGACGTAATTGTAAACATCGTTCGCCACCCAATCGTGGTAATTACCCGCTGGTCCATTGACGAAGAAGCTCCCGAACTGACCCGGGCATAAGCTGCCGTCGGGGGCTGCTACAATCAGGGGGGGTAGCTCGCCACATGCAACCAGTTGGTCCAGGATGCTCGCGACGGGCAAAAAGCTTTCCACATCCTGCATGCCGGCATGCAGGTAAATGGCAAGGGGATAAGCTTGTTCGGCGTCGTAACGAGGTGGCAGGTACACATAGAGGGATTGCTTGCGTCCGAGTGCCGGAGAATCCATGCGGCGGTCGAGACCGTGGCGGTCGGTGTAGTCCAGAAGCGTACCGTGCAAGGCGGGCTTATAGCGGCCGGAGCAAGCCAAACTCTCGGACGACAGGGGCGTTTCCTGCCCAGCCACCAGAACGAAAAAACTCAGCACTGCTGAAACGAGGGCGGTCTGCAGGATACTGAGCGCTCGGCCACGGCGTCCCCCGAACCACGGCAGGCGCGAAGGAGCATGAACACAGGCAACCATATGGTTTACCGGCACCGCGCTGCGAAAACGCTGCGCTGTCGTTGCCCTGGTCTGGTCTGAGGCCCGAGAAGTCTCCCGGCATGGAAAGATCGGCACATCCCTCATGATCCTCGCTCCCGCCTTGACTGTTACCATCCGCCGAGGACACCAGGTAAGAGGCTGGTGGTATTTGGGGCTTTGGAAGAGATGTTATGAGCTCAGGGCAAAGTCGTCCCTGATGTTAGAGGCAGCATGTCCCAGGTAGTTCTTTGGATGACAGGCCCGGCATAATCAGTGTGAACAGTAATTGCAGCGAAGTCAAAGATTTTTGGGGTTAGGTAATAAGAAACGGCAACTAACCGACGCTAAGTCCGCTGCGGGTGGAAAAAGTGCACCGCGCTTGCGACAATGATCACACACCCGACCGGTTCGCCGAAATGGAGGGAATCGCGGCGATCCCGTCGGCAGAGCTACTCGTCTTATAGGTGGAACATGAAGCGGGCGGTCGCGAGAAGGCCAGGCATGGCGGGCCCACAGCAGCAGCCTTCCGCCGAGGAAATCGTGCTGACGGCTTTTAACCGCATGCGCGATGAATTGCTCAGCACGCTGACCCTGCACCTGGGGAATCGCGAAGACGCCCAGGACGTGGCTCAGGAAGCTTTTCTCAAGTGCTGGCGCAATCGCCACGAAGTCCATCAGGTGCGCAATTTGCGTGCCTGGATTTATCGAATTGCCCTGAACACGGCTCGCGATAACCGCCGCAGCGGTTGGCACAAACGCCGACGGGCCTTGGATGATGCCTCCTTGGATTCTTCCATTTGCCCTCATGGTCAGGAATGCGAAATCGAACTGCGAGAGTTTTACGCCCATTTGCGCCGCGCCCTGCTCCAGCTGCGCCCTGAGGAGCGGGAAGTCTTCCTCTTACGCCAGAATGCTGAATTGTCTTACGAAGAAATTGCGGATATTCGGAATGTCCCGATAGGTACAGTGAAAACCCAGATGCGCAGTGCCTTGGCTAAACTGCGCGAGGTCTTGCGAGCACATGCTCCGTGTGCTCCCGATTATGAGGAACCCTGAGAGTCTCAGTGCAAAGAGGTGCCGCTAATTCCGGGAAGGGCTGACTAGGAGAGCTGGCGTCCAGCAACGGAACCCTGGTATAAGCGAGGCTTGTCTTCCTGAAGCTGGCGCTGCTTCGCAGAAGCAACCTGTAGAGAATGCATCGTGAAACTGGGCGGTCTCGAAACATGAAGCATTGTAGAGAGTACCAACAACTCCTGCTGCCGCACCTGTACGACGTGCTCGAGCCTGACGAGCAGCGTGAACTGGAAGAGCATCTGACCGAATGCCTGGAATGTCGCGCTGCCCTGGAACGAGCCCGCCAGGAACAAACTTGGTTGCGCGAAGCTTGCCGTTGGTCATTTGAGCCTGTGCGGTTTGAGGCGCCTGCGCTAGAGCCGGCTTCGTCGAAGACCACGGAGGCGTTCAAGTCCGCGGGCAGGTTCTGGGTTGACTGGGTGCAGGAAAACGCGCCGCTGTGGACCTTAGCGGCCAGTTTGTTACTAGCCATCAGCTTAGCCGTTTGGTGGGCGACTTCTTTCAACCGGGAAAACGCTGACTGGGCTGCGGCTCCTGGCTGGCCGCGTGAGAGACCCGCGGAAGTGCAGGCAGGACAGCGTGTGCAAGACTCTGAGAAGGACTTGGCGCCCAGAATCGAACGGCACGGAGTTTTGCCAGCCGAGAGGCAAGGAACTCTATCGCCCGCTAGACAAGCCCAAGCCTCGACTTGGTGCGACAACGCACAAGACCGGGCCACTGAGCGTAACCGCCCGGGCAGCGCGGTGGAATCCCCACCGCCCAGCACGAGCTTTGGTCAGGCGCTTCGTGGCGGCGGTGACACAGAACGGACGGTCTTGGAGAAGGCCAAGCCATTGTTGCAAGCGGCGGGAGGGGCACCCAATCCAACAATGAAAAGTCACGCGGAACAAGGGCACTCGGCCCCGGCGGTACCCGCGGCTGGCCGTGAGTTCCGACGACGCGACTCCTCGGCACTCAACTTGTGTCAGTTCACAGTACTGCGCGTGAGCCCGGTGCAGACCGCCGAGGGCATGTTCCTTACCGTGGGAATTGATGACCTGAGCTGTGATGGTGTGGATAACTCAAAGGCGTCGGCAGTTGCGTCTGCCCTTCCAGCCTCAGAGAATAACAGTCTGGGCTTAGTGGTTCCTGAATCAGCCCATAGTACCACCGGGCTCTCACAAGGAAAGATTGGCCCCGGCAGGCCACTCAATGCTGCATCGGGGCAAGCCGCCCAAAACCTGGCTTCCCCGACACCCAGTTCACCTGGTTTAGATGGCGGAGCATCTCAAGTCGGTAATGTCGTGCGGCAGAACCTGCCTCAAGTCATGTTCAGTCAGGAGTTCCTGGCCCGGTTGCCCCAAACGGATCGGGCCACGCGGCGTGTGCCCTTCGGTGCTTCCGTGGAAGTTCCAATCTTTGTGGGACACCTGAGTGAGTTCGTTTCCATGGCTCGCCTGTCGCTGGAAGAGCGCCCCTACGTTATGGCGCTACGTCTCGAAAGGGAAGCTGATGGGCAAAAGCTGCGCATCCAGATATTACCCCTGGATGCCAGGCGATTGATACCCAGTCCTGTGTCGCTGGCGGTTTCTGCGCAATTTCTTACGGACCAAGGCCAACCCTTGGGCGAGAAAGTGATGGCAATCTTAGCGCCCCAAGGTGTCCACGCAAGGGAGCAAACCGATGCGGATAGACAGCGCCAGGTTGGGGGCATGATTTATGAAGCACAACTCACTTGGCCGAAACACGCCAGCCAACCCTGCTGGTTGCAATTGCAGGAGGAGCGGAAGCTGTTGCCCACGGTGAGTCTTCGGTTAAAGCCAGTAGGTGAACCTGCCGAGCCGAACCCTGGCAAGCCCGATAAGCCGGCATGGTCGCCGGGTCAGTCGCGCCTGACGGCTCCGGAAACACAGCCAGGTGAACGAGCGGACACTGTTTCAACACAACCCAGCGACGAGCACAGTGGCGATGCGTTCGATTGGAACACTGCGATTTGTTGTGCGGAGCCACAGTTGGCGCTGCACATGGCAATCCTGGCGCGCCGCGAATCTGTTCCTTCGTTGGAGCGCAGCGTGTACGAGCGGGTGCGTGCCCATGTGCGCAAGCAGCTACAGGAATCGAATGTCCCAGTCAGGTCAGCAGGCACGCGAATGCTCTTTCCACTGTCCCTGGCTGTTCCTTCGACCCATCCCAGGCAGGCGTCCTGGCAAATAAGCGAGTTTTTTCTACAAATGATACCGAAGCAGGAACGCTGGAGGTATTGGTTGGTTGTGATTGCGACCGGGGCGAGCTTGGCATTAGGTGGGTTAGCTCTGGCCTGCGGTATTTTCGGGGCTGTGAGTGGCAGATGGGCTTACCTATTCTGGTCGCGACGCCTGTTTGGTGCGACGGCACTGCTCCTGGTTCTGTGGTGGACTTGGGCGAATGTGTCAGCGCAAGCGCGGTCGGAGCAGGTTCCCGCTCGCAGTTTGCAAACGGTTCCGTCGGCAAGTTCGAGTTTGGCCAGATCGGCCCCCTAGAACTTCTCTTGGGGTACTGACATTTGCGCAGAAATGGTCCTGCGGCGGCGCGGGATTCGGGCATCGTCTAAGTCTGGTCAAAGGTGCCGATGGAGCGAAAACCTATCAAGCGTACGATGCAGGAACGCTGAAATTTGGATCGTTGCTTGCTTCAGGGTTGGCGATGATGCTGGGCACTGGCTGATTCAGGCCTGCACTGGGTCAACTTGACTGATCTGGTGAGCCAACCTAGCCTGAAGTAAGAAGCCAACCAGCAACGGGCCAGGTTCAGACACGGTTAGCCAAGGGGCGCGTAACATACCAATGGGCAAACTGGCCCGGCTGAGAACTTGCGACTAAAGCCTATTCTTATGCATCGCGAGATTTCCTACCTGGACACCATGTTTCGTCGGGAAAGCCACGTTGGGCTGTATGCGTTCACGGCCCTGATTGGTCTCTTGCTGGGTCTGGCAATTTGGCCGGAATTGGCTACCTGGCTGAATGCGTGGTGGAACCTGAACTTACCCCGTTTGCCATCGGGCATCACTGTATTCGGCCGCCAGTTCGACTGGGCACTTGTGGCCGCCGTAGTGGGTGGAGCGCGGATTCTCTATGGTGCGTTGGAAAGTTTACTTGCAGGGCGTTTCGGTGCAGATTTGGCCTTAGCCATAGCGGTCTTAGCGGCGATTCTCATCAATCAGCCGCTCGTGGCAGCGGAAGTGGTATTCATTGGCCTGGTCGGGGAGTGTCTGGAAGCGATTACATTTCAGCGGACGCAGTACGCGTTGCAGCGTCTGGCGGAAATCTGTCCGACCATGTGCTTAGTCTTACGGAACGGCCGCGAAGAACGGGTGCCTGTCGAAGATGTGCGTTTTGGCGAACGGGTGTTGGTACGCCCGGGAAAACGTGTGCCGGTAGATGGCGTGGTCGTGGAGGGCCGTTCAACGGTGGACCAAAGTACGCTCACCGGTGAAAGCGTCCCGGTGGATAAGGAGCCAGGCGACGAAGTCTTCGCAGGGACGTTGAACCAGCAGGGCGCGCTCATCGTCGAGGTGCGGCGAGCCGCGGAACACACCGTGTTGGCTCGGGTGCTGGAATTGACGGCGCAGGCATTACGCGAAAAGGCGCCCCTGGAACGCACTGCAGACCGCTTGGCGCGGTATTTCCTGCCGGTGGTGCTGGCGTTGGCGGGGCTGACGTTTCTTGTAGCCTGGTGGGCCTATGGCGGAGGACGCGTTGCCGCTTACGAAGCGGTATATCCAGCCTTATCGGTTCTGGTCGTGGCCTGCCCCTGCGCCCTGATCCTGGCCACGCCGGCGGCGATTATCGCTGCTCTAGGTCGGTTGGCCGGCACCGGTGTACTCGTGAAAGGTGGTTCAGCCCTGGAACGGCTGGCTCAGGTGCAGAGCATTGCTTTCGATAAGACGGGCACCTTGACGCAAGGTCGTCTTCAACTGCAGCGAATTATTGTGGTCGCGGCGAACGTCCAAGAGGATGAAATCCTGCGTTGGGCTGCCGCCGCGGAAGTGCGAAGCGAGCATCCCTTAGCTCTAGCCCTGGTCGAAGCTGCGCGACAGCGGCAATTGACTTGGCCCGACGTGCAAGACTTCCAGGCTCATCCCGGAGCCGGGGTGAGTGCCCGCGTGGCGGAGCGGACGGTATGGGTGGGCAATCGCCGATGGATGGAAAGCCAAGGCATCTCCCTGTCGGCGGAGGTGGAGGCGGCTTTGGCGGAGTTGGACGCAGCCGGCGAGACCAGCCTGATTTGCGCACTCGATGGCCAGGTGCTGGGAGTTTTAGGCGCCAGCGACACCATCCGTGCGGAGGCCCCGGGCGTAGTGCGTCAGTTGCGTGAGTTGGGACTGGAACCGATCTGGCTGTTGACCGGGGATCGGGAAGCGGCAGCACGGCGTATCGCCGAGCAGGCGGGCATTACGGAGGTCGCCGCAGAGTTGTTGCCCGCTCAGAAAGCAGAGCATCTGGAGCAACTGCGTCGGCAGGGGCGCATCGTGGCCATGGTCGGTGATGGCATCAACGATGCGCCTGCGTTAGCGCGGGCCGATGTTGGCATCGCTCTGGGCAGTATCGGAGCCGACATTGCTGCGGAAGTCGGCGACATTGTACTTATGGGCGACCCACTCAAGCCCCTGCCGTTACTGGTGCGTTTAGCGCGGCAAACTGCGCACATCATCCGACAGAATATCCTCTGGTTCGCCTTTGGCGTCAATGCCCTGGGAATCGTGTTGACCGCGTGGCTGATGCCGGCCTGGTCGGAAGCAGCACGGCACCGGTCGCCGTTATTAGCTGCTGTTTATCACCAGATCGGTTCCCTGGCAGTACTTCTGAATGCCATGCGTCTGCTCTGGTTTGAACGAGCCGGCCAGTGGCGCTGGTGGCAATGGCTGCGCGAGCGTTCCGAAGCCCTGGACCGACTTCTGGAGCGATGGAGCTTGCACGAGGCGCTGCACTGGGCCGAGCATCATCTCCGCGGTCTGGCCCTGGCGGCGATCATTGCTGGACTTGCCGCCTATCTGGCGACCTGCGTGGTAATCATCGGGCCGGAGGAAATCGGACTTGTCAATCGTTGCGGTCGGGTGCTGGAGGAGGCACTCCCTCCTGGCTTGCATTGGCGTTGGCCCTGGCCCTGGGAACGCATCTGGCGGGTCAAGCCTGATCAGATTCATACGGTGCCGGTCGGCATGCGGTTACCACTGCCGGCCACAATCCCCATGACCTGGAGTATGCCTCATGGCGATGGGCCGGGCTCAGACCGTGAGCAAGCCCTGATGATTACGGGGGACCGTGTACTGGTTGAGGTGCTCGCTGTTGTGCATTACCGCATCACCGATGCGAGGCGTTTTTACTTTGCCGTCGGGGATCCGGAAGGAATGCTCCGCGCCGAGGCAGAAGCAGCACTGCGGGACGTAGTAGCTCAGAGCGACTTCCTGAAGCTATTGCTCACAGCCCGCGGCGAACTGCAGCGGCTGGCGTTTGCGCGCCTGGTACAACGGGTGCAACGGCTGCAGCTGGGTCTTGCCGTCCAGGGGGTGGCCGTTCAGGACCTGCATCCGCCGCCGGAAATTGTGGATGCCTATTATGACGTCACGCGCGCTTTGCTGGAGCGCACGCGCCGCATCACCGAGGCCCATCGGGAAGCAGAGTCGGCTATTTCCACGGCCCGGATTGAAGCGAGCAAGGTCCTGGCCCAGGCCGAAGCCGAACATCACAGCACCGTGCAGCGAGCGCTCGCAGAGGCTAGAGCGATTCGCGAACTGGAAAGCTCCATCCGCCTGATGAGCGTGCACCAGTTCGTTTGGCCGACCTGGCCCATGGGCGATGCAGTACATCCGTTGTCGCTGGCGGCCTGTCTGCATTGCGCCACCAATCACCATCACCAGGACCCCTCACTGAATTGGTCGCTGACCCGGCTGCGCTGGCTGCTGGAGTTGGCAAGCCAAACACTCAGTGGCAAACCCCGACTCATCTACGACCCGCAAATCAAAGGTCGGCTCCATGTGCTGCCGGATGTGTTCCGTCCGCGCATCGTCGTGCCCGGCGAAACTTTCCCTCCACGGCGTCCCTTGCATGAGGAAAAATAATCACGCCCGCTCACTGCTTTCTCCAGAGGCCTCCGAAGCTCTGACAAGACTTCCTTAGTGGAGCTCAGCTCATGCTGCGAGGACTGACGATTACCTGTTTGATGATGGTGGGGCTATGGTGCGTGTATAGCGCCGTGATTTTCGTCGATCAGGGCGAGGTGGTTTACGTAACGCGGTTTGGCGAGCACCGTGCTACCTACGACGGCGAACAAGAGGCCGGACTGCGGTGGAAATTACCCTGGCCGATCGAGAGCCTCCTGCGAATGGATCGGCGCGTACAGGTCTTGGACATTCCCACCCAGGAGTTGCTCATTCGCACGGGCAGTCATGGGGCTGCGGTGGCGGAGCCTGAAACGCATTTCATCGCTGTGCAGGAGACGGCAGAGCGGCAAAGCGATCCGGTTCAAGTGCAGCAGGAAACACCGCTGCGCCTGACCTTTGACGTATATGTTGTTTGGCGGATTGCTTCGCGGGATCCCGATTCCACGCAAGCCTACCGACGTGATCCAGTGAACGCCTTTCTGCGTAGTTTCGGCACCCCGGATCGTGCCCAGGCCTGGCTCCGCAATCAGTTGATCAGTCGGCTCAAAGTGGAATTAGCCGATTTGACCTATGCGCAACTGGTCAACACTGATCCTAGGCAGCGGACGGTGGAAACCGTTCTGCGGCGCCTGCTGGACCGACCGTATGAGCGGGAACCCGGCGACCCCCAGCAGTTGAGCTTACGTCAGCGCGCCCTGGAGTATGGCATCGAAATCGTGGATGCGCAACTGCGCCGCTTCAATCATCCCGTGCAGGTGCGCAAACAGATTTTTGAGCAGATAGCTGAGCAACAACGTCGCCTGGCTCAACGGTTCCGCAACCAGGGCGAAGAAAAAGCCCAGGAAATTCGTGCGTCCAGCCTCAAGGAAGTAAGCAGGATTCGCACCGAAGCGGAAACCCGTCGGCGCGCTTTGGAAAGCGAAGCGCAAAGCGAAGCGAATCGTATCCTCAATGCCGTCTATCGTGAAGCACCTCTGGCCTATGAGCTTTTGCTCTTTCTGGACTTTTATCGTGAATGGCTGGGCGATGGTCGAACTCAGATGATCCTCTCTCTCGACCACCCGCTGCTCAAGTGGCTGCGAGATTTGCCGAACCTGGCGCCTGCCAATAAAGAGGTGCCTCCGGCGGCCAATGCGGATGCGCTTCGACCGCCGCAGCGCTGATACGATCGCGCTTGTCCCCAAAGCCCTCAGGAGAGAGCGCCACCATGTATCGCTGGGTGATAATCTTGATCAGCGCAGCACTTCTGGGCTATCTGGCGACAGGCATCTTCCAGGTCAACGCCGGAGAATTGGCAGTTGTGCAGCGTTTCGGCCGGGTGCATCGCGTATGCGGTCCCGGGCTGCATATTGGCTGGCCCTGGGGGTTCGACCGCGTTACCTTCGTGCCTCTGCAGCAACAGGAACTCCGCGTCGGTTTCGAAGGGAGTGAGGAGCGCGTGGTCGAAGTGGCCCCGGCAGGCCAATTGCTGACAGGCGACGATAACCTGGTCAACGTGCAGGCGACGATTTTCCTACGACCCGACCCTGAGCATGTAGCTGACTACGTGCTGCATCGCGACCGCGTGTTACCCCTTGTCCAGCGCGCTGCGGAAGCTGCGCTGGCCCAGGTTTTTGCCACCCAGCCCATCCAGGAAATCCTGCTGAATCGCGCGCGCCATCTGGAGCCGGAACTGCATCGCCAACTGGCAGCGTATCTGCGCCCGTATCGTTTGGGCATCCTTGTTGAAGCGGTCACTTTGGCCACACCGCAACCCCCGGACGAGGTCGCCGAGGATTTCCAGGCCACCACGATAGCTCTGGCGCAAGCCGCTCGCCTTCAGGAAACTACGCGGATGGAGGCCGAACTGGCCCGTTCGCGCGCCCTGCAGGAAGCACGGGCACTGCTGACTCAGGCGGAGAATCAGAAACGGGAGAAAATCGCACAGGCTATGGCCCAGGCATATCGGCATCGGGAACTGTGGCGCAGTCTGGCCGAGTCCGCAGAGCCTGCCAAGGCCGTCCAGGCTTATTATGTCCGCGAAGTGGCTAAGATGCTGCGTACCCTGCAACTGCGCCGCCTCAGTGATGGCGACGTCGAGTTCTATTTCGTCACCCCGGCTCAGGAACCGTAGCGTTCAGGCATAGAGCTCAATCGCCTTGATAATCTCGTTGAGGTCGTTGGGTACTTGAACGGCACGGTTGGCGAAAGTGGGGCGACGTACGCCGCGTTTGCCCAGCACTTCCTCAAACATCTGGGGGTCTGTGCTATGATAGGCTACTGTTGCCGTCGGGTCTTTAAGTTGATGCCCGGTCAGTACGCAAACGACACGTTCCTCTTGGCCGACGATGCCCTCCTGACGCAACCGTTTCAACCCGGCGACACTGGCAGCGCTGGCCGGTTCGCAACCCAAGCCGTGCGCCCCCACTTGGGCCTTGGCGTCCAGGATTTCCTGGTCGGTGACCTCACGCACCACGCCGTTACACCATTCCAGAGCACGCAATGCCTTGGGAAGATTCACCGGGTGATTGATCTCAATGGCACTGGCGATAGTGGAGGCACGGCGATGGTGTGCCTGCATCTCGGCGAAAAACCGCTCCACCTGCTGCCGAGGCCAAGCGCCTCCCTGCCAGCGCACACCTTGCTGTTCGTAAAGCTGATAGAGCGTGTTCGCTCCAGTGGCGTTGATGACGGCCAACCGAGGCAGACGGCTAATCAGTCCCAACTGGCGCAGCTCATAAAAAGCCTTACCAAAGGCGCTGACGTTGCCGAGATTTCCCCCTGGGACTATGACCCAATCAGGTACCTCCCAACGCAAGCCTTCCAACACGCGATACATAATCGTTTTCTGTCCTTCCAGGCGGAACGGATTGATGCTGTTGACCAGGTAGATACCCAGTTGTCGGCTGACCTGTTGCACGCGCTGCATGGCGTCGTCGAAGTCGCCAGTAATCTGGATGGTCAACGCGCCATGATCGAGCGCCTGAGCCAGCTTGCCATAGGCAATCTTTCCCGAACCGATAAAAATAATCGCCCGCATCAGTCCCGTGGCCGAGCAAAACACCGCCAAGGAGGCACTGGTGTTGCCGGTGGACGCGCAGGCGGCACGCTGGGCACCGACCAGGCGGGCATGGGTAAACGCTGCCGTCATCCCGTTATCTTTGAAACTGCCTGAGGGATTCATCCCTTCGTATTGCAGAAACAGGCATCCCCGACTGAGGTCCACGTAACTGCACAAACCGTCGGCCCGCTGCAGAATGGTCTGACCCTCACCGATGGTCATGACCCAGCGTGGTTCGGCAAAAGGCAGCAGTTCCCGAAAGCGCCAAACGCCACTCCACGAGAGCGGATCATATCGTTCCGACCAGCGACTTTCAAAGAAACGCAGCGAATCCGGTACGGTCAAACGCGACCAGTCATAGACGACATCTACCAGGCCACCGCAGCGCGGACACGTGAAGCGGGTGTCATCTACCGCCAGTGTACCGCCACAGGTCGGCTGAATACAGCGTTGATAGGCACGCTCGCTCACCGTTGCTCGGTCTCCTTCTCGGCTCGCTCTTCTGGTGAAAGTAGCCAACAGGCGCCGTCCGAGCAAGATTAGCCTGCGGACCTCCCGTCTGGGCCTGTCCCAGGGTTGGCCTTGCCAACGAGTGCCGAGATAGTCTGTTACCTTATTCCATTTCTCCGCGATCGCGTGCTCGGGCAGTTTGAGTCCCCCGGCTATGGACAAACCAAGCCATTGCCCAGCAGCGATTTCTCTGGTACACTGCAATAGGAAGTCTTTTCTTCATCCTTCATCAAGGTCGCCAGTCCTGGGAGGTATGTCCGATGGAAGCCTTCTTGAACTTCGTGCGGGATCACTGGCATTTCGCCATTCTGATGTTTGGGATGTCCTTCGCTGCGGTGGTGCTGTTGGTGTGGCGCATCCTGCTGAACATTCACAGCAAGACCAATATGGACAAGTTCCTGCCGCTGTTGCAGGAAGCGCTCAACAAGGGCGGAATCGAAGCGGCACTGAAACTGTGTAAAGCCCAACCCAAATCGCAGGTGATTCCGACGCGATTGTTCGTAGCTGGCCTGGAAAATGCGCGTCAGGGGGCCGCAGCCATGCGTCGAGCGATGGCCTCAGCGATCGAACTGGACATTTTACCCCGACTGAATTTCCTGCTGCCTCCAATCCTGGCCATCGGCAAGATTGCCACCATGGTCGGGTTGCTCGGAACAGTCATCAGCATGATCGGCACGTTCCAAACGCTGGCACAATCTTCCGAAGGTCAGGCGGCCATGTCCCATGCGACGCGGGAGATCGGCCTGGCCTTGTTTGCGACGGCTCTGGGACTGCTCACCGCCATTCCTCTGGTCTTTGCGTATGTGCTTTTCAAGGCCTGGGTGCAAGGCTTCGAGACTCAAATGAAGGCCCATGCTCAGAAACTCATTTTGCTGGTCCAGGCGCATAAGCAGGCAAAATCCGGTCGTGCTGAGGCGCGCAGTGGCGCAGGAACGGCAAGTTAACCTCCAGCCGCTTACGAGTTAAGCCAAATTCAGCAGGGTCATGACCATGACGAATCATGCCACTTCCTGGGACGTCTGGCTCAGCGATCAGAACACGGTGTACACAGGGGTGCCGTTGTCGGCAGTGTGCGACTGGATCGTGGATGGGCGCCTTCTGCCCCAGGATCGTGCACGCCCCTCGGGTAACGCAGCTGCCGTCTGGCTGCCGCTGCCCCGCTATGAATGGTTTGCCCCCTACTTCGTGGCTCAGACGGCGCCGGCCGGGGCGGACGATGCTGCGGAGGCGCACGAAGCGGTCGAACTCGGCTTAGAACTCAGGAAAGAGGAGGATGAGGGGGAGGTGGACCTGGTGCCGTTGATTGACATCAGCATGGTGTTACTGATTTTCTTCACCATGATGCGGCTCATGAGTGCGGCCCAGGGAGCGACTCAATCGCGCGCTGCTATTCCCACGCCGGAAGCGGAAAACGGCTACGTCGTGGAAAAAGCGGACATGATCACCATTGGCCTGAATGTGGACGAAAAGACCCAGGCTTTGCTGTACTACGTCAACGAGGAACCGGTCAACCCCAACACCGAAGAACAGATGCTCTATCAATTGCGGCTGCTACTGGAGAAGCGAGCCGGCGAGCCCCGCGTCATCCTCCGCGCCCATGAACACCTGCCCACGAGCGCGGTCAAGCATGTGCTGGCTCGCTTACAGGAACACGGCATCAAGACTATCGCCGGTGAAGTCCGCGATAAATATCGCAAGAGGTAACTATGGCCTGGCAAGTCCGCCATGCGGGTTCCCCTACCAGTGTTTCCCTGAGCACCGAAGCGCTGGTCGAAGCGCTGCGCGACGGTCTGTACGAAACCAGCGACGAGGTTTTCGACCTCGAACAACGCCGCTGGGTGCCCATCGAAGAACATCCCGAGTTTGCCGAACTCGCCGAGGAATTGGAGTCCCTGGGAGCCGGTCATCACGAAGAAGAAGACGCCAGCCCGGACATGGTGCCCCTGATTGACGTGTGTCAGGTGTTATTAGTGTTTTTCATCCTGACCATGACCTATCTGGAACTGACCAAGGCCCTGATGTTACCCCAGGTGCCGACCGATACCCCGGAAGCGATTCCGCGCGTCAGTCGGCAGCAGGTAGCCCAGACCATGATCACGGTACGCGCTGAGCGCCAGGGCAGCCGTGAACTCGTCTTCGTAGATGGTCAGGAAGTACCGTTGGAAGACTTGTCCAACGCACTCAGTCGTGTGGCCCGCCAAAGCAGGAAGAACGAGATCCTTCTGGAAGACCGAGGGGTTAGCTGGGGAACGACGGTGAAGATCCTGGATGCTGCGACCGGCGCCAACATTCGCAAGGTGCACTTCACCGTGTCGAGCGGCCCGTAAGACTGGTTGGCGACTTACCCGCTGAGATCGTGCAGCGACGGCGGCTTGGTGGATGAAGTGGGCAGTTAGCCGAGCAAGCGGCGTAGAAAACGCAGGCCTTCCTCAAGGTCTCGACGGGCGGTCAGCCCTGGTTGTCGTTTCAAGGACAACCAGCCGCGATAGCCCGCGTCTTGCAGGGCGTTGATCAGGCCTACCCAATCCACGTGGCCGTGGCCTAGCGCTACCTCCTGGGCCGGATGAGAGCGCGAACCGCGGCGTGCTTCGCGGGCCTGAACGTAGCGCAAATACTCTTGGAACTGGGCGACGGCTTCTTCAGGCTCGTAACCGTGGGCAATTAACGTGGCCGGATCGAGCACCAGGCCTAAACCTTCGGATTGCAAACGCCCCAGCAGTTGCTGCCACGCCGAAGGCGCAGAAGCCCCAGTCTCCAAAGCCAGCACGGAACCGACACGTTCCCCAAAACGCCCTAAGGTTTGCAAAACGTCCGCCAGCATGGTGTATGGAGGCGTAGCAGGGTCTTCAGGTAAGGTACCCGGATCTACCAAGACGATGCGACTGCCCACGTCGTAGGCTAACTGGAGCGTTTCGCGTATCCACTGCATGCGTGCCTCTAAACCTTCGGGATTGTCTAATCCCCGGGCCAGGGGCACGCGCAAGCCGGCGGCCTGCAAGTTGTGGGCTTGCAGGAGGTGACAGAGTTCACGCCGGCCGCTGGCGCTCAATTCCCGAGGCGCTAACTCGCCTGTGGCATCCCATTCCGCCCCCTGGACTCCCCAGTCGCGCAGCCGCTTGAGGGCAGAGCGGAAAGGTTCACTCAGCGAAGACAGCGCTACCGCCAGGCGAAACCAGGTCATAGTCCTCCATCACTCCAAGAAGGACACTGATGGGCTCGGCCAGTTCACGGAAAACCGCCATGGGCAAGCTGACCGTGTCCCATTTTGCACTGCGGAGCCGCATTTGCTCTATGTATTTTTCCACGCGCACCCCGCACAGTCCATATGAGTTCTCCTGCCAACACCATGTCTCCAACCAGCTCGGACAGGCTTGTTCGTAGCCTTTACGGATGTGATACACAAACACGAGCAATCCCTGGCCTTGCAGAGCATCTGACCATCGCAGCAGACTGGTACAATCCATTCGCGTGCACCAGCGCTCCCAGACGCAGCGCGGCCTGGGCTCGTTTCCGCTTGGGTAACGCCGACCTTTGACATCTATGACAAATCTCTGTCCCTTCCGTCCGTAAACGACGAAATCCGGGCTTTTGACCGTCTGTCCAGCGAAGACCCGCCGGTGCGTTTCGTCCACGAGCAGGTAGATCAGACTCTGTCTCCGCAACCACGCGGCAAACACCCGCTCGTATCGGTTACGGCCATCCATGTTCCCGTTTCCCCGGAGCACCGCGACCAGACCGGGCGCCCTAGTCCCATTGTACACGAGCCGAATACTACTGACTATGACCTGGTCAGGCATGTCCTTATTTGGTCTTTTTTGCTGCTGATGCCAATCACGATTGCTCGCTCAGGAAAGTGGTAAGGACGCTGGTTGATGCTGCACAGGTAACGGCCTCGGGAGACGAGCGGGAAGACGTGGATGGACTTGCCCCAGGTCTTATGCGTAAGA
Organism: Gemmatales bacterium; assembly: GCA_025056555.1. Classification (GTDB taxonomy): domain Bacteria; phylum Planctomycetota; class Planctomycetia; order Gemmatales; family HRBIN36; genus HRBIN36. Next base: position 20,107 of record JANWVZ010000005.1, on the reverse strand, counting down.
ATCCGTACGGCTGGCAAGCCTATTGGTGAAACTCGTCCACCTGTGTAGGGGTAATGTAATAGAGGCGTATTTGCATCATAACGAAGCAAACTGTCACTCACGCAATCCCAGGAACGGCCAAGACAGGACAGCGGAGGAAGCGAGGAATGTCGGAGAAACCGTCCAGCTGGTGGATAGGAATCAGCGTGGGCTTGTTGGCATGGGCGGCGCTGATGTTTCTGCCGGGAAGTCGCGCCGAGCCGCAAGGCGTGCCCGCGGAGAGGCCGACCGTGGCCGATGTGTCGGTGCGGGATCTGGAGGGCAAAGCCTGGTCACTCAGTGCGGTTTGTGCTACCCACCAGGCGGTGGTCTTAGTCTTTGTGTCAGCGGAATGCCCCATGGTGGGCAATTATCTGCCTGTGGTGGCTGACCTGGCCAAGAGCTACAAACCACGCAACGTTGCATTTTTCCTGGTGTGCAGCAATCCCGAGGAGACCATAGACAGCCTGAAAGAAATGCTCCAGGAAGCGAAAGTGGCCTTGCCATTGTGGCTCGACCATCAGCAGGCATTGGCGCGGGCCACCGGGGCTACACTGACTCCCCAGGCCGTGATTCTGGATAGCCAACGTCGTTTACTTTATCGCGGGGCGATTGATGATCAGTATTATGCTCGGCTCAAACCCCGTCCGGTCATCACCCGTCAACACGTGAAGGCTGCGTTGGATGAGCACCTGCAGGGCAAACCCGTCACTGTTCGCGAAACTCGGGCTTACGGTTGCGAAATTCCTTCGGCGCAGAAGCGTACGCAGCCAGCCACTCCCAGCAGAGCTGAGGTTACCTATTATCGCGATGTGTTACCGATTCTCCAGCGCCATTGTCAGGAATGTCATCGTCCCAACAATGTAGCACCCTTTTCGCTCCTGACCTACCGTCAGGCAGTCAAGTGGGGCCCCGACATCCGGGAGTTCACTGCCAATCACTGGATGCCGCCGTGGCGTGTTCGTGAACCGCGCAACGTTTTCCACAATGAACGCCGTCTGACGGAGCAGGAAATTACCACCTTGGCCCGTTGGGTCGAAGCGGGTATGCCGGAAGGAGATCCTAAAGACGCTCCCCCGCCGCGCGCCTGGTCGGATGACTGGTACCTGGGCAAACCCGATCTGGTGCTGGAGCTGCCGGAAGAAATGATCATCGGCCCGGAAGGTCGCGACTTGTTCCGTTGCTTTATTTTGCGCCATCATCTGACGGAGGATAAATTCATCAAGGCGTTCGAGGTGCGTCCGAGTAATCGTCGTGTTGTGCACCACACGCTGAACATGATTATTCCGAAGGGTTTGGCTGATAAACTCGAACAGGAAGAGCGGGCCAAACCGAAACACCCCGAAGGCTACGATACCGGACCGGGCTATACCGTGGCGATGGGCTTCGGTCGTGGTGTGGCGCCCCGCAGCGGTTTTGGCGGCTGGGCGCCGGGCCTGTTGCCCCATTATTTGCCGCGCGGCGTTGCCTACTACCTGCCGAAGGACAGCGACATTCTTCTGCAGGTGCATTATCACCGCACGGGCAAGGTCGAACGCGATCGCCTGCAAATCGCCCTGTATTTCGCCAAGCCCGACGAACCCATCCAGCATCGTTTACAGACGCTCGTGCTGCCGGGGCGCTTCTTGTTTATTCCGGCAGGCGCGAAGCATTTCGAGGTCAAAGGCCAAGTCTGGCTGGAGCAGGAAGCCACGATTCTGAGCGTGCTTGCCCACATGCATCTGCTCGGCAAGGATATCCGCGTGACCTACACTGTGCCGAATGGTGAGCCGAAGACCCTGCTCTACATCGAGCCTTGGGATTACAATTGGCAGGAAACCTATTTCTTCAAGGAACCGTTGCGGTTGCCTGCCGGGACAAAATTGGAAGTCATAGCTCATTACGATAATTCTGCAGACAACCCGAATAATCCGAACCAACCGCCGCGAGTTGTCCTTTTCGGGGAACAAACCACCGATGAAATGTGTTTCGTTTTTCTGGGGGCGATAAGCGATCAGCCCGGCCGCATCCGCGTGCGCACCCGAGCCCCGGAGACCAAACCTGCTCCCTGAAGACCATAGACTTCCTCTTGCCAAACCTCTTGGCCTGCCTTATGATATTGGTGCCTTCGGGGGCGTAGCTCAATTGGTCAGAGTGCCGGACTGTCGATCCGGAGGTTGCGGGTTCGAGTCCCGTCGCCCTCGCTGGCACTGTCCTGCCGGCCGAATTGGTCGGCTCATTCTTTTTTCCGCCAGTGGCCAGTGTACGAAACGAAGGCGATTTGCCTGGTTGCAGACAAGCTGGGTGCGAACCCCCCAGCTGAACGTCTGCCGCTACTGCGACCAGTGGCGATCCCATGCTGAGAGGAAAACGTGGCTCGAAGACGTATTGCTCCCAGCCCAAAGCATCGCTGCCGATTTTGCACGCCGCAGGGTTGTCCCAGGCCCATCTTTGTGGACTATAAAGATACCAGCGGCCTGAAACGGTTGATGACCAGCCAAGGTAAGATCCTGGGACGCAAACGTACTTACTTATGTGCGGCCTATCAGCGAGCGATCAGCCAGGCGATCAAACGTGCACGGTATATGGCCTTGTTACCATACGTCGGCGAATAGACCCCCTGGCGATTGTCAGAACTCCAGTGTGCGGCGGATGGCATCCAGGATGCGCGGCACGTTGGGTAAGTAGGCGTGTTCGCGGGCGAAAAACGGATATGGGATGTCGTAGCCGGTCACGCGCGCGACCGGGGCATGTAGATAGAGCAGGCATTGTTCGTTGATCCGCGCGATGATCTCTGAGGCGATGCCACAGCTTCGCGGTGCCTCGTGCACCACCACACATCGCCCCGTTTTCTGTACCGACTCGACAATGGTGCGCGTATCCAGGGGCACTATGGTAAGCAGGTCTATGACTTCAATGCTAACCTGAAAATCCCGTTCGGCCTGTTCCACGGCTTGCAGGCATTCCTGAAGCAAGGCGCCGTAGGTAATCAGTGTCAGGTGCCTGCCATGGCGGATGATCTCAGCCTCGCCAATGGGAAAGACTTCTTCGTCGTCAGGAACTTCCTCGCGCAGAGAACGATAAACCCGCTTCGGTTCCAGAAACACCACGGGGTCCGGATCGCGAATGCTGGCCAGCAGCAGCGCCCGAGCCCGCCGTGGCCGAGACGGAATTACCACCTTCAGCCCCGGCATCTGAGCATAAACGGCCTCTTCGCTTTCGTTATGCAATTCCAGGGCACGCACGCCGCCCCCCCACGGTGCTCTGACGACCATGGGCACGCTGAACAGTCCCCGCGAGCGACAGCGGTAGCGGGCCGCCATCAACCCCAGCTGATGCAAGGCATTGAACATAAAGCCGCTGAACTGAATCTCACACACCGGCCGCATCCCGGCTAAGGCCAGTCCCGTGGAAATGCCGATAATCCCTGCTTCCGATACTGGGGTATCGAAAACCCGTCGGCCCCCGAACTGATCCAGTAACCCCTCCGTGACACGAAACACGCCTCCTTGCCGCGCTACGTCTTCTCCAAATACTACAACGCGTTCGTCCTTGGCCATCTCCTGGCGCAAGGCCAGGTTCAACGCTTGCACCATATTCCGCAAGGCCACTGTTTATCTCCTGACCGACGACGCGGAAAGCGTTTCCGAGTGTGCCAGGAATTCCGCAGCCTCCCGACGTTGTGCCAGCAGGTCGGGCGATAACTCAGCATAAACGAAATCAAACATTTCCAGGGGATCGGCGTGTGCGGCAATCTGCTCGGCCTGGTGCACAGCCAATTCGATTTCCGCCTGCAGTTCGCGTTCCAGCTCAGCCTGCTGCTGTTCCGACCACAGCCCGCGTTGCTCCAGATAGATGCGCCAGCGTTTCAAGGGGTCGCGCGCCTCCCACTGTTGGCGCTCCTGTTCGCTGCGGTAACGGCGAGGATCGTCCGCGGTAGTGTGTGGACCCAGCCGATAGGTCAGACACTCGAGCAACGTGGGTCCCCGACCAAGCCGCGCTCGTTCCACCGCTTCCTGAGCGGCGACGTAACAGGCGAGTACGTCGTTCCCGTCCACGACAAGGCCCGGAAAGCCATACGCGATGGCTTTCTGCGCCAGCGTTTCCGAGCGGGATTGCTGACTCCGCGGTACCGAGATGGCGTACTGATTGTTCACACAGACGAATACCACAGGCGCCTGATAAACGCCGGCCAGATTGCAGGCCTCGTGAAAGTCTCCTTCGGAAGTCGCTCCGTCCCCGAAGAAGACCATAGTCACTTCGTTAGCGCCGCGGATCTGGGAGGCCAAGGCCAGGCCCACGGCATGCAGCGTCTGGCTGCCAATGAGAATCGGGATGCTCAGCACCCGCAATTCCCGTGGCCAATACGCTCCCTCTTCCAGACCCATCCAAAAAAGCAGGAGATTGTGCAGAGGCAACCCGCGATACAGTAAAGCCGAGTTTTCCCGATAACACGGTACCAGCCAATCGTCCTGCCGCAACGCCAATACGCAGCCTAAACCGGCTGCCTCCTGACCGTAACAACTCGGAAAGGTTCCCAAGCGGCCCTGTTGTTGCAGAATGTGCATACGGCGGTCCAGCATCCGAGCCAGGGTCATGCAACGATGGACCTGCCACAACGTTGCTTCTGGCAAGGGGGGCTCTAAGGTCGTGTCCACGCGACCGTTTTCATCCAGAATTTGCAAATAATCCACATGAAATTGCGCTAGCTGCTGCCGGGGCATGCACCTAGAGACCTCCTTCGTCGAGGCTGGCACCTGTCTTGGTTCGGTTCTTCACGCCACGCCAAATAATTCTTCGCGCGGCATTTCATTGTTACCAAGCCCTCCACGATACGACCGGGTGGGAAACACGAAGCTTCGGGCGGATGTTGTGAATTTACACGGAGCGGATTCATCCTGGTTGTTGTAGCGTTTGCCCACACGCTTGCAAGCCGATTCCTGATCGCAGCGCCGCCTTTTTCCTAAGCTCCGCATGGACAGCCAATTGCCGCTCATGCTTGCCGCGATGTCTCGCCGGGAAGTCTGAGCTGAATGTCGGGCAAATGGCGATGGCTGGAATCAGCAGGTTGTGAAGCTCGGCGCGGCCGCTTATCGGCAAGGTCTGCCGCGAGCCAGTGTGCTGAGACAACACTTACTGCAGGGCGAACCGCACAGGGCGTTCCTTACTGGCAACCACGCTGGCGTCTTTCTAAGCCCCGAAGGTAGGTTTCCAAAATGCTCAATAAGCCTGAGTTCCAGTAAAGAAAGCAACGGTGAAACGGTCGTGATTTCGAGTTGGGGGTGCATCCTTCATTGGGCGACGGAGCCAGGGTTGGTTGCATTCTGGTGGCCAAGCCAGATTAAACTTCGACGTTGGCGCTCCCCGAATCGGGGCGACGACCATCAGGACTTAGGGGGCAGACTGTGCAGACCCGCGATTACCGTCTCCAGGAACTCCCGTGCGCGGCGCGCCAGTGCATCTATACCTTCTGGAGTCTTTGGCCGTGGAAGCAAGGGAGCGGAGATATTCTCACAGCATAGTGGTATGGTCAAGCCAGTCCAGGCGACTTCGTAAAGCAACTTATAATGGTCAATTTCGCCGAAGCCAGGACCGCAATCTTCATCTCTTGGGAAATTTCGATGATCCTTGATGCAGAAGCTGCGGACCTCGCTCGCGCATTTGCGCAGATCAGGGATGGGATCAATGTCCAGGTAATCCATCACGTTGCCGGCGTCGTAATTGATTTTGATCCAATCCTCGCCGACATCGCGGATGATGGCCAAGCACAATTCGCCGGAAGCAGTCAGGCCACCGTGCTGCTTGACCACAATCATCACTCGGTGATCCCGGCAGATTGGACCGAGCTTCTTGAGCGTTTCGACAAAGGCCTTGCGGTCTCCTCCACGTGTCCCACTGAATGTCAACACTTGGCCGATTCCCGCTGCCGCGGCCTGTTCAACCCGCCGAGCGAGTACTTCGTAACCCTTGGGATTGTCTGGAGAAATACCGGAAAACATCAGAACAGGCTCTAAACCGAGATCGCGACACTGCTGGGCCAGTTCTTTGGCCCGTGGCGGGGGCGCTTCCACTGGCATGACTGGTACCGATTTGCCCTCTTCCTGATGGGAAGTACCCCAGGCGACGTAACGATACCCTGCTGCCTTGATCCCCTCCAGAGCCCGTTTTAATGGAAACGCACTGTACGGCAGTGTCATGCAGGCGATTTGAAACTGCGTGGGCAGTGGCGGACGTTTATTCTGAGCCAAAGCGGCGGTGCCGCCCGTTCCAGGGATTATGGTCTTCAGGCCAGTCACCCCAGCTATTCCTGCCGCCAACCCCTTTACGAAATCTCGCCGCGTGACCTTTTCCGGCTGCATGGTGACTTCCCCCGTATGAGTTACCCTCACGTTTGCCCGGTGGTTGAGCATACTGCTTTTGCTTCGTCATCCCGGGCGTTGACCCGGCCCAAGTTGCAGTGGTTGACCGCACAATGGGCCGCAGTTACGGGTGGGTTGCCCCGACAACTTGTTTTCTTATCGGATGGGCCACCGTTTTCCAGGATCGGTGCCCCAGCGGGCTCTGGTTACCCAGGCTGGCAGTAGTGTGGTCAAAAAGTCCTGATCCGAGGAGAAAGCCTACTGTCTTCATTACGTCGCTTATTCCGAAGAGTCTCCACCGCATAGGAAAACGTATTCACGGTCTGAATGTCGCCTTACCAGGGCGGCAAATCTATTACGCACTTCCCGTCAGCTCACCTCAGCCGCGAGCTGGCCAGGATAACGGTCAGCGCGCTGGACGAGGAAGCCACTGGAAGCAGACCGGAATTATTTTTTCAACTTTTCAAGCAACTGTTTAGCTTCTTCAGCGGCTTTGGTGTTGGGATATTTCTTGAGGATGAGTTCGAGGTTTTCGCGAGCGGCGGCCAGGTCGTTTTGGGCAATGAGTTCTTTGGCGAACAATAGCGTGCCGCGTGCGATGCGCTCCAATTTGTCGCTGTCGTCCGGCTTAGTCTTGGTGGCAGGCTTTTCCGCTGGTTTTTCTGAAGGTTCCGGGGGTGATTTCACGCTCGGTTTGTCTGCTGGTTTTGCACCAGGCTTGTCTTCCAGGGGAGGATCTACCTCGCCAAACACATCACCCTGCACAATCTGAATCCAACCGTCGTAGCGATCTCCCGGCTTGGTAGCGCGATGAATGACGTATCCCAGCCCCCTCCCCTTAAACATGCCACGCAGCACTTCATCTACGGTCTGGTCCTTCGCCTGATAGGTGATGGTGAGATTATTGGACACCCCTACACCGCGATAGAAATTGAGACCGTCCACCTGACTCTTGAGTTCATTCAAACATTCCTCGAGCCGCGTTTCTTTGAAATCCACGCTGATCCGCGTCTGCAATCTCTTACGGACCGCCGCCACTGAAGGGGGTTCGCCTTTGGTCTGCGCAGCAAGCTCTAAAGCCAGCCAGCCACTGCATAAGGCGAGCATGCCCAGAGAGCCAATGCGGTGCAAGGAGCTTGACATGAGCCCGTCCTCCGTGTTCGCGGTGGGAAGTAATCGGCATGGTTAATCTTATGGAAACATTGCGGCCCTGCTGCATGGAAGCCGCACTCTCCTGCATAATCTTATGCTCTATTTCTTAGACTGCACAACGAAAGCCTCGGTTCCGCTGGGCACGGATACTTTCAGGAAACAGCACTTCCTGAATGAGATTGCCCTGTTCATCGAAAGGCAAGGGCGTGGGGGCATCTGCGATTTCCAGGCGCAGGTCCTCGGGAAGTTCGCGAGCCAGTTGCCGTTGCCGAACTTCCTCGACCAGCGGCGCGGAAACGTACATGGTTTCCAGCTGGAGAGTGTTGGGAATGATCGCCAATCGGACCCGCTCGCGGTGGGGCTGCCAGCAGGTATTCAGCCCCGTGAGGATGCATTCCCGGTCGTTGGCCAAGGCATGCGGGATTTTGGTGCGCAGCAGAAAACAACTGGTCAGGGCATTCACATCGGTAATGTGCCGATTCATCTTGTTGAGCAACCGCTGCGTGGTCAGGTCTGCTAACCCGACTCCCACCGCGTTACCATGACTCTCCTCGCTGACGTCCAGCACGCAAATCCGCGTGATGCAGGGATCGAGAGAGTCCCGCTCTCCTTCGACCAGCTGGCGGCCGAGCACGTTCACATCCATGCCGGTACCGCTGTAATTCTTGCCCAGTTCCCCGACGACCAGCAAGTCCAGTTGGCGGAAAGGAATGCGGGGCAGGAGGCGACGGGCTTGCTCCAGAAGTGCCGGTTCGCGTTCCAGAACTTCTTCGGGTTCGAGAGGGACAATATGGGCTGTGCGCTCGCGGGCGTTTTCGAGGATGGCCAGCCCCAGGGCAAAGCGGGTGCGGGCCAGCACGACTTTGGCCGATTCGGGAATCATATCCCGCAGTCCGCGCACGCCATATTTGTGGTGTGTTTCGGCACCCCGTCGTTTGCCCAAACCAATGACGAGCATCTTGACGACGCCGCTTTCGTATCGGCCGCGAAAGTCAGTATGGGGTTTGATTCGGGACAGCGTGATCACGGCATCGGCCTCATAGGCGTGGCGGTCCCAGTAAACCGGCTCGCCCCAGGAATTACGCCCGATTTCGACCACCTCCATGTCGGTGCGCACCGGCACGCCGAGGCCCGATTCGGTGATGCCATAACTGGCGAGCAGCTCGCGTTGGCCTTCGGGAGTGGCTCCGCCGTGACTGCCCATTGCCGCTACCACAAACGGTTCCGCCCCCAGTTCCCGTAAAGTACGCAGCGCACTGCCAGCCATCTCCGCAAGGTGCGCAATCCCGCGGCTCCCTACGGCCAGCGCCACTCGTGATCCCGGCCGCAACCGTTGCGGCAAACGCGACGATAAAATCGCCTGGCGTACCGCCTCGGCGACGTCCGTGATCTCTGGCTGGTCCCAGTGTTGCACCAGACGGTAAACCAGGGGCCAACTCGATGCACTCATATGCGGGGGGATTTATAAATGGGGAGTTTTCCTTCGAGGATGTGGCGTTCCCATTCGTCAAGCAGCGGCCAAGCTACTGCACACGTTCCGAAATCGGCCATGTATTGGTACTGCTTGAGCCGATCAATGGTCCGCTGAATCATCTGTGGGTCGCGAGCAAAAACGGGGCCATGGCTGGGCAGCAGGTACTCGGCATCATCATCGCGGATGCGCTCCAGGGAATGGATGAAATCCGGGATGTTGGAACCGTGGTGAGCATCAATAACCCCGACGCAACCGTCGGCGAAAATATTGTCGCCACTAAATAACAACTTGTCCATTTTTAACGCGATTTGACCGGGAGTGTGCCCTGGGGTGTGCCACACGGTCAGCCGTAACTCCCCCACTTCAAGAACGTCTCCCTCGTTGACCGGAAGGTCCACCGGACAAGGCGGCATGTCCAGGTGGATATTTTGCGCCTTGATCTGCGCGAAGGTCAGTTCGGGATCTCCGCTCTGCAGCGCGGGGATACTGGCCGGGTGCGCTGCCACTTTGGTGCGGAACAATGCCCGCGCGCGGGCCAAGCCCTGAGCGTGATCGGCATCCGCGTGGCTTGCAATGATCATCTTGCACGCTGACAGACTGTAGCCCATCTGCAGCAGGAGATCGGCTATTTCCTCTACAGTATCCAGATAACCGATGTCGAAGAGCACATATTCTTTGCCGCCGTCCACCAGATAGATATTTGCTCCTAACCGGCGACCTGCCTGATAATTCAGTTCCAGGACACGATACTCTGGAAAAAGATACTTGCGACGCTGCATGGCAAAAATCATTATTATTAGCAGAATTATCCGTGTCAATCAGATCCGGCGATAAAGTTGGTGTTGAGCGATATAGCACTCGACAGCTCGTGGTACGAGATAACGGATAGACCTGCCTTCCTGTACGCGCTGGCGAATGTCAGTGCTTGAGATCTCTATCAGGGGCGCTCTTACTAACTGGATGGGAAAATGGCCGAGCAAATCGTCGGGGACAGCGTATCCAGGGCGTGCTGCCACTACCAGGCCGGCCAATGCCGCAATCTGCTGCGGTTGGTACCACGTGGGAAATTCCAGCAGGCTGTCGCCGCCCATCAAGAGATACCATTGCTCGTTCGGACGTTCCCGATGCAGGTGTTGCAGGGTGTGCACGGTGAAATTCGGCGCCGGTAGGTGCTTTTCGAGGTCGCTCACGAGAAAAGCATCGTGGCCAGCGACCGCCAGACGTAACATCTCATAGCGGTGGTCAAAAGGGGTCAGCGTGCGTTTCAGCTTGTGAGGAGGCTGCGCGGCAGGCATAAACCAGACTTGCTCCAGTCGGGCCTGCTCCCGCGCTTGTTCCGCAACAATGAGATGCCCCAGGTGCACCGGGTCAAACGTGCCGCCGAAGATACCTATCCGCATGGCCCTAGTTCCTGTGTCCGCGGTTGCGATTTCGCCTCCCTTGAGATCAAATGCTCGCCCAACAGGGTGTAGCGAACCTGCAGGCGATCTTCCGCAACGTCGAAGAGCACAAGATCGGCTCGCCTGCCGGGTTGCAGGAAATCGCTGGCCGATAAGCCCAAGAATTGTCTCGGTTGGGAGGTAGCCAGTTGCACGGCTGGTGCAAGAGCGATATCACCGTCCCGCCAGGCGCGAAATACGCCGGTGTCGAGGAATGCCGCAGCACCCGCCAGCAGGCTTTGACCCCGTTCGTCCACCACTTCGGTTCGGCCATCCCTATGCAAGGTTACCGTCTTGCCCCAGAGGCAGTAACGTCCCGGCGACAAACCGGCCAGCGGACTGGCATCGCTGATCAAGACACATCGGTGCGGTGTCTTGCATCGCAGAAAGCATTTGATTACAGAAGCAGGCAGGTGGTGGCCATCACAGATTAGGCTTGCCCACAACGCGTCTTGAGCTAATTGCTCCCACAAGTAATTCGGATGGCGCGGCAGGAATAGATCACAACCGTTGCCTAAATGGGTACACAGTCGAGCGCCGGCACGGACGGCAGCGGAAATCTGCTCAGGACGAGCGTTATGATGGCCCAAAGCAACCAGTACCCCTTGGTTACTGAGCCACGCTATGAAGTCGGGCGCTTCCGGCCAGTTGGGGGCCAGTGTCACCACCCGGATCAGACCCTGCGCAGATTCCTGAAGTTGCCGAAACTCCTCGCGGTTCGGCGGCCGAACCTGTTCGGCGGGATGAGCACCACGCGGTCCGGGCTCGGGACTAATGTAAGGCCCTTCCAGGTGGATTCCGGGGATCATCTCCTGTAGCAATGGGTCCTCAGCCACAGCTTGCGCCAAGACTCGCAACGCCTGCCTTAACGTTTGCGTATCACTGGTAATAACGGTCGGGCAATAACGTGTGGTGCCATGTCGCAAACACTCATTGCTGACGGCCCGCACCGCTTCCACGGTCAACCCTGAGGAGGTAAAGTTATGTCCCAATGCTCCGTTGACCTGAATATCACAAAAGCCTGGTGCTAGATACTCCGCTTCTAGGACGCGAATCTCCGCCGCGCTGATCTTGTGCGTAGGGACTAGTGCACGATCTTGCACCGACTCTGCAGCTGCGCGCACGGCTTGGATATAACCATTTTGCAGGTAAACCTCAACCGGCTGGCCCGTATCGTATCGCTGCGCACGAATTAGCAACTCGACCACCGTGCTCCTCCTGGTTGCGATGCATGTTTCCCGGCTGAAGAAGAGATTGCGGGTTGGGGACTTGCTGCGGTTCAGCCAACTCGTCCGCGCAGGGCAATCATGGCAATAATGGCGGCAATAATGGCGTCACTCCCATTCAATTGTCGCTGGTGGTTTACTGCTGATGTCATAGACCACCCGATTGACGCCCTGGACTTCGTTGATAATACGTGTGGCTACTCGGGCGAGAAACTCGTAAGGCAAACGGGCCCAGTCGGCGGTCATGAAGTCTTCGGTTACCACCGCACGCAACGCGATGACGTGTTCATAGGTGCGGTGATCCCCCATGACTCCCACCGTCTGCACCGGCAAAAGGACGGCGAACGCTTGGGAGACCTGGTGATACAAGCCAGTTTTCTTCAATTCTTCGAGGAAAATATGGTCTGCCTCACGCAGCACGGCCAGTCGTTCTGCGGTAACTGCGCCAATACAGCGCACTGCTAATCCAGGCCCGGGGAACGGATGCCGCCAGACTAACCGCTCCGGTAAACCCAATCGCTGTCCCAATTGCCGAACTTCATCTTTGAACAGATCACGAAGCGGTTCGATAAGTTCGAAGCCTAAATCGGCTGGCAAACCTCCGACGTTGTGATGAGTTTTGATCGTCGCGGCCGGGCCGTTGGGACCACCCCCGCTTTCGATTACGTCCGGATAAAGGGTGCCCTGCGCCAGAAACTTCGCCCCCGTAATGTGTTGCGCTTCCGTACGGAAAACTTCGATAAACAAATGCCCTATGATGCGTCGCTTTTCCTGGGGGTCGGTTACGTCCCGTAAGGCATCGAGAAACCGCTGCCGCGCGTCCACGACACGCAGGTCGGCGTGGAAGGATTGACCGAAGGTCTGGCGCACGGCTTCCACTTCGCCCTTCCTCAACAGGCCGTTGTCCACAAAGATACATGCCACTTGGGGGCCGACCGCTTTGAGGAGCAAAGCCGCCGTTACCGAGGAATCTACGCCCCCTGACAAGCCGCAAATCACTCGGTGGACCCCGATCCGCTGGCGCAACTCCTGTATCGTCCGCTCAATGAACGACTCCATGCGCCATAAACCTTGGCAGCCGCACACTTTGTAGAGAAAATTACGGACCAGCAGTGAACCATATTCAGTATGGCTCACTTCGGGATGAAATTGCAAGCCATAAATCGGCCGATTCCGATGGCGTACCGCGGCAATGGGGCAGTTCGGCGTGCTCGCCAACGGTAGGAAGTCGTCGCTGACCTCGACCACTTGGTCGCCGTGACTCATCCACACCGTGCTTTCCGGAGGCCAACCTTCGAAAATGGGGTCTGCTTGCAGGACACGCAACGGCGTAGCCCCATATTCCCGAACCGCTCCTGGTACGACTTTCCCGCCTAGGGTTTGACATAACAGCTGCATGCCATAGCAAATCCCAAGTATTGGTACGCCTATATCGAAAAGCGCAGGCGGAACTTTGGGGGCATCAGGTTCGTAAACACTGGATGGTCCTCCTGATAGAATGATGGCTTGGGGGCGCCAAGTTGCTATTTGCTCCAAGGGGGTTTCGTAACGCATGATTTGGGAATAAACGTGATGCTCGCGCACCCGCCGTGCAATCAGCTGCACATACTGTGAGCCAAAATCCAAAACAATTATCCGCTCTTGGTTCCCTGGCGTCATATTAAGTATTGTAGCAAGTTGATACGACCCGCTAAATGGCTTATCCTGGGACGAAATTAGGGTGGCAACTGATTGAAAACACCCAACGGCTGTTGTTCCGAAGGCGTTGTCAGCTTGAGGGTCTAAGCGAGGTCGCGGCTTGCCGATCTGCTGAACTTTTGTACAAATAACAAGGCATTGGCACATTTTGCCGGCGATTTGGGACGAAATGTCCTCCTGAGCGGATCAGGATCGCCGAAAGCGTCCCCATGAATGTAGATGCTTAAGTGCTTTCCAGGAAAGTACTTGTGAAATAAATCCTAGGAATATTTTCCGTAGGTTTGGTTTGGCTTTGAAATTGCGGCTTAATTTTCTGACCGTACTGGAATGCCCCCTGAGCGCAATAAACTGGGAGCATGGGCGTCTTAATTTTAGGGAGACCTAGGGAATAGACCGCTACTCAGACTTTCCGAACGGCATTTTACGAATGGTGAAACTTTTTCGGCAAGAACAGCGTCACAATTATTTGCTGATAATGGTATATTATTTGCTAAGACCTTTTTGAGAACAATTATTGATTATGCAGCGTATATGGATTGAGGATATGGAGTAGCTCCCACACTGCCAATTGCCATTGACAGGCTCAAGAACAAGACTTCCTTTAGGAAGATGGGCTGGTCAGGCGGCGGGGTGCTGGAACAGAGGGGGAGTGCATTGGCCGTGCTGATCCGTCATCGGCTCGCCCGAAACCCCCAGCGAAACCATCGGGATGGATTCAGCCGGCCCTAGGCCGCGGTCAGGGATACGACCAGGCGGCAAAGGAGAAGACATGGTGGAGAAGTTTCGGAACGAGTTACTGCGCCAACTGTATGATCAGACGGTGCGCTATGCCCCCGTGGAACGCAAGCTCGAACAGCTAAGCCGTGCGGAACGCTTGCTCACGGAGATCGAGCACCAGCGCACTTACCCCTACCAGTATGTTTGCTATCGCTTGACGGGTTTTCGCCCCGACAGCCATGTGGATGAAATGATTACGGGGGAAGACCTGGAGCATGATTTATCCTTGTTTATTGCGATGCTCTCGGAAAGTGTACCTGCAGTACCTGTCGAGCAAATGCCGGAACCCGTTTTGAATCTGGAACAAGTCCGGAGGCGGCTCCGCGTCTCAGCGCGAACGCTGAGCCATCTCCGCCAGCATGGCTTGGTTTCTCGAAAGGTTCTCTGCGGTGGCCGTCAGCGTGTCGTGGTACGCCAGTCGGTCCTCGACCACTACCTCCAGCAGCACGGTAAGCCCACCGCCGAATCGCTTCGGCTGGGTCAAATTCAACCGGCCGAGCGGGAACGCATTCTCCGATGGGCTCGGCGTATGGCTCAGGTAGCGCCGGACCGCGCCGACGAGATCTTCCGTCGGCTGGCACGACGCTTTGGTCGCAGGGTTCAAGCCATCCGCGCACTGATCCGCGCGCATGACCAGGCCAATCCCGAGCAGGCCATCTTCCCCGGCCTGCACGGACCGCTGGATGAACACGCCAAGCGCGCCATCTATACGTCCTACACGCAGGGAATCTCTGTCGAAAGGTTGGCCAAAGTCTATCACCGCACCCGCACGACGATTCAGCGCGTGCTCAACGAACAGCGGGCTCGCACTTTGTTGGCTAAGCCGATTACCTATATTCACAGTCCTGAGTTTGAAGACCCGAAGCGTGAAGCAGAAATCCTTGCTCCCATGCCGGGCGCATCGGAATATGAGCAGGACAGCGCCGCGATGCGGGGTAATGTGCCTCGTAATCTGCCTCCGGAACTTGCCCCGCTGTATCAGGTGCCTTTGCTCAAGCCAGAGCAGGAACGCCATCTGTTCCGTCAGATGAACTATCTCAAGTATAAGGCAGCACGTCTGGCCGAGCGGATTGACCCTGCCAAAGCGAAGACGGCGGACCTGGACAAGCTCGAAGAACTGCTGACGCGCGCTCACAATGTGCGCAAGATGCTGATAGCTGCGAACATGCGCCTGGTCGCGTCCATCACCAAGCGTTATGCAGAGCGACTGGGCCATCCAGGAGCTTTCTTCGATCTCTTTGGCGACGGCAACATGTCGCTCATCCGCGCAGTGGATAAATTCGACTACATGCGGGGCAACAAGTTCAGTACGTATGCTACCTGGGCTATCCGGAAGAACTTTACCCGCAGTATCCCGGCCGAACAGATCCACCGTGAACGATTCATTACCGGCTTGGAAGAAATGTTCGAGTCCGCGGAAGATATGCGCAGCGACGAGTTCGGTCAATTGAGTCAGGCCAATCTTATTCATGAAAAAGTCAAAAAGTCGCTGGAACGGCTTGATGAGCGCGAACGCCGTATTATTCAATTGCGCGTCGGTTTGGGCGAAAACAAGGGGATGACTCTCGAGGAGGTCGGACGCGAGTTGGGGATCACCAAAGAACGTGTCCGCCAGCTGGAAGCGCGTGGCATGGCCAAACTTCGCGCTATGCTTCAAGGGGAAGAAGTCGAGAGTTAAACCCGAACCCTAACGTCCTGCATCACATCGCCCGACACCTTGTGAGACGACCAGAGCTGAGCCGTAGCGCCCTATTCTGGCTACGCAACCGCTGGGCCGATTAAGTAGACCATCTGAAACCACTCCTGAGGTGGGTCAAAATGGCCCACCTCGTTTGTTTTGCGCCAAACTGGCCGGTTTGAAGTAATCCATACCAATTTTTCTCCTGAAAGGCTCCTATTGTGGGTTATCGTTAGATTGCTTTGAAGGGTCCGAAGTGTTTTTTATACTAGCCTCTCTCCTAAGAGGAATCTGCCAATAGTTTCCTCGACACACTGTCGCATCTCTGGCCGCCGCCGTGCCCCTGAATGTCCTATGCGGACCTCGTCTTCCCAGACTTGAACAATCCATTGGTGAACTATTGTTGCCATGGGCTCGATAGTAACAAACGCCACCGGAGTGTGGTCAACCTGAGCGTTGTAGCAGTTACCACCGCGGACTGACTTTGCCTTTGAATACCGGCGTAACTCCCGACGGCAAGTACCTTCTGGGCAGGATGGACGGCTTCGTGTACGTTTGGGACATCAGCACACTGACAAGCACCAGGTAATTCGAGCCAGCAACAACCGCCCCGGAGCGCGAAGAGCTTCGTTCCAGTTTAGGGTTGCCGAGCCCGCACGCGGACGGTTTGGTGGGGTTGTCGTGGCGTGCAGGTGGGTAAACGTAAGTAAAGCAAAGTCCAGTGGCCGTTATCGCTAGTCGCTTGGTGCAGGATTTCGCCGTTCTCGACGGAGTATTCATCTCGAGGGAGCACGAGCCGCAGGCGTCCGTCCGACCAGGCCGGTACAACACGGGGGAAGTCATCCGTGACCGTGCATTGTGCCTCCTTCGGATTGAACCAACTCAGCCGCATTTCGATCACCGCTTCGCGTTCGTTGGGCTGGCGCACTTGGGCGAAGGGGAGCATGACGCCCCGATAGCCGGTCAATTGTCCCCGTGTGGTTCCCTGGGGTGGGACAACGTGAGCTAAGTCCACCGGGGTGCGTAGGAGTCCATCCCAACCGTGGACATTGGACTGACTCACGCGGCCGATCCAGAAGAATTGCCCTGTCAGAAATAGGCGTTCATAGTCAAGCCGATAAACCGGCGGTTCAATTCTGCTCCAGGATTTGGCGCCGAGTCGGTCGGCTCCTTGGCCATCGTAGGAGAAATGCTCGGCCAACTGCCAACCATCGCGGAGAGGAGGCCATTGTTCGGGCGGGATGAGGAACTCCCCGCGTTGCGCTAAGTGCCCCGATACGTTGGCCTGCAAAAACACCAACCGCACAGCCGCATCCTGGTGCACCTGCTGGAGTTCGCGCCTTAGCCAACTGCGGATATCGTCGGTGAAACAATTCTGCGGGTTGGGACAATAGTCCATGACGCCCAAAATCCGCGTCTGTGGGCCGAAGGTAATACGGTAACAGCGGGGGCCGAAATGATACCGATGCCGCCGCATTTCTGGCCCCTCGTAATCATGAGGGCCGCCGAAGGTGAAGTAGCTCGGTGTGTTCCCGTAACGCACCAGAAGATGCCAGAGCTGAGCGTGTCCGTTTCCTTCTTTTGGATATTCGATTAGACCGATATCGTCATTGATGCTGATCCAGGCCGCGTTCAAATAGGCCCCCGCTTGCCAGAACAGTCCGCGGCCCAATGATTCATTCGTCGCGGAAGTTGTACCATCTAGCTCGAACGTCTTGTGATCCAAGTGGAAATCCTGGAAGCCGAGAATCCAGAAGGCGGTGGGCCAATCGCGCAGTAATTTGACGGCCTTGTATTGCATGGCGCGACGTAATCGGCCCGCGTCGCGAACCTGCACCGTGAGATGGTACATGTCGTCCGGAGGCAAATCCCTGGGGATGCGCACGCGCAGGTGCCAACCCGCTTCCCATTTCTGATCGCAGAATAATTGGCCGTCTCGCCGCGCCTCGAGAATCTCGCAACGCCGCGTGATGTAGTCGTTGGATAAAGATACTTCCCAGCCTTGCGCCTGGTCGCTTCCCCGACATAACACGTTCAACTCGTTTCCCGGCAAGGCAAAACAGGCTCGTAAAGTCCGCGGCAGAACCAGGAGGTCGTAATCCGGATCACAGAGTAACTCCAAGCGCGCCGAGCCTGGAATTTTTACTTTTTGCCGCTGCGATCTGTAACCAGGTCGGCACGCCTCCAGTTCGTAATCGCCGGCGGGCAGGCCTCGAAACTGGAACGTGCCGTCGGGATAGGTTCTCTCCTGCGCAACGATACGGCCGCGCTGGTCAAACAAACGGAGCAAGACCCAGTTCAGTTCGGGGCGTCGTCGTTGGTCGCCATCCCAATAGTCATCAGGCTTTTCGCTACGGCGCAGTTCTCCGGTAACCAGACCGGTCAGAGCAGGTTCCTGCGCTGCGGTTACCCAGCATACCCAGGTCCACCCACCCAGGCATAGTACCAGCATGCAAGTTCGGCTCATACTTGGCCCCTGACAATATTGCGACGGATAGTGGCGTTACATGAGAAGCCTTTCCCCGAGAATAGATTAGCAACAGGTGTCCGAGGGAAAAAAGCAGGCCGTCACTTTCGGCGCACGAACTCACTGACGCACGGGGATGGCCTGAACGGGCACAGGGCGAAGCACACGCTGGCTGGGTACGGATGTTTGCGAGACTGCGGCTCTACTTTTTCAGCTGGCGGGCGATGTAGTCGCGGGCACGTTGTTCTAATTCTGCAGAGCGGAGGCCCATCTCGCGGGCCTCTTTCACCGCCTGGTCGTAGGACACGCCTTCATCGAGAACGCGATAAGGCAGCCAGACCGCTGCCGCACGATTGGCCGACCCACAGTGCACAAAGATTGGCCAACTCTTGGTGTCGCGCAGCAGTTGACGCACCCGGTCGAAAACGGCATCCGTCAGTTCATCTGCCTTCTGGAAAGGGAGGTGAACGTATCGAATCCCGTGCTCTGTAGCCAAGGCCTGTTCATCGAGCGCGGTTTCGCCTGTCTGCCGCAAGTTAAGGATCGTTTTGATTCCCAGCTTTTTCAGCTCGGCAAAGTCTTCTTTGGTCGGTTGGCCGCCGATGTAAATGTTGGCGACCCGCGAGAGTTTAGCAATCTTCCCACATTGCACGGCCTCGGGGGCAGCACGCTGCTCCTGGGCCAGGGTTATGGTGGTATTGGCCCACAAAGCAACCAGCACCCCTGCCAGGCAGAAGGGATTTTTTGTCCGCATGGTAGAATCTCCCGCTTCTGGTTTGCGATTAAAGGTAACCCTGAAGGCGTCGGCGCGCTTCCTCGAGTGCGCGGCGAATAAGAATATATTCGGCAATGTTGTCGCGAGTCAGCACACCAATGATCTGGCCGTTAATGATGACGGGCACGACGGGACAATGATTCTGGTCCATCCGCAGCAAAACGGTTTCGACCATTTCGTAGGGATTGGCCGTCAGGCAGTCCTGGCGCATCACCTCGCGCACCAAGGCCTGCGGTCCCAGTTGCGCTAAGCCGGCGATAATGTCTTTACCAGGAAGCACCCCGACTAACCGACCATCCTCCACCACAGGGAAATCAATCTGATAACCCTGAAGAATCAGGTGCGCTGCTTCGGCCAAAGTGTGCTGCGGCGATAATGCGGTGAAATTGGTGATCATGGTATCGCGCACAGGAATGCCCCACAGCGCTGCCTTCTGTTGGGCAAATGCCGCTTCCTGTTGAGCGCCGATCCAGACAAAGAGTGCGATAAACAGCAACATTGGGTTGAATACTAAACCCAGGAATCCGAAGAGGATAGCCATCAACTGGCCGACGCTCGCGGCGATGTTGGTGGCTTGGGCGTATTCCATGTGCATGGCCAGAAGCGCTCGCAGTACCCGTCCTCCGTCCATGGGAAATGCGGGGAGCAAGTTGAACGCCACCAGCATCACGTTTACCCAAAACAGCGTACGCACCATTTGCTCGGCGGTGCTGGCCGCTACTTGCTCCGTGATCTCATCGGACAAGTTGAGCAACGCTTCGGGAGTTCCCAAGAATGAGGTAAAAACAGCATAGAGGATCCCAGCCAACACGACATTGACGGCCGGTCCCGCAATGGCAATGGCCAGTTCCTGCCATGGTTTCTCCGGGATACGTTCTAGCCAGGCCACTCCGCCGATGGGTAACAGCGTGATGTGCCGCGTGCGAATGCCAAAACGTCGGGCCGTCAATGCATGGCCCAATTCGTGCATCACTACGATCGTGAACAAGATCACAATCATCAGCATGCCCATCGCGGCTTTGAGCCAATCCTGATACACCAGGTAATACGACACGCCAATCCAGA
>JANWVZ010000059.1 GCA_025056555.1 Gemmatales bacterium | reverse complement strand
CCCTTAGGAATTTCAACGATGGCATTGACGACCGAGGGGATATGCGTACCGGGCGGCACTTGGCGATATAAGGATGGGTCCATAGTTGCTCGCTTTAAAGCTTATTTAGCAGTTTCCAAGCCTGATCCCAGAGCGACGGGGACTAGGTGCTTATAGCTGCTTAGTGGTGCTCCTTGTTGAGATGGAGCCTATTATAGGCAGAGAGGTCCGTTGACGTCTATCAAGTAACCACTAAGGCTCAGTTATTAGGTGGCGAATTAGTGTCCATAGCAGTGGCGGCATCATCCGCGGGGTTCGAGGGAACGGATTCGGGCGACGACTGCTCGGGGGTCGGACTACCGTTACTCGAGGTTTCGGCGTTGGATTCTAAGTCTTCGCGGGCGATTTTGGCCGCGCTGACAACGCGGTCACCTTCCTGCACTTGAATAAGGCGGACGCCTTGGGTGTTGCGGCCCGTAATACGTACTTCGTTGACGCGGATGCGGGTGAGTAGGCCTTGTTGAGTGACCAGCATCATTTCGTCGCCGTCGCGAACACTAAGCACCGCCACGACGGGCCCGTTGCGTTCCGACGTTTTGATGTCGCGCAGACCCTTACCGCCCCGACGTTGCAGGCGGTAACGCATGGAGGACCGACTCGCGGTCGGCGCATCTTCGTTTTCGGAATCGGGGATTTCGCTCTCTGCTGGTTCTTCTTCCGCTAACGGCTCAGCCGCGGAGCCTTCGTTGGGACCAAATGGCGTGCGTTTGCCGTAACCGTTCTCGCACACGGTCAGGAGGTAGCCCTCCGGATCGGCCACGACCATGCCGACGACCGCATCGTCAGGCTCCAGCGTGATGCCGCGCACACCCCGAGTATCCCGGCCCATAGGACGGACGTCCGATTCCGCGAAGCGAATGGCCATACCTTTACGCGTGCTGAGTACCACTTCATCGCCTTCCTGGGTGAGGACCGTGCTGACCAGGCTATCGCCTTCTTCGAGGTGAATGCCGATGATACCGCCGCTTTTCGGCCGGCTGTAAGCTTCCAATGGGGTCTTTTTCACTAACCCTTGGCGGGTGGCCATCATCAGGTAACGATGAGGATCAAAGCGTCGCACGGGGATGACGCTGGTGATCTTTTCGTCGGGGCGCAGGGACAACAGGTTGACAATAGCCCGTCCGGGAGAAGTACGGCTCAGTTGCGGGATGTCATAGACTTTGAGCCAATAGACGCGGCCTGTGTTGGTGAAAAAGAGGAGATATGCGTGGGTCGAAGCGACGAAGAGATGTTCGAGGAAATCATCTTCGTAGGTCTGCGCTGCGGTGATGCCTTTGCCCCCACGGTGTTGAGCACGGTAGGTGTTGATAGGCAGCCGTTTGATGTATCCCTTATGGCTGATACTGACGACATGGAGTTCCTCGGCGATCAGGTCCTCGAGACGTACTTCGGAGGGCGGTGCATCCAGAATTTGAGTGCGGCGTTCATCGGCGTAGCGGTCGCGCAGGTCTTCAAGTTCCTTACGAATCACAGCGAGGATATTTCGCTCGTCGCTGAGCAAATGCTCATGTTCGACGATTTGGGCCCGGAGTTGGCCGTATTCCTGAATGATTTCATCGCGTTCGAGCGCAGCCAGTTGACCCAGTTGCATGCGAACGACGGCTTCGGCTTGTTCTTCGGACATACTGTAGCTGTCGCGCACGCCAATCTCGCGTTGGAGAGCGGCAAATGCTTCCGTGCCAAGGGCGCGTTCCATGAGCGCTGCGGAGACGGCTAAGCCACGAAGACGGTTTTTCGCCTCGGCACGACTAGGCGAAGTGCGGCAGATTTCGATGACCTGATCGAGCGAAGCCAGAGCGATGAGTTGTCCTTCGAGCACGTGAGCGCGACGTTTCGCTTCGCGGAGCAGATATTCTGTGCGTCGGCGAATGACCCGCACGCGGTGGCGCAGAAACTCTTCGAGGAGTTGTTTGAGATTGAGCAAGCGTGGTCGGCCATCCACCAGGGCGAGCAGAATGATGCTATAGGTCTCCTGCAGCGGTGTATATTGGTAAAGTTGGTTGAGCACCACGTTGGGGTCGGCTTCCCGTTTGAGGTCGAGCACAATGCGCACGGGTTCGCCGCGACGTTCGCTGCTTTCGTCGCGGGGTGCGCCCTGGATACCGGTGATTTTTTCGTTGCGAATAGCTTCGCCGATGGCCTCCATGATACGGTTACGCGTCTGCTGGAACGGAATGTCGGTGACGATGATTTGGGTGCGGGAACCTTCTTCCTCGATGCGGGCCCGCGCGCGAATCACGATTTTGCCACGACCGGTACGATAACCTTCGATAATGCCCTGTCGGCCACAAATGACACCGCCCGTGGGAAAATCCGGGCCGGGGATGATTTCCATGAGTTGTTCGATGGTAGTTAGGGGTTGGTCAATGAGGCGAATCAGGGCGTTGCACACTTCACGGAGATTGTGCGGCGGGATACTCGTGGCCATACCCACGGCGATGCCATCCGAACCGTTGACGATCAGGTTCGGGAAACGACTGGGCAACACCGTCGGTTCCAGCCGACGACCGTCATAATTGGGCACCATGTCCACGGTGTCCTTGTCGAGGTCGTCGAGCATTTCGGCGGCGATCGGCGAAAGACGCGCTTCGGTGTAGCGCATGGCCGCGGGTGGCAGGCCAGCTAACGAGCCGAAGTTCCCTTGCTTGTCAATCAGGACGTGGCGCATGTTCCATTCCTGGGCCATGCGCACTAATGTCGGATAGATCGCGGCGTCGCCGTGGGGATGATAATTACCCATAGTTTCGCCGCAGATTTTGGAACATTTGACCCGCGGCGCGTTAGGACCGAGGTTCAGGTCGTTCATCGCCACCAGGATGCGCCGTTGCGACGGTTTGAGACCATCACGCACATCGGGCAGGGCGCGGCTGACGATAACACTCATGGCATAGCTGAGGTAGCTGGCCTTCAGCTCGTCCTCGATGTTGAGCAAGAGCACACGGCCTGCATCACCGGGAGGCGTGAGCGTTGCACCGTCGCCCGGCGGTGGCGTCGTTCCGCTAGTCAGGATGTCTTCTTCAGACAACGTTATTCCTCCTGATTCAAGGTCGTCCTTGCCGAGCCCATTCCTTCTAAGCCCGCAGGGATTATTTGGTGTAACGGTTACATTTCTCTAAAGCAAACGCGACGCCCCTATCGGCGTCGCGGTCCCTTCTCTACGGTGCGCTTTTATTTTATGCAAAATCATGCAGGAAGGTATTGTGTCATAATGATGGCGAAAAAGGCGCCGATCGAGTTGATATCCGGCCAAGTGTTGTAAGTTTGGGCATACTCTCGTCGTAGGACCTTGGACGGAGCGCGAAGGTCACAATTTTTGGCCTGAAACGGTCTCGCATCATTGCTGAGCAACTTGCCGAGCGCACCCTCCTCTCTGGCCGAGCCGTATGCACTTAGCTATCACAATTACAAGGCTAACAATCTCATCAAAAATCGGGACTAACGCGCGGAGTATTTGAACGGTTCTTTCTGACGGCGATGGGTTGGAGCTGGCGGGGATAAGGGGATCAACATGACCGATTTCGTCTTGTGGCTCGTCCTCGTGGTGGTCATCGTGAATGCAGCCCTGGTAATCTTGGCTCTCTGGCGAGCCAGCGGAACGCCACAGTTGACCTTGCAGATCCTCCGGGACGAGTTGCGCAGCGGCCGGGAGGAAGCACGGAATGCAGCGAGAGAATTACGTGATGAGGTCTCAGCCAATCTCAAAAATTTGGGCGACATGCTGATGCGGACAATTGAAAGCTTCACTCAGCATCAGAATACTCGCCTCGCCACCATGAGCGATCAATTGAGGGAGTTAGTCCAAGGTAATCAGGCTTCCTTAGACCGCATCCAAAAGACGCTCGACGCCCGTTTGAATGATGTGCTGATGAGTAATGAGCGAAAAATCGCCGAGATACGTCAAGAGGTGGCAGTTGGCTTGAAGACGGCGAGCGAAGCGGTCTCTGCTCGCCTACAGGAAATGAGCGGGAATCAACACAATCAACTTCAGTTGATGAATAACCAATTGAAGGAGCTTACCGAGACTAATCAAAGCGGACTTGAGAGGGTACGGGCGACCTTGGATGCGCGTCTGAAAGACCTTCAGGACGCCAATGAGCGGAGGCTCGCGGACATCCGACAACAAGTGGCAGAGAGCTTGAAAGCCGCGAGCGAAACAATTGCTGGCCGTTTACAGGACATGGCCACGAGTCAGCAGAATCAATTGCAGCTGATGACACATCAGTTGAAATCGCTTTCCGACGCAAATCAAAGCAGTCTCGAGAACGTGCGAGCTACTCTCGACTCGCGCCTCAAGGAGCTTCAAGAGGGTAATGAAAGAAAGCTTGAGGAGATGCGTCGGACCGTAGATGAAAAACTCCATCAGACTTTAGAAACACGGTTGGGCGAATCGTTCCGCCTGGTAAGTGACCGACTGGAAGCTGTCCACAAGGGGTTAGGGGAAGTGCAAAGCTTAGCCAACAGCGTCAGCGACCTGAGGCGCGTGCTGACCAACGTCAAGACCCGCGGCACGTGGGCCGAGGTTCAACTGGGTGCTTTGTTGGAAGAGATTTTTACGCCCGAACAGTACAGCAGGAACGTCGCTGTCCGGCCCGAGAGCGCCGAAGTAGTCGAGTATGCCATTCGGTTACCAGGGTCGAGGAATGATTTCAGCGCACCCGTATGGCTGCCTATCGATGCCAAGTTTCCCCAAGAGGATTATCTGCGGGCCCAGGAAGCGGAGGAACGAGGCGATGTGGAAGGCTATCGGAAAGCCATCGAAGCGCTGAAGGAACGAGTGCGAATGGAAGCGAAAAGAATTCAGGAGAAGTACGTGTGTCCGCCGCACACAACTGATTTCGCTATCATGTTTTTACCCACCGAGGGGCTTTATGGAGAAATCCTTCGGCAACCCGGCTTGGTGGACGAACTGTTGCGCACGTATCGGGTAGTCGTAGCAGGTCCAACCACCCTTGGAGCGATCCTCAGTAGTTTACGTATGGGTTTTCAAACCCTGGCCATCGAACGTCGTGCCGCCGAAGTGTGGCGCGTCCTGGGTGCCGTCAAAACCGAATTCAGAAATTTTGCTGACGTGCTCCGCAAGGTCAAAAGGCACCTCCAACACGCTAGCAGTGCCATCGACAGAACCGATCAACGCCGCCGTGTCATGGAGCAACGCCTTCAGGATGTCGAGCAACTGCCTTCTGATGAAGCGGTCTCCTTACTCCAACTCTCAGTTCAGGAGGACCTGGAATCTGATGAACCGCTAGCAGATGATTCGGAGTAACGTCTCGCGCTCCCGAGATGGATAATCGTGGCGAAGGCCATTTTCATGATAGCCCGTCGGCTGAACCCCAGGATATTTCGCCACTGAGCTAAGACTGCAGGGGGCGCTCGTTACGCTTGTCGTCTGACCACTTGCTATCCATCCTCACAGATGGTTGCCCTGTAAAAAGCCCGAAACTTTCGGCGTCGCGATTTTTCATGCTTTCATGAGCGAGCAGTAGAGGTTTTTGGGAGTATTCGGACAAACATGTCGGTCAGCATAAAGAACTCAGTAAGTCTGCAGGTGCTCATCAGTGTGCGGGATGTGTCGGAGGCGGCGGAAGCGCTAGCGGGCGGTGCACACATATTGGATGTCAAGGAGCCGAGTCGCGGTCCTCTGGGTGCAGCTGACGAGGCTACGTTACGTGCCATTTCCAATTATGTGCGTGGGCGTGTGCGGCTGACGGCAGCTCTAGGCGAACTACTTCAGCTGGCGGCCTTACCCGACTTGAGCGGTTTCTGGGCGGGTAAAGTCGGGCTGGCTGGTTGTGCGGCAGCCCCCAATTGGCCGGAGATTTTCGAGCGCTGGTTCAGGCAATTGCAGGCCAATCGACTCACTCGTAACGCGGAGCGTGTGGACGGTGTAGCTCAAAGATCTGCCTTAGCAACTGGCCAGCACGGCACTTCGGGAGAATCGGCCATCCTGGTGCCCGTGGCGTATGCCGATTGGGTCGAAGCGAAAGCACCGCCGCCGCAGGTCGTGTTCCAAATTGCCTTAGCGCGAAACTGGCCCGCGATCCTAGTGGATACCTGGCGCAAGGATGGACCATGTCTCTTCGATCATCTTGCCCCCGATTTTTTGATGGTATGGTCGCGACGGTTGAGGCAAGCAGGGGTTATATTGGGGCTGGCGGGTTCGTTGCGGGCTGAACATGCTCAAGTAGTTCATGCTATCGCCCCCGCGGTGGTGGCCTTCCGTGGCGCGGCCTGTAATGCGGGAAGTAGGCAGCAGCGAGTGGGCCAAGGACAAGTTCGCGAATTGGTCAACAATTTTTCCCCAGCCCCTTGCAGCAGTAACTTGGCTTAGCTAGACTAATGATTGGTGGAACTCGGAGCCATCGCCTGACATCTAAGATATGAGTAAGAGTGAGAATTATCGCAAAGCAGGTTCTCTGGGTCGCAGGAGGGATTGATCATGTCCGCTAGTCCAGCGAAAACACCGGTAGCAAGTGCGGCGCCGCAAGGGGCACGGGTATTGCGTGGCTTCGTGCCTTTGAGCGAGTTGGCCGATACTCATTTCACCTTCCGCGATTTCTTGAAGCTCATTCCCGTGATGCTCATCAGTTTGGTGTTCAACGTGGCAGTGCTGGTAGCCTTGCTCTGGTTCAATGCTTTGACCCAGGCTCAGTCGGGTTCCAATTCCTCTGCTTTTACGGAGTTGGCTCAGGAAGAAACACGGAGTGAAGTTTTGCCTGACGAGGCGGAAAATGCCCCGATCAATCCTTTCGTGGAAGATGTATTGGATGCCGCGCCCGATGTGTCCGTAATGTCCAACATCGAGCTTCCCTCGCCCACACCGACGGAGGCTACAGAAAACGTGGGCCTGGAGGTGGATCCTAATCGTGTGGTGCAGAACCTGCCGGCCGGTATCGGCTCTGGAAACGAAGGCGGTGTTCAGGGTGCCGAGTTGCCAGGTGCTGAGGGACTGAAGGGCTTTTTGTTGCACACGGACGATGCGCGTCGTGCCTATGGGGCGCTGGGTGAAGGGGGCGGCTTGCCAAGCGGTCTGGGCCTTGGCCTATTGGGCGGAGGTGGTGGTGGCTCTCGGAACGCTGGCGGCGTCGGTTTACGTGGGGGGCGTGATCTCAACACAGTGCGACGCCTGGGGGGTACGGACGAATCGGAAGCGGCTGTGGCCCGCGGCTTGCAGTGGTTAGCACGACATCAAAGCCCGGATGGTCGCTGGTCAGGCGATAAGTATCACTTAGCCCGCCCCGGTTGCCGCTGCCGCACCCCGGCTGAACAGAATGTGGGTGCGCATGACATTGCCATGACAGGATTTGCTCTACTAGCGTTCCTCGGTGCGGGCCATGCCCACATGGTTCCCGAAGGCGCCAAAAACGTGGCGAAAGAGTCCCCCTATCGGAATAACGTTTTGCGGGGGCTGATGTTCTTGGTTCAGCAGCAGGATGCCAAAGGGAAAATCGGGAAGGGTACGACTTATGAGACGGCCATCGCTACCATCGCCCTGTGTGAAGCCTATGCGATGACCCGCGACCCGCGCTTACAGGGTCCTGCTCAGCGGGCGGTCAATTATCTGGTGAACATTCAACATCCGGTCACTGGCGGTTGGCGTTACGGCGAACGTGATCCAGGGGACACCTCCGTGGTCGGTTGGTGCGTCATGGCTTTGCGCAGTGGTCAAATGGGTGGATTGAACGTGCCCAGTTCCGCTCTGGACGGGGCGCGCCGTTTCCTGGATCGAGTGGCTGGTAAGATTACCATCGAGGGCAAGGAATACACCAAAGCCGTTTATGGGTACACAGACCCCGGAGCCAGTCCGGTGCTGACCGCTGTGGGACTCTTGTGCCGTCAGTATCTGGGTTGGGGGCCACTGGTTCCAGATCTCCATGCAGGTTGCAAGTACCTGTTGGCGAACATGAAACCGCCGGACAAGGACAAAGTCAGCAATCCTCGAGGTTTGCGACTTTATGGCTGGTACTATGCGACCCAGGTCATGCACCACATGGAAGGCAAATACTTCGACGAATGGAACCCCAATATGCGCGACCTGCTCATCAAGTTGCAAGAGAAGGCCGATCCGGCATCGTGCAATTATGGTTCCTGGCCCCCGGAATACTTCGATTTCGGACCTACGGCCGGACGTATCTATTCCACATCCTTGTGCATCCTGACCCTGGAAGTGTACTATCGCCACCTGCCTATGTACCGCCGTATGGAGTTATCGGAATAGCTTCGGACAGGCACAGGGAGTGATTTTCAGCTAATCTTTCCGAACGGAAGATTGTTCCTACGTTCTGAGGAAGGCTTTTGGTGCCGCTTGAATAGTCTACGACAATAAGACCTTTGTATCGAGCCATTACGCTGCGGAACGAACCATCAGCGCGCGAGCAATTGCTTGTTCGAGTGGGTTTCTCTCATCCGTCGCTGAAGTCCTCCGTGCTGCCGGTCGAGCTGACGGGCAGAGGATAATAAGCGTTTCATTACTTTATTTCGACGTCAGGTTGGTGAAGAGTTGCAATAATATTCAGGGGTGCTTGCCAGTTCTGTTGAACGCCATAGTAATGGGGAAATCTCCGCCAGTGGAAGATGCTCCAGTAGGATTCTCGTGGATTGAAGAACCACGTTTGGCAGCGTTAGCACGGCCTGCCGGCGTGGAAGATCTGCGATGGTTACGCGCGCACGGTCTGGAAGTACTCATCTCATTAACCGAAGAACCGCCTTCGCGACGTGAGGTCAACGAAGCTGGCTTGATGCTGTATCACGTACCCCTGGAAGACATGAAGCCGCCAAGTCAGGAAGATTTAGACCGATGTATTTCAGCAATGGAGTGCGCTCTGCGAAGCGGTTTTGGTGTAGCAGTACACTGTGAGGCCGGGATGGGGCGCACCGGCGTAGTGCTGGCCTGTTATCTGGTGAAGCGAGGGTTGTCGGCCGAACAAGCCATCCGACGCATTCGTCAGTTGCGAGAAGGTTCCATTGAAACGCGGGAACAGGAGGAGGCGGTGCGCCGATTCGCTGCGCGGCATCGTCAGCACTGAGTCTGGCCCGAAGTCCCTTTAGGGGCCACGCGATTGGCTCGATCTCGTAACCAATGTTACAATCGGTTGCGGTTGCCCTCCTGGCGCTCAGTGGTATAAGTTGAAAGCCAAACCCAAGAGGTCGAGCCAGTGACCGGGCAAGGAACTTCACGGATGACACGGCAAGATCATGGAGGAATGGCTTGCGGCTTTGAGCGCTTGGAGTATGCGCGGCAGATTCTGCGGATGGAGGCCGACGCTTTGCGGGAAGTAGCGAACCGTCTGGGAGCCAGCTTTCTGCAGGCGGTGGACCTCATTTATAGTAGTGCAGGTCGAGTCTGCGTAACTGGAACGGGCAAATCAGCCGACGTTGGCCAAAAGATCGCGGGCACGCTCAATTCCACCGGCACGCGGGCATACGTCCTGGACGTCACTCGGGCAGTGCATGGTGATCTCGGTATGGTCGCGCCACAGGATGTTGTGTTGGCACTTTCGCATAGCGGCGAAAGTGAAGAATTGGTGCGGTTAGTCCCCAGTCTCAAACAGCTGGCTCGCGCCCTGATTGCGCTCACCAGCAACGGCCAATCGAGTTTAGCGCGCTTGGCGGACGTAACGATAGCCCTGGGTCCGATCACTGAAGCCTGCCCGCTGGGCTTAGCGCCAAGCACGAGTACTACGGTCATGCTGGCAGTGGGGGATGCTTTAGCGTTTGTCCTGAGTCGCATGCGGAACTTTGGCCAGGAAGATTTTGCCCGTTATCATCCGGCAGGCAGCTTAGGTCGTCGTCTCATGAAAGTTGAGCAGATGATGAGGCGGGGCGAACACGTGCGTCTGGCTCCCGCCCGCGAGACCGTGCGTCATGTGTTTACTTTGTGCGCTCGGAAAGGTCGGCGAACGGGAGCTGTACTTCTGGTGGATGATTCGGGCAAGTTGGCTGGGATTTTTACCGATAGTGATCTTGCGCGGCTGTTTGAGCAAAGACGGGACGCGGCTTTAGATCGGCCCATCGCGGAGGTGATGACCCGCCAACCCATTACCGTCCCCGCAGGAACACGTGTCTGGGATGCGGTAGAAATTATGAGCCGTCATCGTATCAGTGAATTGCCTGTCGTGGATAGTGAGGGAAGGCCGGTAGGGTTGCTGGACATCACCGACGTCCTGAGCTGGATACCCGCAGAAAGCGGAGCGGCGGAGGTTGAGGAAGTGCACGCTCGCGCGGCATAAACTGCCTTCACACTCAGGGACAGTCGAACGTCACAAGACAACGACTGGGGGGCAGCCTCGAATCGGGCTGCCAGGCGCTTCGCCATGGGGTCTGCAAAACGGCTGCTGGGGATGGTGGCCGGCTTGGCGGCATGCCTGGTGTTGTACCAGGTCTATGTCTTTTTCTTGGGCGGTTATGACGGTTTAGCACCCTTGCCGGCCGAGTACTGGCCTGGTTATACGCATGCCCCATCGGTCCCAGGACGCGACCTGCCAAACCTGGAACCGCCCGTGGTCCGTAAACTCCGCCAAGCCTTCGGGCCCCAAGCCAAGGAAGCGGAGCGACCGATTGTTATCGAATCCGTGCAACACGGGGTCATCCTGGCCGCTCAGAAGGTTTTCCTCAGCCGCGAAGGAAAACTGGAACTCGAACAGGTAGCGGTAGCCATTTTTGGCAAAAAGCGGTCAGAACCTCAGGCTGTCGAAATCAGCACGATTCAAGGCGACCGAGCGGTCATCGAGTTTGATAAGCCGTTAACCAGTGTCCGGGACGTAGCCAACCGAAAGCCCGTTGCCGGACGCATTGAAGGGAGAATCGATCCCGCTACCGGAAAAACCTACCCCGTGCATCTGCGCCACAATCGTCGAACGGCTAACCCTGATGATGATCTTCATTTGTACACGGACTGGCTGCAATACGACGACCGCCAACATCGTATCTGGACGGAGGCCACCGTCGAAATCGTTGATAGCGACCCCGGTACAGCAAAAGTCACGGGACTGGGGCTGGAAGTACTTCTGGAAGCAGAGCCTGCAGCCAAACCAGGGGCTAAACCCAATCGGCTGAGTATTACTGGGGTGCGCAGCGTGGAGTTATCTCGTAACGTGCAAATGTATTTTCAACTAGAGACCGGCGCGGCCCTACTGGGCGGAAAGACTGCACCGCACGCGCAAGATCAGGGAATTAACGGTGCCCCTACGTCATCCGCTGGTCGAGCTGCTCATGAATCCGCGCGTTCGCATAAGGATAGGAAAGTCTCATCTTCCGTCAAAGTTCTGGCGGATGGGCCTTTTGTTTACCGAGTTCCAGAGGAACGGGCAGAGTTTCATCACCGCGTTCACTTGATGCGCATCCTGAACGAGGAGAAGCCAGGGGCAAGTCTGCCGGTCGACGAGTTGCGATGCCAATCTCTGACGCTGCAATTCCGCCGCCAGCGCCGCGAGAAAATACCTTCCGGTGAAGACACGGAAGCGGGTTTTGAATTGGTAGCAGCCCGAGCCACTGGAGAGCTGGTGGAAGTGATGCTGGAAAGCGAGAATTTGCAGGCCAGTGGTACAGAGTTGGTTATTGACCGCATGTCCCACTCGGCGACGCTGGTCGGCAGGCCTTTGGAAGCGGTTTATGATGGCCACCGCTTGCAAGTCCTGGGCACGCTCATTTTGCGCGCTCCGGAGAACCAGGTGCGGGAACTGCGGGACGCACAAACACGCGGACCGGGTACCGTGTGGCTCCGTGGTCGGCAAGCTCAGCAGGTGGCTTTGGTGGCGCGTTGGCGTGAGCAGATGCAGCTCCAGCGCGAAGGCTCTCTGGAGCGCTTGCTGTTGACAGGCAACGTCCTGCTTGAGGAACCGCAGCGCGGCTCACTGCGGGCCGATCATCTCCTGCTGTGGTTGGAGGCTAACCCGGCGAAAACTCCCAGCCACGATTCCGAAGCGAACAAGCCCTCAAAACCCGGCCCTGCTGCCACGGGTAAGACCGCGCTTGCAGCTGCGGAATCCGCTTCCGAGAAAGCGGCCCGCGGCCGCATACCACGCTGCCTGGAAGCCTCCGGTAACGTTTCTCTCCAGTCGGAAACGCTCGTGGTCCCCTACGCTGAACGCCTCCGCATCGAACTGCACCAGGAGACCTCCGAATCGGACCCCGACGCCACCAAAACGGAGCGAGCGTCTGCCAATTCGACTGTCTTATCCTCAAGTGTGCCCATTCGGCCTGATACAGCGTCCTCGCCCCCAGGGACTGAGCAGGTCGTCCCAATCCCTTCCCACCCCGACCCAGAAGTTCGTAAGACATCTCCATCCGGAAACGGCCCGGATAAGAACGGCCCACCTTCGGCCTCGGAGGGTAATAGTGGGTTGCGCGCACAACGTCCACCGCTGGTCTTGCGGGCCCGCACCATTGAAGCCGTTGCTGCTGGGACGCCTGCCCAGGCCGAGCTGCGCGTTGTTTCCGCACACGGACAGGTGCAGATTGATCAGCCCACATCCTCACCTCAGGACCGGGCTTTGCAGGTGCGCTGTGGCTTGCTGCGTTTAACTCGCACAATGCATGGCGACATTCTGCGGTTGGAAGGTACACCTGCACAACCCGCTTCCGTTCAGTTCGGCACCTTAGCATTGCGCGGTCCGGTCATCAAACTTGACCAGGTGCTCAACACCATAGATGTGGAGGGGTTGGGTTCGATGCGTTTACCCAGCCGCAATGATTTTCAAGGCAACCCCTTGCGCGAACCAGTCGAAGTCGTGGTGGATTGGAATCAGAGCATGTTTTTCGATGGCCGATTGGCCGAGTTTGATGGCGGCGTGCAAGCTGTCCAGGGCAATTCTCGCTTAGCCTGTCGCCGATTGTCTTTGCTCTTAAACCGCAAGGTATCTCTCCGCGAACAAAAAACCGCCGACCTGAAACGCCAGGAGCCCCCCGCGGCCTTGTCGCGCCTTATGTGCGAGCAGAATGTGCGGCTGGAAAAAGTGGTCATGGAAGGGGAAAGGTATCGTTTGTTGCAGCGTATTGAAGCACGCGAATTAGCTTATGACCACGAATTAGCCACGCTGACTGCTTATGGTCCAGGTACGGTGATTGTCTTCCAGCCGGCCAATGCAGGTCCTCAACTCGACCCGTCGCCGTTGCCGATCGCGGCCGAACCTCGACTCGGTGATCCTCCGTTACCGCAGGGCAAGCCAGAGGCGTCCCCCTTCAAGCTGACGCGCATCCAATATGATGGCTTCCTGCAGGCCACAAAGGCAGCCGATAAGCAGACAGATGTGGTGACTTTTGCCGGCGGTGTGCAGCTGGTGCATGTGTCGGCAGACGACCCGGACGCAGCACTTCCCGTGGAGCAGCTCCCTGAAGATGCTTTGAACCTGTCGTGCGGTCAGCTCAAGATCACCAGTCGAAAGCTGAACAACAATAACGCGGCCCAAGAGTTGCTTGCCGAGCACGGCGTTCGTGTGCGCGCACGACAATTCCACGCCCTGGCCGACCGCGTTTCCTTTGATGAAGCGAAAGACCTACTGATCCTGGAAGGAGCCAATGGCGCGACCCTGTATCGCCAGCGGGTCCTCGGAGGGGATTTCGAACCCGTGCGGGCCAAACGCATCTGGTTCTGGCGGCGCGACAACCGCGTCCGTTTCGACGGCACCGAATCTATTCACCTCAATCCCTGAACCAGCGATTCTTTTTCGTTGACTTGCCGCGGAACTTCCTTGACTTTGTGGAGTCTAACTACTAGGATTGCTTCAGTGAACGGCCCTCCTGAACGCGGCGCCTATCTTGCCGCCCTGCGGAATTGAGAAACTCCCGCCTGACTGAAAGTCGCTCGTTCACTCCATCAGCAACATTTGCGAGTAGCTCGGCTGTCTTTTCGCCCATGCTTGCAGTGCAAGGACAAGCATTGGGGGCGGCTGGTATTTTCGGCCGACGATGCTTTCGTGCATGAGCAAGGATGGGCCGGCCGAACCCATCGAAAGGTCCCACCGGAACCACTAAAGGAGGAACAACACCAATGCGTCTGTCTCGACAGAGGCTCGCTTTCACTCTGATCGAATTGCTTGTGGTAATCGCCATTATTGGTCTGCTGATGGCCCTGCTTTTGCCCGCCATCCAGCGAGTACGCGAGGCATCTAATCGAATGCGTTGTGCTAACAATTTGGGACAAATGGCTATGGCCGCTCATAATTACCACAACGATTACCGTATCTTCCCCAGCGCCGGTGTAGGCTGGTCCAATCCGCGAACTCTGATCAGCGGACAACCTGCACAGGCTCCCTACCAAGCCTGGGGGTTCGGCTATCAGCTTTTGCCCTATCTGGAATACGAGAATATCTTTCGACTGCCTGGCGGACAGGAGCCTCAGATTATTTCAAACCCGATACCGACTTACTACTGCCCCAGCCGACGCCGGCCGATTGTTCGTACTAACATCGGCATCTGGGGCAACCACTTTACCTGGCAGGACATGGCCACTGGCACAATAGGTACCAACCCGACGACTTCCCAGACCGTGGCGGCTATGGATTATGTTCTGGCTATGGTGGAGCCCCGCGCCGGGCAGGAAATGGATCCCACCCAACCTGCGCCCACTGGTGTGGGTTATACTTCGCCTCCTTACGGATCCTGGACGGCTACCGGCCTCATCATTCAATCCGGCTTCGGCCTCGACACGAACCGCTGGTGCAGTCTGGATGGCGGGGTGCCCGATGGTACTTCTAATACCATCATGTTTGCTGAGAAATTCATGCGCCCCAGTGAGTATGGGGGCTGGGGACAGGGCGATCAGGCCGACCACACGTGCGGATGGGACCGTATTACACGACGAAACGGCAACTTTCGACCCATGGCCGACTTCAACGTCGCCACCTGGAATGCTTGGAGCAGCCCGGCCGATGGAGCTTTCGGTTCGGCCCACCCTGGCTCCTTCACAGCGGTCATGGGTGACCGGTCCATTCGACGTGTTCGCTATTCCGTCAACATCGTAACGCTAACGCTCTCTTGCATTCGCGACGATGGTCAACAGGTCAACCCGCAAGACCTCGAATAAGTGCCTTTCAGAAAAACCTAGCCTCTCCATAGCCGTGAGTCTTGACTTCTCGGGCTGGCCCAACGTAATATACAGACGGTAGTACCCTCCAGACTTTACACTTCAGCACCTCCACTAACCCCGCCAGGGCGGTCGAATCCCCGCGTCGGCCGCCCTGTGTTGTTTTAACAGACTTGGCCGCGCGCGTAGCAACGACTTGGGGTGATTTCGAGCGCTAAACAAGCAATGTTCTTGCGTTCACGCTGACCGAAGCCGCGATCACGTTACGGGAGCTTCACTCGTGCTTACGATCCTGTCAAGCAATGGGTGATGAATTCCCCTTGACTCCGTACTGTGGTACGGCTGGCATAATAGTGGGGCGGATAAAGAAGAAAACACTGAACGTTCGCGGGCAGAGAGGACGCTTCTATGGGTCGCAGCGAAGGCCAGATGGTTTCAGCCCGAGATGAGAGTCTGCGGAGTGGCGAGGTGGCGCGATTGGCAGGGGTGAACGTCGAGACGCTGCGCTATTATGAACGGCGCGGGTTGCTGCCACAACCTCCGCGTCGGCCCTCGGGATACCGCATGTATCCGCCGGAGACCGTCGAACGGGTCCGCTTTATCAAGCGCGCACAACAATTAGGCTTTTCCCTGCGCGAAATCCAGCAATTATTGCAGCTCGACAGCGCAGCGTGGGCCTCGTGCGAGGAGGTCTGTGCGATCACCGAGCGCAAAATCCAGGAAATTGCCGAGAAAATTCGCGACTTGCAGAAAATCCAGCGGGCTCTGCAGTCGCTGTTACGGCAATGTCCGCGCATCGCTCCAATATCCAAGTGTCCCATCCTGGCCTCGCTGAAAAATACCAAGCCTTGACGGCTCAACCGGTCAGGCCAACGGGGTCTGACGAACCATAAGGAAGGAGGTGTAGCATGATGAGTCGGCGGAACTGGCTGATGGGCCTGCTGGCCTCTGTCGTGTGGGCATTGGGCGGCGCCTTAGGGGCATCGCCAGCGCAAGCGAGCCAAGGGTGCTGTCCATGCTGTGTCAGTTGTCCATGTCCCGAGTGCTGCCCATGTCCTGCGTGTGAAGAGTGTGCTGATCGCTGTGAGGACTGCGAATGCTGCGCAGACGGCTGCGTATGCCCGATATGCGAGGAGTGTTGCGCTTGTTGTGCCAACGGGTGCATCTGTCCCGCTTGTGAGGCATGCTGTGCTTGCTGCAGCGCGGGCTGCTGTGCTTGCCCCGCATGTGATGGCTGCTGCGGTTGCTGTGCGTAGCTTGGTCGTGAGGGGAAGTAAATTTTTTTCCACGATGGAGTTGCCCACTGTGGCGGCTCTCCAAAGAGAAATGCCACGAGCCAATCTACCGACGTGTGGCGCCGCGAAGTAATTCTGGACCACGCCGTGCTTGCGCGAACGGAAGTCGGCGGGGACGTTGACTCAAACGGGTGCTGAACGGCGACAGGATCGGAGTGTTAGGGACAACTGACCTTCGCAAATGCGGATGAGCCCAACGCCGGGGGACTACTTCCGCAACGATTGTTCGGCTTCGGCGATGACCTGGAGAGCCGCTTCTGGCGAGTCGGCCTGACGAAGTTGTTCCAGAAACCCTGGCTTGAGGAACATCCGTGCCAATCGGGCTAAGACACGAAGGTGGGTGCGGTCGTCGCGGCAGCAAATCAGGAAGAACAGGTCGCACAGTCCGCCGCGGTCGCCGCCAAACGGGATGGGCGTCAAGGTGCGGCCAAAGGCAATCACGGACTCACCGAGCGCCTCAGGTAACGGACGGCGCGGGTGGGGCAAGGCTACGCCGCCAGGCATAGACGTCGGTTGCATGGCTTCGCGTGCCTCGACCGCCTTCAGGATGGCTTCGGGGTCGTACACCTGCCAGGAGCGTTCGGCCAATTGTACGAGTTCGCTGAGCACGGAAGCCTTAGTCCGCGCCTGGAGCGGCACGGCCACGCATGCCTCGGGTAACAGATGGCCCACTAATCGCGCTTCTTCCGCCTCAGGCCGGTCCTCTAACTGGGCTAACTGCTGTTCGTCCCAGGAGGGCAACTGCGTCTCGACCCAGTGGAGGATTTCGGCGCGCGCAAAGCGCCACTGACCCGCGACCTTGCGTCCTGGCAGATAGCCGCGATCCGCCAGGCGTTGGATTTCGCGGGCATCGCGGCGTAAATAACGTGCGACTTCTTCGACTGTCAACACATCAGGATTCATCGCCGTCGTTACCCTCCTGCGGATATATTGTACACATGTTCACGGGTACTTTGTAAGGAAGTGTACTATTCTACTGAGAACGAGTTAGTCCGGGAAGCTCAAATCCGCGGCCTGATTTGAGCCACTGTAATTGAGCCTGAGTTTGCGTCTGTAGGCCCCAGAGTCGAATGAATCCTTTAGCCGCTTCGTGATCGAAAAGGTCTTTGCCTTCGTAAGTGGCCAAGCTGCGGTGATAGAGACTGTACTCGCTTTTGCGGCCCACAACCGTAGCGGTGCCTTTGTAGAGTTTGACTCGCACACTGCCTGTGACGTAACGTTGATTACTGGCGACGAAAGCGGCCAAGTCCTGGTGGAACGCGCTGAACCAGAGACCGTTGTAAATGAGATCAGCATATTCCTGACTTACGAAAGTTTTGAAGCGTTGCGCCTGCTTGCTCAGCGTGAGCGTTTCCAAGTCGCGATGGGCTTCGTGGAGAATCACAGCCGCAGGCGCTTCATACACTTCGCGGGACTTGATCCCGACGAGGCGATTCTCAATGTGGTCAATGCGTCCGACGCCGTGTTTTCCGCCAAGACGGTTCAGGGTCTGGATCAACGCTACACCGTCCATCGCTTGACCGTTGAGCGCTACGGGCCGACCCTGCTCGAAATCAATCGTGATGTATTCGGGTTCATCAGACGCCTTGAGCGGACTGACGGTCCAGGCAAACGCCTCTTCTGGTGGCTCGACCCAGGGATCCTCCAACGGCCCAGCCTCGATACTGCGACCAAAGAGATTCTGATCAATAGAGAACAGTTTTTCCCGTTTCACCTCGACGGGGATGCCGTGTTTTTCGGCGTACTCGATGGCCTGGTCGCGGGTCATCTTCCAGTCGCGTACTGGCGCGATGATTTGTAAGTCGGGAGCCAACGTTTGAAACGTGACATCGAAGCGCACCTGGTCGTTGCCTTTACCGGTGCAACCATGGGCCACGGCTTTGGCGCCGCGTTCCCGCGCTAAGTCCACCATAAGTTTGGCAATGAGCGGCCGACCTAACGCCGTCGCCAGCGGATAGCGATTCTCATACACGGCTCCTGCCATGAGGGCGGGCCAAATGAAATAATCCACAAACAGGTTCTTGGCATCCATGACCACGGCGTCTTTCGCGCCCGTACGCAGCGCCTTCTGGCGAATCGCTTCCAGGTCTTCGCCTTGGCCCAGGTCGGCGGTGAAAGTGATCACGTCGTAGTTGTACTTCTCCTGGAGCCAGCGCACCATCACCGAAGTGTCCAGTCCACCGCTATAAGCCAGGATTACGACGTCGCGCGCCATGTGGTTCTCCTGCGATCGCTATGGCTTTGTGTCTTGAGCCACAGGTGGGGGCCAATGTTCACGCCGGCGAGTCTGTGTCCGACAGTTGTCACAAGGCTGCCAATCAATCCGACGGCAGGCGTTTTTATAAAGCTCCTTTGGGATGCGGAATATGTCCATTGTACCTGAGTGCCAGCGTAGCGTTCAGGCGGCGAAAATTATCGGTTGGCAACGGTAATATTGCCTATAGTGAAGAGAGCCAGGGCTTGCCGTAGTCGGATGCGTGAGAGGCCAGCCACGCGGCGAGGCCCCTCGGCTACAGAGGGATGCGAACTGTGACAGCGGCATCACCCAGCCGATTGACGCTACCGAGGGCCGTTTGGCGGCAAATCTGTGCCCAGGCAGTGCGGGAGTGGCCCAACGAATGTCTCGGTATGTTAGTAGGCACGTCATCGGGACATGTGCGGGCTGCGTATGAACTGGTCAACGCACTCGCTCAGCCGCACCGTTTTTTGAGCGAGCCCGCGAGTTTATTTGCCGCCGAACGACGACGCCGACAGGAGGGCTGGGACCTACTCGGTTTTTACCATTCGCACCCTGGCGGTCGCCCCGTGCCCAGTCAGGTGGATACCGATCCCGCGGTGAATTACTGGCTCGATGGCAGCGTCGTCACGTTGATCGTGGCTCTATATCCGACGGCATCGGGAGGTTCTGTGACCCAATCTGGCGGCACACAGCCAGAGGAAACATTATTCACGCTTGAGTTAGCGCAACAGGCTATCACAGCAAGATTTACCGACTATGCTCTGGAGGCCCGTGCCTACCGTTTGTTCCCTCATCATTGGCAGCAAATAGAGCTTTTGCTGGAAGGATAATTACCCCCCCCATTCCATTGGTGGTACAGGACACGGAGGCCATTCCTTGGGCTTCGCCTTTCCATGCCTACCAAGATTGGGGGGCTTGGCCGTCGGCGAGGGCACATTCGAAATATCCCAGGGCACCGCAAGTGGTCATCGCGCGTGACGTTTGACGTTTTGCTCAATAAGCGAGCTGACCAGGCGTTTAGGACTGTTTTCCGCTTCAACCGTAATGGCTTGGTGGCGATCGAGCGATTGTTGAACATAAACCTGCCCGACGGATAGTATTCACCGGACTTCTTACATTGGTCGCCTTGGCGCAGACTTCGTTGTGAAAGTATCCCTCTATCCAACGGATAGTCCACCCCATGACGGTGCCTCGCAAGGCACGGCCTAATAACGTAAGAGGAATTCTTTGGAATTGACCAGGCTCCAGAGGAGGTCTTCCCAAGCGACACGCCGATTAGACCGGGACGAGAGCCAAGCTAAGAGTTGTTGCCGCTCCTGAGCCGTGGGATAGCGGGACAAGGCCGCGAGGTATAATTCGTCGAGGATCTCGGCGTCCGACTTGCCCGAGGCGAGTAACACGCCTAAGCGGTTATTCGGGTCGGCAAGCCATTGGTGAAGCATCGGCCCGCTGAGCATTTGCAAGGCTTGGGATAACGTCGGTCCGCTGGTGCGTTCGCATTCACAGGTGAGCA